>NZ_JAHBCZ010000011.1:0-444565 GCF_019956035.1 Pseudomonas sp. A-RE-22
CCTCACGCCCCAGGCGAAGATTACCCAGCAACTGCGGTTCATCTTTATTGGCCTCAAGCATTGGCAAGGGCTGGGCAGTACCGAATAACCCCGCTCCAACAGGTTTTTTGTGCAAGCCGCAAAATGGTGCGCGATAGCCAATCTCGCACCAATATGGGACGCAACCCGCCCCATCCTGAAACGCCATCCCCAGCTATTTCCTACATCTCTTTCGGTTGGCAAGCCCCTTGCTCTAAACACAGCACTGTTCATTGCTGGAAGCACTCCGATGCTGGTGATTCATCGCAGAATCGACACTCAACCGCGCTGGGACGCCGAGCTGCACCTGACCTTTGACGCCCGCAGCAAAAGCCGCCTGCGCTGTTTCAGTGCCGAGGGTGAAGACGTGGGGTTGTTCCTGGAGCGAGGCCAGCCGCCGCTGTACGACGGCGAATGCCTGCAAGCTGAAGACGGGCGCATCGTGCGCGTTTGCGCCCGCGCCGAACAACTGCTGCATGTCACCTGCGCCAACGCCTTCGAACTGACCCGCGCCGCCTATCACCTGGGCAATCGCCATGTCGCCCTGCAAGTGGGCGATGGCTGGTTGCGCCTGCTGGACGATTACGTGCTCAAGGCGATGCTCGAACAACTGGGCGCCCGCGCCGAACCTATCGAAGCCCCGTTCCAGCCGGAACATGGCGCCTATGGCGGCGGTCACCATCACTCCCGGCACGGCGACGAAGATTTCAACTACGCGCCGCGCCTGCATCAGTTTGGCGTGCGTACATGAACCCGGCCTGGGCGCTGCTGCGTCTGGCCAGCCCGCAGTTGCCGATTGGCGGCTACAGCTATTCCCAGGGGCTGGAGATGGCGGTGGACAACGGCCAGGTGAAGAATCCCGATGACGCCCGTCGCTGGATCAGCGATCAACTGCTGCTGAACCTGGCGCGCTTCGAAGCGCCCTTATTGCTGGCGCACTGCAGCGCAGCCGCCGCTGACGATTGGGACGCCCTGCTGCTGCATTGCGAAGAACATCGCGCCAGCCGGGAAACCCGTGAGCTGTATCAGGAGAGCCGGCAGATGGGCTACTCGTTGCAACAACTGCTTGCCGGCCTGCCGGAACTCGACGGTGCCGCGCGCGGTTTTCTTGAACAGCTCAGTCTCCAACAACGCAGCGAGCCGCACCTGGCGCTGTGCTGGGCTCTGGCGGCGCGCGCCTGGCATATCGCCCCCCGGGACGCTCTTGCCGCCTGGCTGTGGAGCTGGCTGGAAAACCAACTGGCGGTGCTGATGAAAACCCTACCCCTGGGCCAGCAAGCCGCCCAGCGCCTGACCAGCGAACTGCTGCCGCTGCTGCAACAGACCCAGCAC
This sequence comes from Pseudomonas sp. A-RE-22, assembly GCF_019956035.1. Classification (NCBI taxonomy): domain Bacteria; kingdom Pseudomonadati; phylum Pseudomonadota; class Gammaproteobacteria; order Pseudomonadales; family Pseudomonadaceae; genus Pseudomonas; species Pseudomonas sp. A-RE-22. Next base: position 1,351 of record NZ_JAHBCZ010000011.1, read on the forward strand.
GACGCCTCGAACATCGACCCCGACCATTACGGCAGCGCCGCCTTTGGCCTGTCCCTGGCGTGCATGGCCCATGAGCGCCAGTACAGCCGCCTGTTCCGTTCCTAGGAGACACTCATGAATACACAACCTCTGCGCGTCGGTATCGGCGGCCCGGTAGGTTCCGGCAAGACCGCCCTGACCCTGGCCCTGTGCCTGGCTCTACGTGAACGCTACAACCTGGCAGTGGTCACCAACGACATCTATACCCGCGAAGACGCCGACTTCCTGGTGCGCAACGAGGCCCTGGCGCCGGAGCGGATCATCGGCGTGGAAACCGGTGGCTGCCCGCACACGGCGATTCGCGAAGATGCGTCGATCAACCTGGAGGCGGTGGACCAGTTGAACCGGCGCTTCCCGGGCTTGGACCTGATTCTGGTGGAGTCGGGCGGCGACAACCTGTCGGCGACCTTCAGCCCGGAGCTGTCGGACCTGACCATCTATGTGATCGACGTCTCGGCCGGTGACAAGCTGCCGCGCAAGGGCGGGCCGGGCATCTGCAAATCCGACTTGCTGGTGATCAATAAAATCGACCTGGCACCGCTGGTGGGGGCGTCCCTGGAAATGATGGACAGCGACACCCGGCGGATGCGCAACGGCAAGCCCTTCGTGTTCAGCAACCAGAAGACCGGCCAGGGCCTGGACGACATCATTGCGTTCATCGAGCGCCAGGGCCTGCTGACCGCCGCCTGATTTTTTCCGACTGACCACAAGGAAGCTTATCGATGACCTTCAAACGCATTCTCGGCGCCCTCGCCCTGCTGCTGACCCCAGCCCTGGCCTTCGCCCATCCCGGCCATGGCGACAATGGCCTGATCGCCGGCCTCGGCCACCCTATCGGCGGGCTCGACCACTTGCTGGCGATGCTGGCGGTCGGTTTGTGGGCCGCACAACAACAAGGTGCCGCGCGCTGGGCGCTGCCATGCACCTTCGTCGGTACGATGCTGCTCGGCGGCCTGCTGGGTTTTGAAGGCCTGGACCTGCCAGCGTTGGAAAGCGGGATCGCCGCCTCGGTACTCGCCCTGGGCCTGGCGGTGGCACTGGCGGTGCGTCCGCCGTTGAGCCTGGCAGTCGGTGCGACGGCACTGTTTGCGCTGTTCCATGGCGTGGCCCATGGCTTGGAACTGCCGGACATGTCGAGCCCGTGGGCCTATGCGGCAGGGTTCGTCGCGGCCACGGCGGCGTTGCATGGCGCCGGGTTTGCCCTGGTGCGGGTGTTGCCACGAGCGGCGGCGCCATTGGTTCGATTGGCCGGGGCAGCTTCGGCGGCGGCTGGGGTCTGGTTGCTGGCGGGCTGATTCTTTAGCGCCTGCCAGGCCGCTATCGCGAGCAAGCTCGCGATGACGGACTTGCAGGCGCGATCTCTCTGAAGTCGGTCACTCTGCTACCATGTCGCGCAATCGCCCCCAGCCGTGACGACATCCGCCAATGCCTCATGCTTCCCGCCCCGCTCCCCAGCCTGAATTGACTGCCCTGTTTGCAACGGTGCGTCAGCATTTTCACGACGTGATCGTGCCGATGTGGCAAGGCCCGGGCTGGAATGCCGAACTGGCGTTGCCCTATGAATCCCTGGATGCCGAACATGTGCCGCTGCCACCCCAGCGCTACCGCGCCATGGCCTGTGCGCGGCAGTTGTATGTGTTCGCCAGCCTGATCGGCGAAGTGCCCCAGGCCGAGGAACGGGCCAGTGCACTGTTCCGCTCGCTGCAGCGCCATTTCCACGATGCCGAACACGGCGGCTGGTTCTACAGCATCGACCCGCAAGGCGTGCCGCTGGACACCGGCAAAGACCTCTACACCCACGCCTTCATCCTGTTCGCCTGCGCCCATTACTGGGGCAAGGTCCGCGAACCACTGGTGGAATCGGTGCTCAACGCGAGCCTGGAGGTCATTGCCCAGCGCTTTGCCAGCGCAGATGGGCTCTACGAAGCCAGCCTCAAGCGCGACTGGTCGACGACCGGATCCGGCCCGTTGCAGAACCCCTTGATGCACCTGGCCGAAGCGTTCCTCGCCACCCTGTCGGTCCGCGAAGACGCCAACGTCCGCCAGGCGTTGCTGAGCCTTTGCGACGGGATGTCCAAACAGTTCATCGAGCCGCAGCAACGCGTGATGATGGAGAAGCCGCTCAAGGCTGTGGATAACTGGTTCGAACCGGGACACCAGTTCGAATGGTATTACTTGCTGGCCTCATCGCCCCTGTTGCGCAACGGCAAGTTGCACACAGCCCTGGAACACAGCTTCGGCCATACCGAACAGCGCGGCGTCGCCCCGGACTCCGGCGCTGTGTGTGCAATGCTGGCCTTGGGGTCCCAGGCAGGCCCACGCGATGCCACCCAACGCATCTGGGCCCAGGCGGAATACTTGCGGGCACTCAGCTTGCGCCCGGGCAGCCAAGGGTTGCTGCTGCGTCAATTGCAGGCGCTGCAGCAGCATTTCCTGCATGCCAAGGGCTGGAACGAATGCCTGGACGCCGACGGCATCGTCAGCCGCCGGGACATGCCGTCCACCACGCCGTATCACCTGCTGACCTGCTATCGCGGGCTAGCCGATTATCTAGGCTGATTGGCAAACCGCTATCGCGGGCAAGCCTTGCTCCCACAGGGATTTGAGCAGCCCTGCTCTCAGAGATGAATCAAACCTGTGGGAGCAAGGCTTGCCCGCGATGAACGATAACGCGCTCTTATGTTTTGTTGCGTTCAATGGCAAACCCGGCCCAGGTCTGGCTCACCGGCATCAGCTCCAGGCTGTTGATGTTGATGTGCGCTGGCGCATTGAGCACCCAGAAAATCGTATCGGCGATGTCCTGTGGCTGGATCGGCTCGGCGCCGGCGTAGGTCGCGTTGTAGCGCTCCTGGTCGCCACCGAAGCGCACCAGGGAGAACTCGCTCTCGCACAGGCCCGGCTCAATATTGCTCACCCGCACGCCCGTGCCTTGCAGGTCGCAACGCAGGTTCAGGGAGAACTGTTTGACGAACGCCTTGCTCGCGCCATACACGTGGCTGCCCGGGTACGGGTAGTTGCCGGCGATGGAGCCCAGGTTGACGATCCCGGCCCCACGGCCGTGGGCGATCAGGCGCGGCAACAGCAGGCGAGTGCTGTAGATCAGGCCTTTCACATTGGTGTCGACCATGGTGTCCCAGTCATCGAGGTCGCACTTGGGTGCAGGGTCGACGCCCAGGGCCAGGCCGGCGTTGTTGATCAGCCCGCGCAATTTGGCGAAGGATGGCGGCAGGTTGGCGATTGCCTCTTCCATGGCCTTGCGATCACGCACGTCCAATACCAAGCCATGGACTTCAGTCTGCTTCGACAGCTCGGCACAGAGGGCATTGAGGCGCTCTTCACGACGACCGGTCAGCACCAGTTTCCAACCGGCCTCGGCAAAACGACGGGCACAGGCTTCACCAAAACCGGACGTCGCGCCGGTAATAAACAGGGTGTCAGACATCGTGTTCTCCTTGTTTGAACTTCAACAGCCATTAAATGGAAATCGGCCCACAGCATGCCCGCCCTGGCACGGTAGGGGCAAGACTTGCACACGGCTTTTGCCCCACGACTGCTCATAAAACAACCAATCAACGCCAGGCCTTGCCAAACAAGGGCCGCAGCCGGTTGCCCGCACCTTATCCACAGGCACGTCCACAGTAATCGGGGGCAAGTGCAAAACCTGCAAGCCGCTGTGCATAAGGCTTTGCGGGGTATTTGGAAAATTTTTTCGCTTGACCCTGCAAGTGAGGTTGTGCAGCGCAAGTTATCTGCTATAAGCCAACGCGAGATGGGCGATGGCTCCAAGCCAGTAACGACGGTGCTCAGCGCGGTCTTTCCAGAGTTTAATCACAGACTTATCCACAGGCTTGCCCACCGATTTTCGAGCCCATTGCAGCGCTCATAAAAGTGTTGACAGCCGCCACTCCCGCTTGAGCAAAAACGCCTGATCAAAAAACGACCACAGCCCTGGAAGCCACGTATTCAAAGGCTCGCAGCCAGCTACTCCCACGTTACCCACAGCCAGCTCCAAAGCAAACGGGGACAAGTCAAAACCGTGACAAAACAACTGTTTGCGGCGACTTTATGTCGCGGTTTCGCAGGGGCTCAGGATTGTTGTCCACAATTGCAAAAACGCATAAAAAACCTGTGGGAGCGAGCTTGCTCGCGAAGGCGGTGTATCAGCCACATGGCGTGTCGACTGACCCACCGCTTTCGCGAGCAAGCTCGCTCCCACAGGGGTTGGTGGTGTTTTGGAGGGATAAAAAACCGGCGATCACTCGCCGGTTTTTTTCATTGCAACAACCGCCTCAATGCCCGCCCAGGTACGCGTTGCGCACTTCCTCGTTGGCGAGCAGCTCCTTGCCCGTGCCGGTCAGGCGGATTTCACCGTTGACCATCACATAGGCCCGGTCCGACAGCTTGAGGGCATGGTTGGCGTTCTGCTCCACCAGGAAGATGGTCATCCCGGTGGACGCCAGTTCACGCAGGGTGGCGAAGATCTGCTTCACCACGATAGGCGCCAGCCCCAGACTCGGCTCATCGAGCAGCAACAACTTTGGCCGGCTCATCAATGCCCGGGCAATGGCGAGCATCTGCTGCTCGCCGCCGGACATGGTCATGGCCCGCTGGTTGCGGCGCTCCTTGAGCCGTGGAAACAGCTCGAACATGCGCTGCATGTCTTCACTGGCGTGCTTGTCACCGATGGGGATGGTGCCCATCAGCAGGTTTTCCTCGACGGTCATGTCCGGGAATACCCGCCGCCCTTCCGGCGACTGCGCGATGCCATGGGAGGCGATGTAATGGGACGACTTGTGGGTGATGTCCACACCCTGGTAGATGATCTGCCCGCCTGCTGCACGCGGCTGGCCGAAGATCGACATGAGCAACGTGGACTTGCCGGCACCGTTGGAGCCGATCAGGCTCACGGTTTCACCTTCGCCAATGTGCATCGAGACTTTTTTCAGGGCCTGGATCGGCCCGTAGAACACGTCCAGCTCCTTGAGCTCGAGGATAGGTCCACTCATACCAGTTCCTCTTCATCGGCACCCAGGTAGGCCGCGATCACCTTCGGATCGTTGCGAATCGCCTCCGGACCGCCCTCGGCGATCACGTTGCCGTGGTCCAGCACCACGATGTGGTCGGAAATGCTCATTACCATGCCCATGTCGTGTTCGATCAGCACCACGGTCAGATCATGCTCGTCGCGCAGCAGCCGGATCATCGCGCTCAGCGCTTCGGTTTCCTGAGGGTTGAGGCCGGCGGCCGGTTCGTCGAGGCAGATGATCTGCGGGCGCGTGCACATGGCCCGGGCGATTTCCAGGCGGCGTTGCTGACCGTAGGAAAGCTCGCCCGCCAGGCGGTTGGCGCAATCCACCAGGTCCACCACTTCCAGCCAGTAGAAGGCATGGTCCAGGGCGTCGCTTTCGGCCTTGCGGTAGCCCTTGGTGTTGAGGATACCCGCCACCATGCTGCGGTTGACCCACATGTGCTGGGCCACCAGCAGGTTTTCCAGCACCGACATTTCCTTGAACAGGCGAATGTTCTGGAAGGTGCGCGCCAGGCCGGCGCGGTTCACCAGGTGGGTGCCGCCAAACATCTTGTAGTACAGCCGGCTGGCGAAGGACTTCGGCGACACGAAATCAGTCGGGCGAAACGCCTCGCCCAACAGCTTGATGACGTTGGTTTGCTCGCCACGCACGTTGAGTTCGATCTTCCCGCCCGTGGCCTTGTAGAAACCGGTCAGGCAGTTGAACACCGTGGTCTTGCCCGCACCATTGGGGCCGATCAGGGCAAAGATCGAGTTGCGTTTGACTTGCAGGCTGACGTCGCTGAGGGCCCTGATGCCACCGAACTGCATCATCAGGTTTTCAACTTTGAGTACGACTTCGCTCATGGCGCTACCCCCTTGCGCGGCGTCACCCCGGTACGGCTGATACGGATCAGGCCGCGCGGACGCCAGATCATCATCAACACCATCAATACGCCGAACAGCAGCACCCGGTATTCGGAGAAACTGCGCAGCAGCTCCGGCGCCACAGTGAGTACGAAGGCGGCAATCACCACGCCGACCGTCGAGCCCATGCCGCCCAGCACCACGATGGCCAGGATCAGCGCCGACTCGAAGAAGGTGAACGAAGACGGGTTGACGAAGCCCTGGTAACTGGCAAAGAACACCCCTGCCAGGCCCGCTGTGGAGGCGCCAATGGTGAAGGCCGAGAGCTTGACCAGCACATGGTTCAGGCCCATGGAGCGGCAGGCGATTTCATCCTCGCGCAGGGCTTCCCAGGCACGCCCGACTGGCATGCGGGTCAGGCGATGCTTGATATAGAGCACCAGCAGTACCGTGATGAACAGCACGATGTAGATGAACAGGAATTTGATATTGGGGTTGTAGTCGATGCCGAAGAACTCATGGAACGGCACCCCACCATCCTTGGCCCTTCGACCAAACTCCAGGCCGAAAAAGGTCGGCGACGGCACGGGCATGCCATTCGGCCCGCCGGTGAACGACAGCCAGTTGTTGAGTATCAGGCGAATGATCTCGCCAAAACCCAGGGTCACGATGGCCAGGTAGTCACCGTGCATTCGCAACACCGGGAAGCCCAATATGCACCCCGCCATCGCCGCCGCGATGGCCGCCAGTGGCAGTACCGTCCAGAACCCCAGCCCCAGGTATTGATAGCCCAGCGCCAGGCCATAGGCACCGATGGCGTAGAACGCCACGTAACCCAGGTCGAGCAGCCCCGCCAGGCCGACAACGATGTTCAGGCCCAGGCCCAACAGCACATAGATCAGCCCGAGGATGACCACAGTGAGTACGTATTTGTTGGCGAAGAACGGAAACACGATGGCAATCACGATCAACGCCGGGATGACCCAGCGCAGGCGCGACTTGTAGTCCGGTGGCAGCACATGCACGCCGGAGCCGGTACTCTCGAAACCCTGGAGAATCTTCAGCCCCTTGGGGGTTTGCAGGAACAGGCTCAAGGCAAAGCGCCCGATCATCACGATCGCCACCAGCCAGCCAACGCGAGCCGGTTGCAGGTTGAAGCTGTAGCCGTCGAGCACCACGCCGACGATCGGCCCGAACACGATCAGCGAGATCAGGCCGGCCAGGATCGCGTCGATGACGCTCTTTTTGATATCAATCGATTTATTGGCAGCAGACATACTTATACCTTCGCCACGAGTGGGCGACCCAACAGGCCTTGGGGACGGAAAATCAGAATCAGCACCAGCAGCGAGAAACTGAACACGTCTTTGTAGTCAGAGTTGATCAGACCGGAGAACAGCGACTCGGAGATGCCGAGGATGATCCCGCCGAGCATCGCCCCAGGCAGGGAGCCGATGCCGCCAAGTACCGCCGCGGTGAACGCCTTGATGCCGATGATGAAGCCGGCATAGAAGTCGAACGTACCGTAGTTCATGGTGATCAGCACGCCGGCCAGGGCCGCCATCGCCGCACCGATGATGAACACGTAGGAAATCACCCGGTCGGTGTTGATCCCCAGGATCGAGGCCATCTTGCGGTCTTGCTGGGTGGCGCGGCACATGCGTCCGAGCTTGGTGTACTTGATGATGTAGGTCAGCAAGCCCATCCCGGCGAACGCGGCGATCAGGATGAAAATCTTGGTGTAGGTGAGCTGGACGAAACCGCTGCCGATATCGACGCGCATGGCGCCTTCAAGCAGTGTCGGGACTCCCTGTTGGCGGGCGCCCTGGCTGATCTGCGCGTAGTTCTGCAGGATCAGCGAGATGCCGATGGCACTGATCAGCGGTGCCAGCCGGGTTGAGTTGCGCAGGGGTTTATAGGCGACGCGTTCGATGACCCAGCCATATACTCCGGTGACCACGACCGTGAACACGAGGGTGCCGAGGATCATAAGCGGAAAGGATTCAATACCGAAGTAAGCCAGCAGAGCCAGACTGATTGCCGCGAGGTAAGCGGAAATCATGTAAACCTCGCCGTGGGCGAAGTTGATCATGCCGATGATGCCGTAGACCATTGTGTAGCCGATGGCGATCAGACCATAGACCGACCCGAGGGTCAGGCCATTGATCAGTTGCTGCAGGAAAATACCATCCATAACGCAATCTCACGCAGTGAGAACCTGCACACCCTGGGATGTGCGGTTCTTCTAAGGAAAATACAGATTTACGTCGGAGCAATGTCAGCCACGACCGACGCGCGGCCCTTGGAAGCCGGGGCTTGCCCGGTTCCAAAGAAGGCGTGGACGGTCGCTTCGGCCCTTACTTCTGTTTTTCCAGCTGGTGATACTTGCCGTCCTTGTCCCACTGGTAAACCACGTAGTCGGAGACTTTCAAGTCGCCCTTGGTGTCCCATTCCTTCTTGCCCATCACGGTCTGGACCGAGTTGGCCTTGAGCCACTTGGCCGCGTCTTCGCCCTTATTGGACTTGGCGCCATTGAAGCCGGCGGCCAGGGCCTGGACCGAAGCGTAGGCGTACAGGGTGTAGCCTTCAGGCTCGGTGCCGTTCTTGCGGAACTCTTCAACCACGGCCTTGCTGTCTGGCAGCAGGCGCGGGTCGGCGCCAAAGGTCATGTACACGCCATCGACGTATTGCGCGCCGCCGGCGGTGGTGACCAGTTCGTCGGTGACGATGCCATCGTCAGACATGAACTTCACGTCCTTGAGGCCTTGCTCGCGCAACTGGCGAACCAGCGGGCCGGCTTCCGGATGCAGGCCACCGAAGTAGACCACGTCGGCACCCGCCGCACGGATCTTGGTCACCACGGCGCTGAAGTCTTTCTCGCCGCGGGTCAGGCCTTCGTACAGCACCTCCTTCACGCCACGCTTGGCCAGTTGTGCCTTGGTGGCATCCGCCAGGCCTTGGCCGTAGGTGTCCTTGTCGTGCAGCACGGCCACTTTCTTGCCCTTGAGCACGTCGACGATGTAGTCGCCCGCCACGATGCCCTGCTGGTCGTCACGACCGCACATGCGGAACATGGCGTTCAGGCCGCGCTCGGTGACTGCAGGGTTGGTGGAGCCCGGGGTAATGGCGATGATGCCGGCTTCGTCGTAGACCTCCGAGGCCGGGATGGTGTTGGACGAGCAGAAGTGCCCGACCACGCCGATCACCTTGTCCTGGTCAACCAGGCGGTTGGCCACGGCCACGGCCTGCTTGGGTTCGCAGGCGTCGTCGCCAGCGACCAGTACGATCTTCTCACCGTTGACGCCACCTGCCTTGTTGATGGCATCGGCTGCCGCCTGGGCACCCTTCATGTACTGCTCGCCAAATGCAGCGTTGGCGCCGGTCATCGGCCCCGCCACACCAAATTTCACATCAGCTTGAGCAAACGCAGAAACACCCAACGCAGTTGCCACTGCGAGGGCCAGGAAACCTTTCTTGTAAAACGTCTGGGACATGAGGTGGTGCTCCAAGGTTTTTTTTAGTTGGCACTGCGACTTCATTTCACTGAAAAGCTCAGAGCAAGGGCCGTGCCATCGGTTTTTTATTCTGAAAAAAGTCGCTGCTTTATTGTTATTTCGACTGTTTCGAGCCCTTTTTCATAGGGCGTGCAACCGTCTAAACCGCACGAGGTGCAACCTTTTATTTAAATGGGTAAAACCCTCCGTGAGCCATCATTGCAACCATCGCACGAAACGGCGTGCAACCACTGTGTAACAACCCACGTCACCGAACTGCACACTGTCGGTGCGCGATTGCTACAACCCGCACCATAACAGGCTAGACGCTACGCCGGAAAACGCGGCTTCCAGCAACAATTTTCAACACTCAAATGACGATCCGCAGGCACTGGCCCGCGTGATACAGGGAAAAGCCCGCCTCATACAGGCAACTGCGCAATCCCACCCCGGCCAATGGCTGCATGGGTGCGAACGGGATCGGCAGGGCCTGGGCATTACCGTGACACAGGTAATCGGCGAACGCCTTGCCGACCACCGTGCCGGTGGTCACGCCCCGACCGTTGTAGCCGGTAACGGCCACCAGCCCGGGAGCGGGCTCGAACAGACGCATCAGGTGATCGGGGGTGAAGGCAATGCAACCGGTCCAGGTGCACTCCCACTCCACCGACTTGAGGTAAGGAAAATAGTGCTGCTGCACCCGGTCGGCCCAGGCCTTGAGGAACCAGGTCGGCTTGCGGTTGCCATTGCCCAGGCTGCCCAGCAGCAAACGGCCATCCTTGTCCCGGCGGATGCTGCTCAATACCTGGCGGGTATCCCACGAGCCCTGCCCGCCCGGCAGAATGCGGCGGGCGGCCTCGTCGGTCAGCGGGACCGAGGCGACCTGATAGTAATAACCGGGGAAGAAATTGCGCCGCAGTTCGGTCCAGTCGCCCTCGGTGTAGGCGTTGGAGGCGATCACCACCTGCTCGGCCAGCACCGAACCCTGGGCGGTCTGCACCGACCAGCGCTGGCCTTGGCGTTCCAGGCGTGTCACCGGCGAGTGGTCGAACAACTGGCCGCCAAGGTCCGTGGCCGCCTTGGCCAACCCGCTGGTGTAGGCCATCGGGTTGAGCGTGCCGGCACGATGGTCGAGCAGTGCCGCGGCGATTTTCGACGTGCCGGTGGCATCGACACAGGCCTGGCCGGTGAGCAATTCCACCGGGGCACCACGGCGCTTCCATTGCTCTTCGCGACTGCGCAGGTCGGCCTCGCCCCGGGCGTTATGAGCCATGTGCAGGGTGCCTTCGCGGCGCAGTTGGCAATCGATGTTGTATTTATCGATGAGGCTGAACACCAGGGCCGGCGCCGCCCCCAGCATGCGATTGAGCTGGCTGCCCACCGCCTCGCCGAACCCGGCCTCGATGTCATCCGGCGGGATCCACAGGCCGGCGTTGACTAACCCGACGTTACGCCCCGATCCGCCGTGCCCGGCCCGATGAGCTTCCAGCACAACCACGCGTTTGCCTTGCTCGAGCAAATGCACCGCCGCCGACAGCCCGGTAAAACCCGCGCCGATCACACAGACGTCAGCCGTGACTTCGCCGGTGAGCGCGCTATTTTCAGGCCTTTGCGGCGTCAGTTTTTCCCACAGACATTCTTCGCGTAACGGCATTGCCAGACTCCGAAAAAGAAACCTAACCACTACACACAAATTCATTGTGGGAGCGAGCTAGCTCGCGATGGCGGCGGCACATTCAATAACTATGTGACTGACAGACCGCTATCGCGAGCAAGCTCGCTCCCACAGGGGACTTTGTTGACTCGACCTCAGTCGAAGGTAATCCCCTGCGCCAATGGCAACTCCAGCGAGTAGTTCACGGTGTTGGTCTGGCGGCGCATGTAGCCGCGCCAGGCGTCGGAGCCGGATTCGCGACCGCCACCGGTTTCTTTTTCGCCCCCGAATGCGCCGCCGATCTCCGCGCCGCTCGGGCCGATGTTGACGTTGGCGATGCCGCAGTCGCTGCCCACGGCCGACATGAATTGCTCGGCTTCACGCACGTCGGTGGTGAAGATGCAGGACGACAGGCCCTGGGGCACGGAGTTGTTCAGGTGCAAGGCCTCGGCAAAGTCCTTGTAGCCGACCACGTACAGGATCGGTGCGAAGGTTTCGTGGCGCACCACATCGCTCTGCTCGGGCATCTCGACGATGGCTGGCGAGACGTAATAGGCATTCGGGAACTGGTCTTCAAGCTGGCGCTTGCCACCAAAGACTCGCCCGCCTTCGCTCAAGGCCTGCTCCAGCGCATCCTGCATGCTGTCGAAGCTGTGCTTGTCGATCAGCGGCCCGACCAGGTTGCCTTCCAGCGGATGGCCGATGCGCACTTTCGAATAGGCGGCCTTGAGGCGGGTGACGATTTCATCCTTCACCGATTCATGGGCAATCAGCCGGCGCAGGGTGGTGCAACGCTGGCCGGCGGTGCCGACGGCGCTGAACAGGATGGCGCGCACGGCCATGTCCAGATCGGCGCTCGGGGCCAGGATCATGGCGTTGTTGCCGCCCAGTTCCAGAATGCTGCGGGCGAAACGCGCGGCGACTTTCGGCGCCACTTCGCGGCCCATGCGGGTGCTGCCGGTGGCGCTGATCAAGGCCACGCGCGGGTCATCCACCAGCGCTTCACCGGCATCGCGACCACCAATGATCACCTGGCTCAGGTACGGCGGTGCATCGCTGAAGTTCTTCAGCACGCGCTCGAACAGCGCCTGGCACGCCAGGGCGGTGAGCGGGGTCTTTTCCGACGGTTTCCAGATCACCGCGTTGCCGCACACCAGGGCCAGCGTGGTGTTCCAGGCCCAGACCGCCACGGGGAAGTTGAAGGCACTGATCACCCCGACCACGCCCAGCGGATGCCAGGACTCACGCATGTGGTGGCCCGGACGCTCGGAGGCGATGGTCAGGCCGTACAGCTGGCGAGACAGGCCGACGGCGAAGTCGCAGATGTCGATCATCTCTTGCACTTCACCCAGGCCTTCCTGGGTGATCTTGCCGGCTTCCCACGACACCAGCTCGCCAAGGTCGGCCTTGTATTCACGCAACAGGTCGCCAAATTGACGCACCAGCTCGCCGCGACGCGGGGCCGGCACCTGGCGCCACAGGTCGAAGGCGTGTTCGGCACGACTGACCTGCTGCTCGACTTCAGCCGCGCCTTCCCAGTTCACGGCGCCGATACGGCTGCCATCGATGGGCGAATGCACCGGTTGTGTGCCGTTCTGGTACAGGGCCGAGTCGACGCCCAAGCGATCAAGCAATGCAGCAACCATGGAAAATTTCCTCACACGAAAGACAAAGGATTGGCAGCCGGACGAATGCGACTGATCAGACCTGTAGTTGTAGCTGGCTCGAGACTTGCCAACAAACGACCTTTAAGCGAGATATCATTCCGTTTATTCATGCTGGCCATGACCGGATAAGCAGAGCCACAAGAAATAAGGCCTCATCATGCTCAATAAACGCTACTTGCCGTCGATCACGGCGCTGCAATGCTTCGAAGCGGTGACCCGCCACTTGAGCTTCACCCGTGCCGCCGAAGAGCTGAACCTGACCCAGAGCGCCGTCAGCAAACAGGTCGCGCAACTGGAAGAGTTGCTGCAGCACTTGCTGTTCCGGCGCGTGCGCCGACGCTTGCAGCTGACGCCAGCCGGTGATTTGTACCTGGGGGAAGTGCGAAAAATCCTCACGCAGGTGGAAATGTCTACCCATTACCTGCGCTCCTACGGCGGCGACACCGAAGTCCTGCGCGTTTCCACGCCCCCGACCTTCGGCGCCCGCTGGTTGGTCCCACGCTTGAAGGGCTGGCGATTGCGGCATCCGAAGATTCATCTGGATCTGTGCAGCGAGCAGGAGGCCGACGATTTGCTGCAAGGGCGCAGCGACCTGGCGTTCTATTTCGGCCAAGGCTCGCGCCCCGGCACCGAATCCCTGAAACTGTTTGGCGAAGAACTGGTACCGGTCTGCGCGCCCGGCAGCCTGCCTGACCAGCCCTTCACCGACCCGACCCAACTGGCCGAGCTGGTGCTGCTGCAAAACGCCTCACGGCCCCAGGCCTGGCACGATTGGTTCGACAATCAGGGCTATCACACCGAACACAGCTACCACGGGCCGCGTTTCGAAACTTTCTACATGTGCATCCGCGCCGCCCAGGTCGGCTGCGGCGTCGCCCTGCTGCCGCGGTTTCTGGTGGAAGAAGAACTGGCCGACGGCAAACTGGTCATCCCCTGGCAACACGCGATGCCCAGCACCAATGCCTATTACCTGGCCTATCCGGAACATTCGGCGGAAGTACCCAAGGTGCGGCTTTTTGTGGAGTGGATGCTGGAGCAGATCGACAACCCGGATGCACCGCAATAGCGGCAGCTGACACAAAACACTGGCAATACCCACCACGGTTATGCGCCACTAGCCCTTTCACTACAAACCGCCGAACCTCGCTGCCCACGGCTGCGGCCTGTCTGGAGAACCCTATGAGCGAGAGCGTATTTGCCGATCGTATCGTGCAGAACCTGCTCGACACCGACTTCTACAAACTGACGATGATGCAGGCGGTGTTGCACAACTACCCCAACGTCGAAGTCGAATGGGAATTTCGCTGCCGCAACAGCGAAGACCTGCGCCCGTACCTGGCGGAGATCCGCTTTCAGATCGAGCGCCTGGCCGAGTTGAGCCTGAGCGCCGACCAGTTGGGTTTCCTGGAGCGCATCAGCTTTATGAAGCCGGACTTCCTGCGTTTCCTGGGCCTGTTTCGCTTCAACCTGCGCTACGTGCACACCGGTATCGAAAACGGCGAGTTGTTCATCCGCCTGCGCGGGCCGTGGCTGCACGTCATTCTGTTCGAAGTGCCGCTGCTGGCCATCGTCAGCGAGGTACGCAATCGTTATCGCTATCGTGAAATCGTCCTGGAACAGGCGCGGGAACAGCTTTATCGCAAGTTCGACTGGCTGAGCGCCAACGCCAGCGCCGAAGAACTGTCCGAACTGCAAGTCGCGGACTTCGGCACCCGTCGTCGTTTTTCCTTCCGCGTCCAGGAAGAAGTGGTCAACGTGCTCAAGCACGATTTCCCCGGGCGCTTCGTCGGCACCAGTAACGTGCACCTGTCCCGGGAACTGGACATGAAGCCCCTGGGCACCATGGCCCATGAGTGGATCATGGCCCACCAGCAACTGGGCCCGCGACTGATCGACAGCCAGATCGCCGCCCTCGATTGCTGGGTGCGCGAGTACCGGGGCCTGCTGGGGATCGCCCTGACCGATTGCATCACCATGGACGCCTTCCTCAAGGATTTCGATCTGTTCTTCGCCAAGCTGTTCGACGGTTTGCGCCATGACTCGGGCGACCCGGTGATCTGGGCCGAAAAAGCCATTGCCCACTATCACAAGCTCGGCATCGACCCGATGAGCAAGACCCTGGTGTTCTCCGATAGCCTGACATTGCCCAAATGCCTGGAGATTTTTCGGGCATTGCGTGGTCGCATTAATGTCAGCTTCGGTATTGGCACCAACCTGACGTGTGACATTCCAGGTGTAGAGCCGATGAGCATCGTGCTTAAAATGATCAGCTGTGACGGGCAACCCGTGGCCAAGATTTCAGACGAGCCCGGCAAGACCCACTGCAAAGACCCGAATTTCGTCGCCTACATGCGACATGTTTTCCAAGTACCTGCCGCCCTTTCTGACACATCAAGCAAGGAGTGAATTCATGCAAGCCGTACAGCGTGAGATTGCTGAACAGCTCAAGGTCCAGCCGCCGTTCACCGATGACGCGGCCCTCAAGGCCGAAATCGCCCGTCGGGTGAGCTTTATTCAGGATTGCCTGGTCAACTCCGGACTCAAGTCCCTCGTGCTGGGCATCAGCGGTGGCGTTGACTCGTTGACCGCCGGGCTGCTGGCCCAACGTGCCATGCGCGAACTGCGGGAGAAAACCGGTAACGCCGCCTACAAGTTCATCGCCGTGCGCCTGCCGTACGAAACCCAGTTCGACGAGCATGAAGCCCAAGCCTGTGTGGACTTCATCGACCCGGACGAGCGCCATACCGTCAACATCGGCCCGGCGGTCAAGGCCTTGGCCGATCAAGTCGCGGCGTTCGAAGGCAAGGCAGCGGTCTCGCGGGATTTCGTGCTGGGCAATACCAAGGCGAGGATGCGCATGGTGGCGCAATACACCATCGCGGGCACCGAGCACGGCCTGGTGATCGGCACCGACCATGCCGCCGAAGCGGTGATGGGTTTCTTCACCAAGTTCGGTGATGGCGCCTGCGACCTGGCGCCGTTGAGTGGCCTGGTGAAAAACCAGGTCCGGGCCATTGCCCGTGACTTTGGTGCGCCGGAGTCGCTGGTGGAAAAAATCCCCACGGCCGACCTTGAGGACCTGTCCCCAGGCAAGCCGGACGAAGCCTCCCACGGCGTGACCTACGCCGAGATCGATGCGTTCCTGCACGGCGAGCCTGTGCGGGACGAGGCGTTCAGGATCATTTGCGAGACTTATCGCAAGACTGAGCACAAGCGGGTGATGCCTTACGCTCCGTAACGGGTAATCACTGTGGGAGCGGGCTTGCTCGCGATGGCTGAGGGGCGTGGGTTGGTGTGTATATCCGTTACGCAAAAAACGGATATACACCCCAAAACAACCAGACACCCACCGAAAAAAACCCAAAAAAACGGCGCTTCCCATTTCTGAAAGAAGCGCCGCTTTTTTGTGCCTGAAGCTGATTATTTCAGGGTAACGGTGCCTTTCATCATCGAGATGTGGCCCGGGAACGAGCAGAAGAAACCGTATGCCTCACCGGCAGCCAGTTTAGACACGTCGAAGGTCACCGAGTCTTTTTCCCCGGCTCCGATGACCTTGGTGTGGGCGATGATGCGAGTATCACCTTCCTTCAGGTAATTCTTGTCGATGCCAGCGCCCAGGCCATCGGTGGCGATCGGCTGCATGTCAGCCTCTTTGCTCAGCACCCAGTTATGGCCCATGACGTTTTTCGGCAAACTGCCCGAATGCGTCAATTCTACGGTGAACGTCTTGCAGCTCTTGTCGATCTCGATGGCCTTGGTGTTGAAGGACATCTGGTCGGTCGAGTCGATGGTGGTCTTGCACTCCGCTGCCATCAGTTGGCTGCTGGCCAGCGTCAACAGAGATACTGCAACAAGTTTGGCAAACATCGTGAATCTCCAAGGCATGGTTAACAAAAATCCGTCAAAGGGGAAGACTGCCTGAATTTCAGACAAGTTCCTATGACCTGAATCAAAGATTGTATACAACTTAAGGCTATCAGCCTGATGGACACAATCAACCAACCAGAGGGATGACACCGCTCTATGATCGGCCTCACCACCTCTCGGGAGCGCCCATCATGAACGTCAACAGCCTGTTATGCAGCTTGCTCGCCGCCTACGCCTGCGGCGCCAGTGGCACCTACGAAAAACCTCAACGCGAGGTTTAATCGCTTTGCGCGACCAAGACCAGGCTTTACTCTGGGTCGGTTACTGATCATGGAGTAAAGCATGTCCATCGCGTCTGTTTGTGTATTTTGCGGCGCCAGCACCGGCACCGATCCAGCGTATCGTGAAGCGGCGCAGGCCCTGGGCCGGGCATTGGCGGAACGAAAATTGACCCTGGTCTACGGCGGCGGTGCCGTCGGCCTGATGGGGATCGTCGCTGACGCGGCCCTGGCGGCCGGCGGCGAGGTCGTCGGCATCATCCCGCAAAGCCTCAAGGACAAGGAAATCGGCCACAGCGGCCTGACCCGCCTGGAAGTGGTGGACGGCATGCACGCCCGCAAGGCACGCATGGCCGAACTCAGCGATGCCTTCATCGCCCTGCCCGGCGGCCTCGGCACGCTGGAGGAGTTGTTCGAAGTCTGGACCTGGGGCCAGCTCGGCTACCACGGCAAACCGCTGGGGCTGCTGGAAGTGAACGGTTTCTACAGCAAGCTCACCGGTTTTCTCGATCATATCGTCGGCGAAGGCTTCGTGCGCGCGCCCCATCGTGACATGCTGCAAGTGAGCGAATCAGCGCAGAACCTGCTCGATGCGCTGGACGAATGGCAACCGTCAGTGCAGCCAAAGTGGGCCGAACAAAAACCCAGCTAACGGCTCGGCCCCGATACAGGGCAGAATATGCGCCGCTCAACCTCACCTTCGACCCCAGAGGATCGCCCATGGCCAAACCCAATTATTCCTTCGCCAAACGTCAAAGAGACTTGGCCAAGGAGCAGAAGAAAGAGGAAAAGCTGCAGCGCAAGAAAGCCACAGCTGAAGAAGAAGCCGCACTGACCCCGGATGCCGAAGGCGAAGTGGCGGCAGAAGATGATGTTGATGCACCGAAAGATCAGGCGCCCGACGCCTGATACCCCCTGGGCCCGATGATTCGATCCGGCCCCCCGGTTCTGTGTCCAGGGCCGGCAGTCCCACTGCCGGCCCTCACAATCCCAGCGCCTTGATAATCGACAGGCGATAGCCTGCAGGTAGATTGGCCGGCAATTGGCCAGGCTCGAACAACCCGATCTGCTTGTGCTCATGGCTGATCATCGGCACGAAACCGCCCAGCAACTGGCAGCGGTACGTGGAGATGAAGACATGCTTGCCGGGAATGACCTCGAACAAGTACGAATCCAGCGGCTCCCCCACACTTACCTCAACCGCCAGCTCCTCATCGATCTCCCGTGCCAGGCACTGCGGCGCCGTTTCGCCCAGCTCGATCCGTCCACCGGGCAGTTCCCATTCGTCCCGTTCGTTGAGCATCAGCACGACCAGGCCTTCGGGGGATTGCAGCACGCCTTTGATGGAAACCGGGAACATGGGAAAACCTCATCATCCATAGGACACACAATCTGTGGGAGCCGAGCTTGCTCCCACATTTTCCACACAGCGATCATGACTCCAGCGGCATCACCGTCACCCGTACCTCGGGATCATGATTGCCGCCGCCCAGGATCACTCCCCGCAACGGCGACACATCGGAAAAATCCCGGCCCCAGGCCAGCGTGATGTGTTCCAAGGCCGGCTGGACGTTGTTGGTCGGGTCGAAGTCCACCCAACCCAATACCGGGCAATACACCGAGACCCAGGCATGGGACGCATCGGCGCCAATCAGCCTTGGTTGGCCGGGTGGCGGCTGGGTCAGCAGGTAGCCACTGACGTAACGCGCCGCCAGCCCGCGAGAACGCACGCAGGCCAGCATCAAGTGGGCGAAGTCCTGGCACACGCCCCGCCGCCGCTCCAGCACCTCCACCAGCGGCGTGGCCACCTGGGTGGCCTCGGCATCGAAGGTGAACTCATCGAAAATCTTTTCCATCAGCGCCCGCACGCCAACCATCAACGGTCGCCCCGGCGGGAAGCAACTTTCGGAAAACTCGACGAAGCTGCGCTTGAGGTGCACATACGGCGACTCGAAACGAAAACGGCACGCCTCCAGCAATGGCGCCGCCAGTGGCCGGCCGCTGTAGGTCAGCGCGTTGCAGGTCGACTCCCAGGCCGGGGACAGGTTGAAGTCCAGCGCGGGGCGAGACAGCACCTCAACGCTGAGGCGAGCATTGACCAGCAGCTCGTCGTGGGGGCGTTCGAAGGCCAGGCGGGTCAGCGGGTTGCCGAACACATCCTGCTCATCGCGACGGGTCGTCGGCTCCGGGCTGATCAGCAACTGCTGTTCGGTGCAACGCTGCCAGTCACAGGCGCGCGGCCACAGATGGGCAAGCTGCTGGGCCAGGGACACCGGGCTGTCATAGTGGTAATGGGTGTCGTGGAGGATCTGGTAACGAGCGCTCATCAGACGGACACCGTGCGTTGGCTGACGTCATCGACGTGGGCGAAATGACGCAAGGCCAGGCGATCGGATACCTGGCCACCGACATCGGCCACTTCCTGCAATAGGTCGGCCAGCCCATCAAGTGCTGCGCGCAGGCTGGCCTCACCAAACAGGGGATTTTCCAGGCAACGCAAGTCAAAGCGAGAAAGACGCGTCACCAATTCTGGCAAGGCCGTTTCCTTCGGTGCGCCAAAATCGTCGTTCAGGCGTTTGAGCGTGCGGGCCACCAGCTTTAACTGGAAAAGCACCGCGTGGGGGTTCTGTTCGTCCAGCAACAACAGATCCAGCACCGGGATCAGTTGCGCCACCGCCAGGTAGCGCGACCGGTAGGTGATGCTGCTGTTGCCCAGTTCCAGCAGCCACTCAAGCCCAGCCTGGTCGAACACTGCATCGCTGCGCAAAAACGCCGCCAGGCTGCTGCTGAGGAACTGCAAGCGTTCCAGGCGCCGGCCAATCATCAAGAAGCGCCAGCCCTCGTCGCGGGTCATGTCGTCCAAGGCAAATCCGGACAACGCCGCCAGGGACATCACCAGCCGATTGAGGAAATCCAGCAACTCACCGAAATCCGGTTCCTCGGTTTCCAGCTCCATCGCTTCGCGCTGCAACTCCACCAGCGCCTGCCAGTTCTCCCGGGACAGCTTGCCGCGAACCTGCGAGGCCGCCCACTGCAAGCGCTGCAGGTTGGAGCGCAGGCTGAACGACCAGTCGTCCCCCAACAGCGCCGCCAGCAAACGCTCGTGCAGCTCGCCCTCCTCAGGCAGCAGCATCAGGCTTTCGCCCAGGGACACCGCCGACTGCAGGGCCTGCGGGTCGTCGCCATCGACGTAACGCCCCAACATGATCCGCAGCAGCCGCGCGCTGTCGTCGCAGCGTTCGCAGTAACGGCCGAACCAGAACAGGTTTTCCACCACCCGCGACGGCAGGTACGGATCGCGTCGAACCAGGTCGTGGACGCCTACGGTTCGCTGGGCCGTCCATTGTTCACCACCGGGGGCCTGCTCGCCCAACACCCAAGTGTCCTTGCTGGCGCCGCCGCGCTGCATCGACACCACTTCGGCGTCGGCCTCGGCAGCCACGCGGGTCAGGCCACCCGACAGCACCCGATAATCATCCTTCCCGGACACGGCATACACGCGCATGCCAATGGCCCGAGGCTGGATGTGCCCGTCTTCGGCCTGCCAGACCGGGGCCTGGGACAGTTGCGCCAGCTCCTGGGCGACATAGGCATAGGGCCGAGCCTGCATGCGCGCCGCCAGTTGGCCGCGCTGCGCCTCGTTCAGGTCCCGGCCGAACACCGGGGTGAAGCTTTGGGAAGGAAACGCCGGCTTGATCAACAGTTGCGGCAGCTTTTCCAGGGCCTGGGCCAGCACCGGCGGCTCACCGCACCACCAGGTGGCGATGGACGGTAGTATCAATTCCTCGCCGAACAGATACTGGTTGATCTTCGGCAGGAACCCCAACAGGCCCGGTGACTCCAGCACGCCGCTGCCCAAGGCATTGGCCACCAGCACACGGCCCTGGCGCACCGCTTCCAGCAGTCCCGGCACGCCGAGGGCTGAATCGGTACGCAGCTCCAGGGGATCGCAGAAATCGTCGTCGAGCCGGCGCATGATGGCGTGAACCCGGCGCAGGCCGCTGAGGGTCTTGAGGTAGACCGTGGCGTCCCGCACGGTCAGGTCGCCCCCCTCCACCAGCGGATAGCCAAGCTGGCGTGCCAGATAAAGATGCTCGAAATAACTTTCGTTGAACCGCCCCGGCGTCAACAGCACCACCAGTGGCGACTCACCGTCGCTGGGCGCCTGTCGTGCCAGGGTTTCCTGCAAGGTGCGGAAGAACCCGGACAGGTGGCGCACCCTCAGGTCGCGATACAGCTCGGGGAACGCGCGGGAAACGATCATGCGATTTTCCAGCGCATAACCGGCCCCCGAAGGCGCCTGGGTCCGATCCGCCGTGACCCACCATCGGCCATCGGGCGTGCGCGCCAGATCCACCGCATACAAGTGCAGGAAGCTGCCATCCGGTGGGGCAATGCCCTGGCAGGGCCAAAGAAAATTGTTGTGCCCGAATACCAGCTCCGCCGGCAGCAGCCCTTCGCTGATCAGCCGCTGTGGCCCATACAGGTCGGCCAGAACCGCATTGAGCAGCCGCGCACGCTGGGCGATCCCGGCCGACAGATGTTTCCATTCCTGCGGGTCGATCACGTGGGGCAGCAGGTCCAGCTCCCACGGCCGGTCGGCGCCCTTCGGATCGGCGTAGACGTTATAGGTGACACCGTTTTCCTGGATCTGCCGAGCCAGCAGCGCCTGACGCTGGATCAGGTGAGCCGGCGTGCTGCGCTGCAACTGATCGAACAACCGCCGCCAGTGCGGACGCACCGCACCGTTGTCGTCCAACAGTTCGTGATAGGTGCCCGTCGTCAGCGGGTAACGGTCAAGCAGGTCAGGCATGGAAAGCTCGGCAGACGGCAATAAAAGGTGAGACTAGCGCAAGCGCATGACGCCCGGATAGGTGGAAGAGTGTGACCAGACGCTGGGTCGTGCCCTGTAGGAGCTGCCGGAGGCTGCGATCTTTTGATCTTTCGCTTGGGACTCAAGTGTCCGGGGAAAGATCGCAGCCTCGTTGCACTCGACAGCTCCTACACAGCTCCTACATTGAAGCCCCTGGAAAGCGTCGCAGATCGAGTGTGAGCGGAAACTCGTCATCCATGGCCAGGCTGGGTATCGGAAGTTTCCCTGGCGTATGTCCGATACGGAAGAAACGCGCCATCCGCCGGCTTTCGGCCTCGTTGGCATTCACCGGCAAGCTGTCGTAGTTACGCCCGCCCGGATGGGCCACGTGATACTGGCAGCCGCCCACGGAACGTTGCATCCAGGTGTCGAGCAAATCGAAGACCAGCGGCGCATGCACCGGGATGGTCGGTTGCAGGCAGTTGGCCGGTTGCCAGGCGCGGAAACGCACCCCGGCGACGAACTCGCCGACCCGGCCGGTGGGTTGCAAAGGCACCGGTACGCCATTGCAGGTCAGCAGGTAGCGTTGCGGCGCCAGGCCGCTGAGCTTGACCTGCAAGCGCTCCAGGGAGGAATCCACATAACGCACGGTGCCGCCCACCGCGCCCTCTTCCCCCAGCACATGCCAAGGCTCGAGGGCCTGGCGCAATTGCAGCTCGATACCGCTGACCGCGTAATCGCCCACCTTGGGGAAGCGGAACTCCAGGTGCGCAGCGAACCACTCGGCCCGCAGCGGGTAGCCGGCGGCATTCAGCTCATGGATGACGTCGGCAAAATCCTGCTCGATAAAGTGCGGCAACAGGAACCGGTCATGCAGCTCGGTGCCCCAGCGCGCCAGTTTCGCCGGCGCATAAGGCTCGCGCCAGAACCGCGCCACCAGCGCCCGCAGCAGTAATTGCTGGGCCAGGCTCATGCGGGCGTGGGGTGGCATCTCGAAAGCACGCAACTCCAACAGGCCGAGACGCCCGGTGGCGCCGTCCGGCGAATAGAGCTTGTCTATGCAGAATTCGGCACGGTGGGTATTGCCGGTCACGTCGATCAACAGGTTGCGCAACAGGCGATCGACCAACCACGGCGGGCATTCCTCGCCGGGCTGTGGCATTTGCGCGAAAGCGATTTCCAGCTCGTACAACGCGTCGTTGCGCGCCTCGTCCACGCGAGGTGCCTGGGAGGTCGGGCCGATGAACAATCCGGAAAACAGGTAGGACAACGACGGATGGTTATGCCAGTAACTGATCAGGCTGCGCAGCAGGTCGGGACGCCGCAGAAACGGAGAGTCAGCCGGTGTCGCGCCACCCAGTACGAAATGGTTACCGCCGCCGGTGCCTGTGTGCCGGCCATCGATCATGAATTTCTCGGTGGTCAGCCGGGTCTGTCGCGCTTCTTCGTATAAAAATTCAGTGCGCTCGACCAACTCATCCCAGGTCGCCGAAGGCTGCACGTTGACCTCGATCACACCGGGGTCGGGGGTGATGCGGAAATTGCCCAGGCGCGGGTCGCTCGGCGGCTCGTAGCCCTCCAACAGCACCGGACAGTGCAGCTCCTCAGCCGTCGCCTCGATGGCGCTGACCAGTTCCAGGTAATCCTCGACCCGCTCCAGTGGCGGCATGAACAGGTACAGCCGACCTTCGCGGGCCTCGGCGCAGAAAGCCGTGCGGGTCAGCCAGTCGGCGGATTTGTCGATCTCCGGGACATGCTCCTGCTCGGTCGCCGGCTCGCCGTGACGCGCCAGTTGCTCGGTGCCGGGCAGCACGGGCAAGTCCTGGTTCGGGTCGGTGGGGTGGATGAACGGGTACTCGGCCGCCGTCACCCAAGGCTGGGACGCCAGTGGCAAGCGATAGCCCAGGGGCGAATCCCCCGGCACCAGGCGGCAGTGACTGTCACGCAGGTACCAGCGACCGCTTTGCCATTGATCGCCCTTGGCGGTGCGGGCCAGCGGCAGGACCTGGCCGATGACCTTGTCCAGGCCTTGGTTGAAGACCTTGCGCAACCGTGCACGCTCCAGGGCGTCCTCCAGGCGTGGGTCCTCGGCCGTGACATTCGAAGGCAATGCACCTTCGCGCCAGAGGTAATAGAAGTTGTCTTCGTAGGCCGGAAACACGAAGCGCGCAGGAATTTTCAAACGCTCGGCAACGCTCGCCAGGAAACGTCCGGCCAGTTCGCCATCGGCGCCGTAGTCCTCCTGCTCATCGGCGATCAACGCGCTGTTGTGCCAGATCGGCACCCCGTCGCGCCGCCAATAGCAATTGAGCGACCAGCGCGGCAATTGCTCGCCGGGGTACCACTTGCCCTGGCCGAAATGCACCAGCCCCTTGGGCGCATAGTGCTTGCGCATGCGCTGGAACAGCTCGGCGGAGAGCCGGCGCTTGTCCGGCCCGAGTGCCGCGGTGTTCCACTCGGCGCCATCCGGGTCATCGATGGAGACAAAGGTCGGTTCGCCCCCCATGGTCAGGCGCACGTCGCCTTCCAACAGGTCGGCATCGATCTGGCGCCCCAGTGCCTGGATCGCCAGCCACTGTGCGTCGGTGTAAGGCTTGGTCACCCGCGGTGCTTCCCAGACCCGCTCGACGGACATTTCGTGGCTGAACTCACACTCGCAAGGCTCCACCAAGCCACTGATCGGGGCCGCCGAGGACGGATCGGGACTACAGGCCAACGGGATGTGGCCTTCACCGGCGAACAACCCGGATGTCGCATCCAGGCCGATCCAGCCAGCACCGGGCAGGTAGACCTCGCACCAGGCATGCAGGTCGGTGAAGTCCACGTCGGTGCCGGACGGGCCATCAAGGCTTTTCACATCGGCAGTCAACTGGATCAGGTAACCGGAAACGAAACGCGCGGCCAAGCCAAGGTTGCGCAACAGCTGCACCAACAGCCAGGCCGAGTCGCGGCAAGAGCCGGATGCGTGCTCAAGGGTGTGCTCCGGGGTCTGCACGCCCGGCTCCATGCGAATCAGGTAGTTGATGTCTTCGCTCAGGCGCTGGTTGAGCGCCACCAAAAAATCCACCGCAGGCAACGGCGTGCGGTCGATGCCGTCCAGATAGGCCTGGAATTTCGGCGTCAGCGGCAGGGTTTCCAGGTAAGGCGCCAACTCCTTGCGCTCGTCGGCCGCGTAGGCGAACGGGATCTTTTCGGCGTAGGGCTCGAGAAAGAAGTCGAACGGATTGAACACCGCCATTTCCGCCAGCAGATCGACTTCGATGCGCATCTCCCGGGTTTTCTCGGGAAACACCAGCCGCGCCAGGTAGTTGCCCTGGGGGTCCTGCTGCCAGTTGATGAAATGCTGCTCGGGCGAAACCTTCAGCGAATAGGAAAGAATCCGCGTGCGGCTGTGGGCCGCCGGGCGCAGGCGAACGATCTGCGGGCCGAGCTCGACGGCGCGGTCGTAGCGGTAATGCGTGACGTGATGCAATGCGACATGAATCGACACGACGTGCCTCCTGCGAGCCTGGGCGTTATCGAAAGCGGCGCAAGACTTATGCCATGCAGGCAGGCCGGACACTTTCTTTGTCTACTCAAGGCAGTAGAGCACTAAAAACGCGCGCTGCCCGAATTCATCTGCAAAGCAATGCACATAAATGCGGCGCCGACAGCGCAAATCGACTCAGCGACGCGGGCGTGATGCCTTGGCGGCCTGGATGATCAGCGCGCGTTGGCGGCGGATGTCGACGAGTTTGCTGCGCATCTCCCGATGGCGCTTGCTGTTGAGCAG
This sequence comes from Pseudomonas sp. A-RE-22, assembly GCF_019956035.1. NCBI lineage: Bacteria > Pseudomonadati > Pseudomonadota > Gammaproteobacteria > Pseudomonadales > Pseudomonadaceae > Pseudomonas > Pseudomonas sp. A-RE-22. Next base: position 26,810 of record NZ_JAHBCZ010000011.1, read on the forward strand.
CAAGAGCCCCAGCAGCGGCAACAACACCGCGAATAGGTACACACCCTGATGCGGTCGATAAGCGAACGTCGGCAGCACCGCCGCCAGGCAGGCCAGGAAATACCCCGCCACCCACCAGACCGCCCAGGCGCGCCCGCGAGCGATCAAGAGGTTGCCCAAGACCAGAACGATCACCAGGGCCAAAGTGCCGAGCCCGACATAGTCGGTCCTGGCTGACGGCTCCAGGGCACGCCAATAAGTGGTCCCGGCCAACACAAGCAGCGTGGACCCGGAAAAGCAGCCCAGCAGGATCGTCCCCATGAAAACCGGAAAATAACGGGCGAGGAATGGCTTCAGCGATCCACCACCGATCATGGCGCAATCTCCTTAAAGCCATCAACGACAGCGCACGCCCTGACGGAGCGAAACGCTTGCAGCGTTACGCATTCATGATCGAGGGCCACGCAGAGCCTCCCGCTTTCTGCGGATAGCGACAAGTTTGTCACGCATATCCCGTTGCCTTTGGCTTTGCAGCAGCAACAGGCCAAGCACCGGGAATAATACCGCCATAGCGTAGAGCGCCCGATGAGGGGCGTAACCAACCATCGGAAGGACAAATACCAGGCAGGAGACGAATACCCCAACCAACAACCATACCCAGCGCGGTCGCCCCCAAAGGACCATCAGGTTACCGTGCGCCACTAACAGCGTAACCGCTGCGCCCCCCAGCATGATGTAAACGCCGCTTTCAGCTAGGGGCAATGATCGAAAATAGGTTATGAAAGCCAGTGAGATAGCCAAGGCAATTGAAATGTAAGCCGCGAAGATACCGGCAATAAACCCAAGAAAATGCCTTTGGAAGAAGCCTCGAAGTGTAAGTTCGTTGTTCATTCATCAAGCTCTTCGTACAGACCAATAGCGATAGTCTTGACATTGCCTGATAGGGCGCTCCCGCTCAGCCCGATAGCTGCGCCAAGCGAATCCTTGATTTGGGTAATAGTGCCGTGCTTGAGTTCGGCGGCCGTGAAGCGCTTGGGTAACTCACCGGCAAGTTGCTTCAACTTGAGCATTTTTGACGTCAAACGAGGATCATTGATACTCAACAATTCCTTGGTCAGCTTAGCCCTCTCCTGTCGGTTCAAGCCCCGCAGGACCTCGCGCAGAGTTTTACCGGTCGAAGCCTTGGCAACCCTGACCATTTTGATTGTCGTCAAAGCAGAGGCCCCCACGCCGACCAACGAAGCGGCATCCAAGCCTATTGAGGCGTTTTGATACCATGCCTCACTGTCCAGCCAGTCATTCGTTTGGGGGCTGGCAACTTCGAGGCTGGTGCGAACAAGTCCATTGACGCACTGGAGGCTGCTCGCTCCCGCAGCTGTCCAGGCAATTGCCACCATCACACCACTGGCTCCGGCACTGAAAGGGACCAGGATGGTTCCACTGGCAATCACGACCCAACTGATTACCGCTCCCGCACAAGAAAGTGTCGTGTTCACCGCCTCAATAACTAGACGCGACTCACGTGGATTGCTCTGTACCTGCTGGGCAAATTGCTCCGGCGCTATATATTTCTGCGCCTCGCGCAAGATGATCCGTTTAGGCTTGATGCTGCAAATCGGCTTGAACTCACGCAAAGTCAATACATTGAACTCAGCATCGATATACACCACACCCGCGCCGACGATGCTTGGATCGGCATCAATGGCGGCGAACAACCGTGGCAGGTTGATTTGACTTTCTATGCGGCGACGGGCCATCAACTGGGAGATGCTGTTGTCCATGCCGATGCCGGGTAACGGAGTGCTCATATGAATCGTCCTTGAGAATCGGAGGGTGAGACTTTATCCACACTGAACCCTGTGGCGAGGGAGCAGCCCCAAACAAACCCATGCAGCTTTCCCAGACAGACCGTGCCAGCCGGTTTACGACGGCTTCGCCGCCGAGCGGGAGCAAGCTCCCTCGCCACAAGGGCTGTGTCCAGCTTGACTGCACTTAATTGACTGACATTGGCGGGCGCCACGATAACAAACGGCCAGCACCGCCGCTAGAAAGCAAAACGCCAGCACTTAGGCTGGCGTTTTGCGAGGTGGCAGGGCGATCAGCGCGGCACGACAGGCTTGCGCGCCGGTTTCGGTCCTTTGCCCTTGGCGGCGTCCTTGCGTTCCTTGGCGGCCTGCTGGTTGCGGGCGAATGCCGCAGCCTTGGCCTGCTCGCGCTTGTCCCATGGGTTGCCGCCGTCGCTGGCGCGCGGTGGCAGGCCGGTGTGCTGGGTCAGGATCTTGGTGGTTTCCTTGCCTACCTTGTGGCTGCCGGCTGGCGTCGAGTTCTTGCGACGGGCGCTCTGGTAGCTGTCGGTGGCCGGCTGGTGCAACGGAATCAATTGGTTCTTGCCCGGCCCGATCAGGTCGGCGCGGCCCATGCGGGTCAGCGCTTCGCGCAGCATCGGCCAGCCCTTGGGGTCGTGATAGCGCAGGAAGGCCTTGTGCAGGCGGCGCTGCTCCTCGCTCTTGACGATGGTCACCGCGTCGCTCTTGTAGGTGACCTTGCGCAGCGGGTTCTTGCCCGAGTGGTACATGGCGGTCGCCGTGGCCATTGGCGACGGATAGAACGCCTGCACCTGATCGGCGCGGAAACCATTGCCCTTGAGCCACAGCGCCAGGTTCATCATGTCTTCGTCGGTGGTGCCCGGGTGGGCGGCGATGAAGTACGGAATCAGGTACTGCTCTTTCCCGGCTTCCTTGGTGTACTTCTCGAACATCCGCTTGAATTTGTCATAGCTGCCGATGCCCGGCTTCATCATCTGGTTGAGCGGGCCTTCCTCGGTGTGCTCCGGAGCGATCTTCAGGTAACCGCCGACGTGGTGGGTCACCAGCTCCTTGACATATTCCGGCGACTCGACCGCCAGGTCGTAACGCAGGCCAGAGGCAATCAGGATCTTCTTCACCCCAGGCAAGGCCCGGGCGCTGCGGTACAGCTGGATCAACGAAGAATGGTCAGTGTTCAGGTTCGGGCAGATGCCGGGGAACACGCACGACGGCTTGCGGCACGCGGATTCGATTTCCGGGCTCTTGCAGGCAATGCGATACATGTTCGCGGTCGGGCCGCCGAGGTCGGAAATGACTCCGGTGAAACCCGGGACCTTGTCGCGGATCTCTTCGATCTCGCGAATGATCGACTCTTCGGAACGGTTCTGGATGATCCGGCCTTCGTGCTCGGTGATCGAGCAGAACGTGCAGCCACCGAAGCAGCCACGCATGATGTTCACCGAGAAACGGATCATCTCGTAGGCCGGGATCTTCTCCTTGCCATACGCCGGATGGGGGACGCGTGCGTAAGGCATGCCAAACACGTAGTCCATTTCTTCGGTGGTCATCGGAATGGGTGGCGGGTTGAACCAGACGTCGACTTCGCCGTGCTTCTGCACCAGGGCGCGGGCATTGCCTGGGTTGGTTTCCAGGTGAAGCACGCGGTTGGCGTGAGCGTAGAGCACCGCGTCGCCACGAACCTTCTCCACCGATGGCAGACGGATCACGGTCTTGTCGCGGGTCATTTTCGGGCTCGCCAGGATCTGCACGACCTTGGCTTCGCTCGGGTCCTCGACCGGACCCTTCTCCTGCTCGATGGCGCAGGCTTGCGTGTCCTGGGTGTTCACATACGGGTTGATGATCTTGTCGATCTTGCCCGGACGGTCGATGCGCGTGGAGTCGACTTCGTACCAGTCTTTCGGCGTATCACGACGGATGAAGGCCGTGCCGCGCACGTCGGTGATGTCTTCGATCTTGTGGCCGTAGGACAGGCGCTGGGCGACTTCGACAATCGCCCGCTCGGCATTGCCGTAGAGCAGGATGTCGGCGCAGGCGTCGATCAGGATCGAGTTGCGGACACGGTCCTGCCAGTAATCGTAGTGAGCGATACGGCGCAGCGACGCTTCGATGCCACCCAGCACGATCGGCACATGTTTGTAGGCTTCCTTGCAGCGCTGGCTGTAGACCAGGCTCGCGCGGTCCGGCCGTTTGCCCGCCATGCCGCCCGGGGTGTAGGCGTCATCGGAGCGAATTTTCTTGTCGGCGGTGTAGCGGTTGATCATCGAGTCCATGTTGCCGGCCGCGACACCGAAAAACAGGTTGGGCTCGCCAAGCTTCATGAAGTCGTCTTTGGACTGCCAGTTCGGCTGGGCAATGATCCCGACGCGAAAGCCCTGGGCTTCCAGCAAACGGCCAATGATCGCCATGCCGAACGACGGGTGATCGACGTAGGCATCACCGGTCACGATGATGATGTCGCACGAATCCCAGCCGAGCTGATCCATCTCCTCCCTGCTCATGGGCAGGAATGGCGCCGGACCGAAACATTCGGCCCAGTACTTGGGATAGTCAAATAACGGCTTGGCTGCTTGCATGTCGATAACCGGTATAAAAGATGAAAAATCGCGGGCGCGGAATATAGCACAAAAAATAACCAATTCCGACGGCTATGGTCGGAAATTGGTGGCGCACCTTTCGCGAGCAAGCTCGCTCCCACAGAGGAATGTATTCCAAGGTGGGAGCGAGCCTGCTCCGGGCGGCGTTCCGACGATGAGGCCGGATCAGACGATGAAGAGCTTACTCGTCGTCATCAAAATTGTAGCTACCCGGCGCCAGGTTCTCGAACCGGGTGTATTTACCGATGAACGCCAGGCGGATGAAGCCGATCGGGCCGTTCCGCTGCTTGCCGATGATGATTTCGGCGATGCCCTTGTGCTCCGTCTCGGGGTGATACACCTCGTCGCGATACACGAACATGATGACGTCGGCGTCCTGCTCGATCGCTCCGGATTCCCGCAAGTCGGAGTTCACCGGACGCTTGTTGGGGCGCTGTTCCAGGGAGCGGTTCAACTGGGAAAGAGCCACCACCGGGCAGTTGAATTCCTTGGCCAGGGCCTTGAGGGAACGGGAGATTTCGGAAATCTCGTTGGTCCGGTTGTCGCCGCTGGAACCGGGGATCTGCATCAGTTGCAGGTAGTCGATCATGATCAACCCTACCTCACCGTGCTCACGCACCAGGCGACGGGTCCGGGCGCGCATTTCCGATGGGCTGATACCAGCCGTATCGTCGATGAACAGCTTGCGGTCGTTGAGCAGGTTGACCGCCGAGGTGAGGCGCGGCCAGTCGTCGTCTTCCAGTTGGCCGGAACGAACCTTGGTCTGGTCGATACGCCCCAGAGACGAGAGCATACGCATGATCAGCGATTCGCCTGGCATCTCGAGGGAGTACACCAGGACAGCCTTTTCGCTGCGCAGCACGGCGTTTTCCACCAGGTTCATCGCAAAGGTGGTTTTCCCCATGGACGGACGGCCGGCGACGATAATCAGGTCGGACGGCTGCAGGCCGCTGGTCTTCTCGTCGAGGTCGGTGTAGCCGGTGGACAGGCCGGTGATGGCGTTGTCAGTATTGAACAAGGTGTCGATACGGTCGATCGCCTTGGTCAACAGGTCGTTGACGCTGACCGGGCCGCCGGTTTTCGGGCGGGCCTCGGCGATCTGGAAGATCTGCCGTTCGGCTTCGTCAAGGATCTCGGCGGCGGTGCGGCCTTCCGGGTTGAAGGCGCTGTCGGCGATTTCGGTGCTGATGCCGATCAATTGGCGCAAGGTCGCCCGCTCGCGCACGATCTGCGCGTAAGCCTTGATGTTGGCGACCGACGGCGTGTTTTTCGCCAGTTCGCCCAGGTAACCGAGGCCACCGACCTGAGACGTCTGCCCTTCCTTGTCCAATTGCTCGGCCAGGGTCACGACGTCGATCGGCATGTTCTGATCGGCCAGCTTGGCGATCGCACGGAAAATCAGCCGGTGGTCATGCCGGTAGAAATCGCCATCGGAGACTTGATCGAGCACGCGTTCCCAGGCGTTGTTGTCCAGCATCAGACCACCGAGCACGGCCTGTTCGGCCTCGATGGAATGCGGAGGCACCTTCAGGGCAGCGGTTTGCAGATCGTATTGCTCGGGAGCGGTGATTTCGTTCATGGCCACTTCTGGTTATGAAAATCAGGAATTGCAGAAAGACAAAGGGCACGACCTGTAAACAGGATCGTGCCCGATGTTACCGGCAAGCACCCGAGGGTGCCAGCCGACAGGTGTTGCTTAAGCTGCTACCACGACAACGCGTACGGTGGCTTCAACTTCGGCGTGCAGGTGCACGGCTACGTCGAATTCGCCTACGTTGCGGATGGTGCCGTTCGGCAGACGAACTTCGCTTTTCGCAACTTCAACGCCGGAGGCGGTCAGTGCGTCAGCGATGTCGTGAGTACCGATCGAACCGAACAGCTTGCCTTCGTCGCCAGCGGTGGCAGTGATGGTCACTTCCAGCTCGGCCAGTTGGGCAGCACGGCTTTCAGCCGAGGTTTTACGGTCTGCGGCAGCTTTTTCCAGCTCAGCACGACGCTCTTCGAACGCAGCCAGGTTGGCAGCCGTCGCAGCGGTGGCTTTGCCGTAAGGCAGCAGGTAGTTACGACCGTAACCGGCCTTAACGTTTACTTTGTCACCCAGGTTGCCCAGGTTGGTGACTTTTTCCAGAAGGATCAGTTGCATGTGAAAATCCTCTAACTTTTAACCTTCACCGTTCGCGTTGTCGGCGTCTTTCGGCGCCATACGACCGCGAAAATCAATCAGGCTGTCGACGATGGCCATGACCACGAGCAACGGACCGAGCAAGTGCATGAAAGGCAACAACGTCACGTACATCCCCACCAGCCAGAACGTGGCCAGTCGTTTCTGCGCCACCAGCCCATGAATCAGGGCCAGGCCGGCGAAGACCAGCGGTACACTGCACAACGGCGACAGGATCAGTGCATGCAGCCCGAAAAACGGAGCCACACACATGACGGCCAGTAGTGACAGCGCCACGCTTTTGGGGAATCGGATGGCGCGAAATTCGCGACCGAAACCACCGGGGTTATACAACGACGCCTGCCAATAGCGCCCAAGAATCAGGCACAGCACGCTAAAGATCTGCGACGATAACGCTATCGAAATGATCAGCAGCGGAGCGCTCATAGCGGTGAAAAGCGCCTTCTGGTCTGCCGAGAATGTCTCGTAGACCCCACCCATCGCCAGCGGCAGGACGTCTTCGAACGTCTGCGCCAGTGACTCGATGAAGGAACTGAAGACAGTTCCCAGGCTCACCGCACACAACAACCCCACGGCCACGCTGCACAGCAGCACGCGGTTCCAGGTATGACCGGCGCGCAGAACCAACGCCAGGCCACCGGCCCCGAGCAACACCAGGAGTGTTGTCGGGTCCTTCAGGAAATACCAGCTCACCAACGCTGACAATAACCCGATACCCAGGACGCTCAAGGCGTCCGAACCGCGCCGCAGGAGCACAAGGCACCCAGCGGCGGCACTCAACCAGAACAACAGCGGCAATGCCGCGGATCCGGCCACAACCAACGTGGCCTGCACACGTCCCCGCATGATGAAGTCAGCTAAGGCGCGCATGCATTCAATCCCTTACTACTCGTCGACTGCCCGGTCTCAGCGGCCGTGGCTGTCGGTGTAGGCCAGCAGGGCCAGGAAGCGGGCGCGCTTGATAGCGGTGGCCAGCTGACGCTGATAACGAGCTTTGGTACCGGTGATACGGCTTGGAACGATTTTGCCGGTCTCGGATACGTAGGCTTTCAGAGTGTTGAGATCTTTGTAATCGATCTCTTTCACGTCTTCAGCGGTGAAGCGGCAGAATTTACGACGACGGAAGAAACGTGCCATGTGATTGGCTCCTTAAAAGGTCCGTGGATTACTCGTCAGCGTTATCGCTGTTGTCGCTGTCGCTATCGCTGTCATCGCCATCGGCGCTGTCAGAGTGCTCAGGACGGTCGCGACGCTCACGGCGCTCACTGCGGTTTTCTTCAGCCTTGAGCATCTCGGATTGGCCGGTGACGGCTTCTTCGCGACGGATGACCAGGTTACGGATCACTGCATCGTTGTAGCGGAAGTTGTCTTCCAGCTCGGCCAGGGCCTTGCCAGTGCACTCAACGTTCAGCATCACGTAGTGAGCCTTGTGAACATTGTTGATTGCGTAGGCCAGCTGACGACGGCCCCAATCTTCCAGACGGTGGATTTTGCCGCCGTCTTCTTCGATCAGCTTGGTGTAACGCTCAACCATGCCGCCGACTTGCTCGCTTTGATCCGGGTGGACCAAAAAGATGATTTCGTAATGACGCATGAATGCTCCTTACGGGTTGTAGCCTGCCGCTCAAAAACGGTCAGACAAGGAGTGAATGACACTTATGGACTTGTGGACGCTAGACACATGAGTGCCTGCCATCACAGCAAGGGGCGCAATTGTAGAGAAGGGTCGAGGGAGGTGCAAGGCAATTGGTGATTATTTGAACAACCGCCGATCCTGCCCCACACAAAACACTGTGGGAGCGAGCTTGCTCGCGATAGCGGCGTGCCAGTCGACATTTCTGGCACTGATACACCGTCATCGCGAGCAAGCTCGCTCCCACATTTGATACGCGTCTGGCTCAGGATTTTTTGGCGGAAGCCTTGACGCTGCGCTGGCGCAGCGCTTCGAACAGGCACACGCCGGTCGCGACCGAAACGTTGAGGCTACTGACGCTGCCGGCCATCGGCAGCTTGACCAGGTAATCGCAGTGCTCGCGGGTCAGGCGGCGCATGCCCTTGCCTTCGGCGCCCATGATCAGGATCGTCGGGCCCGTCAGGTCCTGGTCATAAATGCTGACCTCGGCCTCACCCGCCGTGCCAACCACCCACAAGCCGCGCTGCTGGAGTTTTTCCAGGGTACGCGCCAGGTTGGTCACCGCCACCAGTGGAATCACTTCCGCCGCGCCGCAGGCGACCTTACGCACAGCCGGCGTCAAGGTTGCCGACTTGTCTTTAGGCACGATCACCGCCAACGCACCCGCCGCATCCGCCGAACGCAGGCAGGCGCCGAGGTTATGCGGGTCGGTCACGCCGTCCAGCACCAGCAGCAGGGGCGCGCCTTCGGTGCGATCGAGCAGTTCGTCGAGCATCGCCTCGCCCCAGACCTGGCTCGGGCTTACGTCCGCAACCACACCCTGGTGAACGCCTTCGACCCACACGTCCATTTCACGACGCTCGGCCTGGCCGATGGCAACCTTGTTTTGGGTGGCCAGTTCGACCAGCGCCTGCACACGCGGCTCGCTGCGACCTTCCGCCAACCATACTTGCTTGACACGTTTAGGGTGGTGACGCAGCAGTGCTTCTACGGCGTGCACGCCGTAGATTTTTTCCAGACTCATGACTTGGCCTTAGGTTTGCGCGACCCGCCGCTTTTCGCGGGGGCCGAACCCGCTTTTGGCGGGCCTTTACGGTGTTTACTTGGCTTGCTCGACGGTTTTTCCGCCCCGTGGGACTTTCCCCCAGACGCCGCTTTACCACCGCTTTTGGCTTCGTTGAGCAACTGCTGCTTCAACTCGCGGCTCTTGCGCAGTTCGGCGTTTTTCGCCGCAGCGTCGCTGGGGCGGTAGGCCTCGGGAGCCTTATCCTTGACAGACGAACGGCGACCGGCCCTGGCTGGCTCAGGCTCCGCGGTTTTTGCAGGAGCACCTTTACCCTTACCTTTGGTCGCAGGCGCTGCGGTCTCGTTGCCACGCTTTTTACGGCCAGTCGGTGCTTCGGCGGGCTTGTCAGACATTCCGAAGTCGATCTTGCGCTCATCGAGGTCGACGCGCATGACCTGCACTTCCACGGTGTCGCCCAGACGGAAGCTGCGACCGGTGCGCTCGCCCGCCAGGCGGTGGTGCACAGGATCGAAGTGGTAGTAATCACCCGGCAAGGCGGTGACGTGCACCAAGCCCTCGACGTAGATGTCGGTCAGCTCGACAAACAAACCGAAGCCGGTCACTGCAGTGATCACACCCGGGAACGACTCGCCCACGCGGTCTTTCATGAACTCGCACTTGAGCCAGTTCACCACGTCGCGAGTGGCTTCGTCGGCGCGGCGCTCGCTCATGGAGCACTGCTCGCCCAACTGTTCCAGGGCCGCTTCGTCGTACGGATAGATCCGTGCCTTCGGAATGGTCATGGCACCGGCGCGCTTGACGTGCGGGGTGTTCTGCTTGGAATGGATCACGCTGCGGATCGCGCGGTGCGTGAGCAGGTCCGGGTAACGGCGGATCGGCGAGGTGAAGTGGGTGTACGCCTCGTAATTCAGGCCAAAGTGACCCTGGTTGTCGGCGCTGTACACCGCCTGGCTCAGGGAGCGCAGCATCACGGTCTGGATCACATGGTAATCCGGACGGTCCTTGATGCTGGCCAGCAGTGCCTGGTAGTCCTTCGGCGTCGGGCCGTCCTTGCCTTTGTGCAGGGACAGGCCGAGCTCGCCGAGGAAGGCGCGCAGCTTTTCCAGACGCTCCGGCGGCGGGCCGTCGTGCACGCGGTACAACGCAGGAATCTCGTGCTTCTTGAGGAATTCCGCGGTGGCCACGTTGGCCGCCAGCATGCACTCTTCGATCAGCTTGTGCGCATCGTTACGGGTCGTCGGGGTGATTGCGGCGATCTTGCGCTCGGAACCGAAGACAATCCGGGTTTCCTGGGTCTCGAAATCGATTGCGCCACGCACGTGACGGGCACCCAGCAATACCTTGTACAGCGAGTACAGCTGCTTGAGATGCGGCACCACGCCAGCGTATTCGGTACGCAGGGTCTTGGCTTCACTGGTCTTCGGCGTTTCCAGGATGGTGCTGACCTTGTTGTAGGTCAGGCGCGCCTGGGAGTGGATCACCGCTTCGTAGAACTGGTAGTCGGTCATTTCGCCGGTCTTGGAGATGGTCATCTCGCACACCATGGCCAAACGGTCGACTTTCGGATTCAGCGAGCACAGCCCGTTGGACAACTGCTCAGGCAGCATCGGGATCACGCGCTCAGGGAAATACACGGAGTTGCCGCGCACCTGGGCTTCGTTATCCAGGGCCGAACCGATCTTCACGTAGCTGGACACGTCGGCAATCGCGACGAACAACTTCCAGCCGCCGGAGAACAGGCGCAGCTTGCCAGGCTTGGCTTCGCAGTAGACCGCATCGTCGAAGTCGCGGGCATCTTCGCCGTCGATGGTGACGAACGGCAGATGGCGCAGGTCGATGCGTTTTTCTTTATCTTTCTCTTCAACTTCCGGCTTGAGCTTGGCGGCTTCCTTGAGCACAGCCTCGGGCCAGACGTGAGGGATGTCGTAGGTGCGCAGCGCGACGTCGATCTCCATGCCCGGCGCCATGTAGTTGCCGACCACTTCAACGATATCGCCCTGTGGCTGGAAGCGCGCAGTTGGCCAGTGGGTGATTTTCACCTCGACGAACTGACCCACCTTGGCGGCGCCATTACGGCCCGGGGTAATCAGCACCTCCTGCTGGACCTTCGGGTTATCCGGCACAACAAAACCGATACCGCCTTCTTCGAAGTAACGGCCGACGATGGACTCGTGGGCACGGGACACCACTTCGACGATCACGCCCTCACGGCGACCACGACGGTCCAGGCCGGAAACACGGGCCAGGGCCCGGTCACCGTCGAACACCAGGCGCATTTGCGCCGGGCTCATGAACAGGTCGTCGCTGCCGTCGTCCGGGATCAGGAAACCGAAGCCGTCACGGTGACCGGCGATGCGGCCCAGGATCAGGTCGAGCTTGTCCACCGGCGCATAGGTGCCGCGCCGGGTGTAGATCAGTTGAGCGTCGCGCTCCATGGCGCGCAGACGGCGGCGCAGGGCTTCGAGTTGGTCCTCGGTGGTCAGACCGAACTCTTCGACCAACTGCTCGCGGCTAGCAGGCGACCCCCGATCGGCGAGATGCGCCAGGATCAGTTCGCGGCTAGGAATAGGGTTTTCATATTTTTCCGCTTCACGAGCGGCCTCGGGATCGAGGGACTGCCAATCGGCCATTAGAGAGTTTTCACCTTGTCTATATGCGGGTTAGTTTGGCATAGGCTTAATGAAACGGGAAATTTCAAGCATCCGATCGCTTTTCTAAAGTCATTTGGCCCGCCTTGGAAGCCCGGAAAAGCACCGCTCGTGAAATTTAGCGGTTTTTTTCTCAGGAGGGGTTTACAGTTAAAAAGACGCTCCGTATAGTGCGCGCCATCGACGACGTACACACGATGTCGATATTGCCCAGATGGTGAAATTGGTAGACACGCCAGCTTCAGGTGCTGGTGACCGCAAGGTCGTGGAAGTTCGAGTCTTCTTCTGGGCACCAATTTCGAGCAACAGGTCAATGACCTGCATGCTCAACAAAAACCCGCGAAAGCGGGTTTTTGCATTTTTGCCCCTGCAATTGCGTTTGGCAATTACTAAAACAAAAACAGGGGTTTACAGATCAAAATGCGCTCCGTATAGTGCGCCACATCAACAGCGGCAACGCTGAAGATGCTGCCCAGATGGTGAAATTGGTAGACACGCCAGCTTCAGGTGCTGGTGACCGCAAGGTCGTGGAAGTTCGAGTCTTCTTCTGGGCACCAATTCAAGCTTCAAGGTTACGGCCTTGAATCTCACAAAAACCCGCGAAAGCGGGTTTTTGCGTTTCTGGCCTCTGGGAATATATCTGAGCCGCTGACATCGCTATCGCGAGCAAGCTCGCTCTCACAAGGGATTCATGCCGGACACAAAATCTGTATCCACTAAAAATCACCTGTGGGAGCGAGCTTGCTCGCGATGAGGCCAGCCTAGCAGCCTGATCAGGCCCGGAACTGCCCCAGGCTTGCCTTCAACTGCGCCGCCAGGTTGTCGAGCACCTTGCCGCTGGCGGTGGTCTCGACCACGGCCTGGGCCGCCTTCTCGGCCTGGGCATGGATGGTTTCCACCCGCCCGCGCACCGCTTGCGCACCCTGGGCCTGATGAGCCGCTGCCTGAGTCGCCAGGCCGATGGCCGCATGCACCTGCTCCACGGATGCCTGCACCGACTGCTGCAACCGCGCACTGTCTCGCAGCACCAACAAGCCTTCGCTGGCCTGGCGCCCGGCCTGGCCGATAGCGGCCACCGCCTCGCGAGCCCCCTGCTGCAAGGCCACGATATGCGCCTGGATATCGCCCGTTGAGCTTTGGGTCTTGCTCGCCAGGGCCCGCACCTCATCCGCCACCACGGCAAACCCGCGCCCGGTCTCCCCGGCCCGCGCCGCCTCGATGGCCGCGTTCAAGGCCAACAAGTTAGTCTGCTCGGCGATGCCGTGAATCACCGTCAGCACCACTTCGATCTGTTCGCTCTGCTGCGCCAGCCGCTCGATCACTTTCGCCCCGGTGTCTACCTGCCCGGCCAACGCCTCGATCAAGCTACTGACCTTGGCCGAAGTGCGAGTGTTTTCATCGGTGGCCTGGCGGATCTCCACCACCTGCTGCAAAGCCGCCTGCATCGCCTGGCTTTCCGATTGAGCCTCATCCGCCATTTGCGACAGCGCACGCAGGCTCTCGGCCACCTCATCACGCTGCATCCCGGCCGCCGCGTCGGCACCGGAGTTGCGCAAGGTCATCGCACCGATTTCCACACCGGTACGCTGGGCCACATCGCCCGCCTCGCGCACGATGGGTTGCAACTTATCCACAAAGCGGTTGACCGCTGAGGCCATGTCGCCGATTTCGTCCTTGCTGTTGATTTGCACACGCTTGGTCAGGTCACCCTCGCCCGCCGCCAAGTCGTTCATGGCCGCGATCAGCAACTTCAAGCGATTGACCACCCGACGCCCCAGCACCACGGCCAGCAGCACCAGCACGCCGAAGCCCACCAGCGCCAGGCCCAGGCCGATGCGCCAGCGCAAGGTGCCTGCGGCTTCCTGCACAGTGCTAGAGGTATTGGTCTGCATCTGTGTGGCGGTGGCCTGGGCCGACTCCAGACGACCGCGCATGGCGGTGGCGCTGTCGGCCGCCGCCCCCTTGAGGCTGTCACCGACCAACTGGTCGCTGCTGGCGATCAAGGCCAAGAAGCGTTGGTCCAGCGCCTTCAGGTCAGCTTCAACGGAAGCCGTGGAAACGCCCATCAATACTTTGCCAATCTCTACGCCGTTGGGGCTGATCGAGGCTTCAAGGTAATACACCGAGGGGTCGCTCTTCGCCGCATCCAGCACTTTATCCAACGCTCGCTCGCCCTTGCCTTTCTCCAGCAGCGCCTTGTTGATCGGGTTTTCCCGGTTCAGGTAGCGAGTCAGGTGCTCACCACTGGCGTCGTCATAAATAACGAACAACACATTGGGGTTGCGCTGGGCCCGGCGGGCGAATTCGGAAAGGGTCGGTATGTCGCTGTCCCACATGGCGCGTGGCGCGACCGAGGCCAGGAGTTGCGCCATATCGTTGGCGGAATCCTTGAGCGATTTCTCGAGTGTCGTGCGCAACTGCGCCTGCTCGTCCTTCAGGCGCGTCGACAAACCGGCGGTGAGGCGCTGACGAGTGCTGGCAGACAAACTGTCCAGGCTTGAAGTGACCTCGCGTCCGGCCTGCTCCAGTTCGCCAGACAGTTTCTGACTATCCACCCCCAGCCGGCCCCCTAGGTCGGCCTCCAGCGCGGTGACCGTGCTTCGGGTCAGCGCGACGGCCACGAGCACTTGCACCAAAAGGGCGATACCCAGGGTAACGAACACAGGCCGCAATAGACGGCTTTGTAACAGTGAGAGAACGGCCGACACAGGGGAATCCCTCTACTAAACGCCATTAAATTGATGGCACTTCAAAGAAGTACTTATTGTTAACGATGCATAGCAAAGGTCGTGCCGTTCGGCAGGCAGATACGACAAAGGCCCCAAACGAGGGGCCTTTGTTTTTTACATCAACGACTTATCAGGCAAACGGGTGACGCAGAACGATGGTTTCGTTGCGGTCCGGCCCCGTCGAAATAATGTCGATCGGCGCACCGACCAACTCTTCGACGCGCTTGATGTAGTTGCGGGCCGCCAATGGCAGCTCTTCCAGGGTCTTGGCGCCCACGGTCGATTCGGTCCAGCCCGGCATCTGCTCGTACACCGGCTCCAGGCCGATGTAGCTGTCGGCGTCGGTCGGTGCGTCGATGACGGCGCCGTCCTGGTTCTTGTAGCCCACGCAGATGTTGATGGTTTCCAGGCCGTCCAGCACGTCCAGCTTGGTCAGGCACAGGCCCGAGATGCTGTTGACGTCGATGGCGCGACGCAGGATGACGGCATCGAACCAGCCACAACGACGGGCACGGCCGGTGGTAGCACCGAACTCATGGCCACGCTTGGCCAGGAAGGCGCCGACGTCGTCGAACAGCTCAGTCGGGAACGGACCCGAACCCACGCGAGTGGTGTAGGCCTTGGTGATACCCAGGATGTAGTCCAGGTACATCGGACCGAAACCCGAACCGGTGGCGATGCCGCCGGCGGTGGTGTTGGAGCTGGTGACGTACGGGTAGGTACCGTGGTCGATGTCCAGCAACGAACCCTGGGCACCTTCGAACATGATGTCCTTGCCTGCGCGACGCAGCTCGTGCAGCTCGGCAGTGACGTCGAGCATCATCGGCTTGAGCAGCTCGGCGTACTCCATGCACTCGTCCAGGGTTTTCTGGAAGTCGATGGCTGGTTCTTTGTAGTAATTGACCAGGACAAAGTTGTGGTAGTCCAGCAACTCGCCCAGCTTGGCGGCGAAACGCTCACGGTGGAACAGGTCACCGATGCGCAGGCCACGACGGGCTACTTTATCTTCGTAGGCCGGGCCGATGCCGCGACCGGTGGTGCCGATCTTCAGCTCGCCACGGGCCTTTTCACGGGCCTGGTCCAGCGCGACGTGATAGGACAGGATCAGCGGGCAGGACGGGCTGATACGCAGGCGCTCGCGCACCGGTACGCCTTTTTCTTCCAGCTTGATGATTTCCCGCAGCAAGGCGTCGGGAGCAACCACCACACCGTTGCCGATCAGGCATTGGACGCCTTCGCGCAGTACGCCCGACGGAATCAGGTGCAGAACGGTTTTTTCACCGTCGATCACCAAGGTGTGACCTGCGTTGTGGCCACCCTGGTAGCGCACTACGGCGGCAGCATGTTCGGTCAGCAGATCAACGATCTTGCCTTTGCCCTCATCACCCCACTGGGTGCCCAGGACTACGACATTCTTACCCATAACACTTGTCCTCATTCGCGCAAACTTGGTGCCGGCCGCAGCCGGCAGGAAAACTCAAGAAGCCAGCGGCAATACTTGCCAAAGCCCGTTCTGCTGAATCAATTGCCGGTCGCAGTCCGCTTCACGGGCGGCGGCCAAAGGTTGCCCAGGCAAGGCCTGGACGACACGCTGACCCTCACTGCGCAACTGGCAGACTGCTTGCCAGAGTGCCGCATCCGTACTGTCAGGCATCCAGATACCGCCAGACGGTAGCTCGACTTCAGCACGCCCCAGGGTCACCAGGGTTTTCAAATCGGTAGAGAAACCGGTCGCCGGACGGGCACGACCAAAGTCGGCACCGATGTCGTCATAACGGCCGCCCTGTGCGATGGACTGGCCCACGCCCGGGACGAACACGGCGAACACGACACCCGTGTGGTAGTGATAACCGCGCAACTCACCCAGGTCGAAATACAACGGCAACTCGGGGAAACGCACCGACAGACGCTCGGCAATCGCCAGCAAGTCGTCCAGCGCCGCCAACACAGGCGCCGGCGCATGGGCCAGGCGTTCACGGGCAGCGGCCAATACTTCACGTCCGCCACACAGGCCCACCAGCGCCCGCAGCATGTCCGACAGATCGGTCGGCAGGCCCTCGGTCAGGCTGATGACTTCGTCGATGGCCTTGCGCTGCAGGGCATCGAACAGCTGTTGCTCCACTTCGCCGGACAAACCGGCCGCACGGGCCAGGCCGCGATAGATGCCGACATGCCCCAGGTCCATGTGGACATCCGGCACGTCAGCCAGTTGCAGCATGGCCAACATCAGGCTGATGACTTCTACGTCGCTGCTCGGGCTGGCGTCGCCATACAACTCGGCGCCCAACTGGATCGGGCTGCGCGAAGACGACAAGGCACGCGGCTGGGCATGCAGCACACTGCCGGCGTAGCACAGGCGGCTCGGACCTTCACGGCGCAGGGTGTGGGCGTCGATGCGCGCCACTTGCGGCGTGATGTCGGCACGAAAGCCCATCTGCCGGCCCGACTGCGGGTCGATAACCTTGAAGGTGCGCAGGTCCAGGTCCTGGCCCGCGCCGGTGAGCAGGGATTCCAGGTACTCGATATGCGGGGTGACTACGAACTCGTAACCCCAACTCTGGAACAGATCCAACACCTGCCGACGCGCTACTTCGATACGCGCAGCTTCCGGTGGCAGTACTTCTTCGATGCCATCTGGCAGCAGCCAGCGGTCTACCGTTGCCATTACGCCATTCCCCTATGGTCCGGGCGGCCAGCTTTCGGGCTGGCCTTGAGTGAAGCAGAAAATGCCTGCGCCAGGCGCGCATCCTAGGCAAAAAACGCGCAAGAGCGACGTGACGAATGGCCAGCAATCGGCCTCGCCCAGCACTTCCCTCGAAAAACCTGTCGAGTCGTCCAACTCGACGCCTGCACCTGTGAACCGCAATCGAACGTGCAGACGCAAAAAAGCCGGGAATTTCCCGGCTGCCGCATCATACACACGTTTTCCCAAAGGATCACCCCGCCCGACGCTTTAGCCGCCAGGCGGAGTGCCTCAGGTCAACGCCGCATCAAGGCTTGGCCTTTTCCAGGTAGCGGAAGAAGTCACTGCTTGGGTCCAGGACCATGACGTCGGATTTGTTCGCAAAGGCTTCGCGGTAGGCACGCAGGCTACGGTAGAACCCGTAGAACTCCTGATCCTGGCCATAAGCCTTGGAGTAGATCGCAGCGGCCTGGGCATCACCATCACCACGGACCTCTTCCGATTCACGATAGGCTTCGGCCAGCAGCACACGGCGTTGACGATCGGCGTCGGCACGGATGCCTTCGGCCAGTTCGTTACCCTTGGCGCGGTGCTCGCGGGCTTCACGCTCACGCTCGGTGCTCATCCGCTCGAATACGCTGCGGTTCACTTCCTTCGGCAGGTCGATGGCCTTGACCCGGACATCGACCACTTCGATACCCAGCTCTTTTTCCGCCATCGTGTTCAGCGAACGGGTGATGTCGGCCATGAGCGCATCACGCTCGCCGGACACCACTTCATGCAGCGTGCGCTTACCGAACTGGTCACGCAGGCCCGACTCCAGACGACGGGACAGGCGCTCGTCGGCGATCTGCTTCAGGCCCGAGGTCGCGGTGTAGAAGCGCTCGGCATCCTTCACGCGCCACTTGGCATAGGCATCCACCATCACGGCTTTCTTTTCCAGCGTCAGGAAGCGTTGCGTCGGCGCATCCAGCGTCATCAGGCGGCCGTCGAACTTGCGCACCTTGTTGACGTACGGCACCTTCACATGCAGCCCCGGCTGGACATCAGCCTGGACCACGCGACCGAATTGCAGCAACACCGCACGCTCGGTCTGAGCCACGATGTAGAAGCAGTTCCAGGCAGCGATCGCCACGACGACACCGACAATAAGGGCGATCAGCGATTTATTGCTCATCAGCGACTCTCCCTGGTACGTGCTTGCTGTTGCTGCAGGTCCGCCGCCGCACGAGCGTTGGCTTCATTGCTGGCGGCCGCCGAACTGGTCGCCGGCGCGCTGGTGTTGCGCCCGCTCTCGACCATCTTGTCCAGCGGCAGGTACAGCAGATTGCTCTGGCCGTTCTTGTTGCCGGTCACGAGGACCTTGCTGGTGTTGCTGAAGACTTCCTGCATGGTGTCCAGGTACAGACGCTCGCGGGTGACTTCTGGAGCCTTGCGATATTCGGCCACCAGCTTGGTGAAGCGATCAGCCTCACCCTTGGCACGGGAGACCACTTCGTCACGGTAACCGTTGGCATCCTCGATGATGCGCTGGGCCTGACCACGGGCTTCCGGCACGACGCCGTTGGCATAGGTTTCGGCCTGGTTGCGCGAACGCTGCTCGTCTTCACGGGCACGGATCACGTCGTCGAAGGCTTCCTGGACCTCACGCGGGGCTGCCGCGCTCTGGACGTTGACCTGGGTGACGGTGATACCGGTGCGATAGGTATCGAGGAACCGCTGCAGGCGCTCCTTGATTTCGCTGGCCATCAGTTCACGACCTTCGGTCAGCACCTGGTCCATGGCGGTGGAACCCACCACATGGCGCAAGGCACTTTCGGTCGCGTGCTGCAGGCTGGTTTCCGGCTGGTCGACGTTCAGCACGAAGTCCTGCAGGTTGGTGATCTTGTATTGCACGGTCAGCGGCACTTCGACGATGTTCTCGTCTTCGGTCAGCATCTGGCCCTGCTTGGTGTACGCCCGCTCACGCGTGACGTTTTCCAGGTACTTCTGGTCGATCGGCGGGAAATAGATATTCAGGCCCGGCCCAACCGTCTCGTAGTACTTGCCGAAGCGCAGCACCACGGCCTGCTCCTGCTCGTCCACGACATAGACCGCGCTGTACAGCCAGACAGCCGCCAGCACGACCAGACCGATGCCGAGCAGGCCGAAACCGCCGCCCTTGCCCGGACGACCGCCACCCTCGTCACCGCGTTTTTTACCACCACCGAACAAACCGTTCAGGCTTTCCTGCAGCTTTCGGAAGGCCTCGTCGAGATCCGGCGGCCCCTTGCGGTCGCCGTTGTTACGACGCTTGCCACCCCAAGGATCCTGATTATTCGAGTTGCCACCCGGCTCATTCCAAGCCATAGCGCTCTCCATCTGATAAAGCAAAGACGCACCCACGGCGCGCCGACCAATGCTACAGAATGCCTGACACAGCTTTCTCAGGCTTTTATTGCAAAGTGTGTTGCTCGATGAATTCCATCGGTTGCAGCCCTTCGCGGCTGACCAGCCGATTGAGCTCCGCCCGAGGCAGGCGAACAGCCAGCAGGCAGACGCCTTCGTCGTCGTGTTCTTCTTTTTGCACGGCCCCCAGCTCAAAGAACTGAGCTCGCAGCCGGGCGAAACGTTGCGGCAACTTCAGGGTGCCAACAAACAGATCGTTGCCCAACAGCTCGGCCACCGCCTGCTTGAGCAGGTCCAGGCCGGTGCCATCGCGGGCCGACAGCCAGACCCGTTGCGGCTTGCCGTCGGCATCGCGCTGGATCTGCGGCTCCACGCCTTCGAGCAAATCGAGTTTGTTGTATACCTCGAGGATCGGCAAGTCCTGGGCCCCGATCTCGCCCAGCACCACCATCACCTGCTCGATCTGCAGCATGCGGTCCGGTTCGGCGGCATCGATCACGTGCAGCAGCAGGTCGGAGTTGCTCGACTCTTCGAGCGTAGCCCGGAAAGCCTCGACCAGCTTGTGCGGCAGGTGACGGATGAAGCCCACGGTGTCGGCCAGCACGATCGGCCCCAGGTCGTCCAGGTCGAGCCGGCGCAGGGTCGGGTCGAGCGTGGCGAACAATTGGTCGGCGGCGTAGACGTCGGATTGGGTGACATTATTGAACAGGGTCGATTTGCCGGCGTTGGTATAACCCACCAGTGAAACCGTCGGGATATCCGCGCGCTTGCGGCCGCGTCGCGACTGCTCGCGCTGGCTACGGACCTTTTCCAGCCGCCCCTTGATCTGGCGCAGGCGCACCCGCAACAGGCGCCGGTCGGTTTCCAGCTGGGTTTCACCCGGGCCGCGCAGGCCGATACCGCCCTTCTGCCGCTCAAGGTGAGTCCAGCCGCGAACCAGCCGCGTACTCATGTGCTCAAGCTGGGCCAGTTCGACCTGGAGCTTGCCCTCATGGGTGCGGGCGCGCTGGGCGAAAATATCGAGAATCAGCCCCGTACGGTCGATCACGCGACACTCGAAGACACGTTCGAGGTTACGTTCCTGACTGGGCGTGAGGATGTGATTGAAAATCACCAGATCGACCTGTTCGGCCTTGACCAGGTCGCGCAACTCCTCGACCTTGCCACTGCCGATCAGGAACTTGGCGGTTGGCCGATGACGCGGCACGTTGAAAAACGCGACGGTCTCGGCGCCAGCCGAAAGTGCCAATTCCTGAAACTCCTGCGGATCTTCGCGCGCCTCAGGGTCCTGTCCATCCAAGTGAACGAGAATGGCCCGTTCACCACCACCGTGGCGCTCAAAGAACAAAGGAGGCTCCTATCAGGCGTTACCCGGTTCAGCGTCACCGCCTTCGGATTCGGTTGCGCTAGGCAGACGAATTGGACGAACTGGCACGACTGTCGAGATCGCGTGTTTGTAGACCATTTGGCTGACGGTGTTTTTCAGAAGGATGACGAACTGGTCGAAAGACTCGATCGTGCCTTGCAGTTTGATCCCGTTGACCAGATAGATGGACACCCCAACTTTCTCTTTACGTAAAGTGTTCAAGTAAGGGTCTTGTAGCGAATGCCCTTTTGACATGTGCCGCACTCCTTTAAGGATCAATAATAAAAATCGGAATCAGATGGCTTGGGCCGTCACACCCCCAAGGATAGACGGCAATTGCAAGGACTCAGCTCAATATGGAGATGGTCCCAAGGTATTTCAAGGCGCGTGGCAGATTGTCGCAATCGAGACTGTCGAGCCAATGCAAGTCAGTCCAGCTGCGCAGCCAGGTGAACTGGCGTTTCGCCAATTGGCGCGTGGCAATGATCCCACGCTCCTGCATCTCGGCTGACGTCAGCTTGCCGTCCAGGTAATCCCAGACTTGTCGATAACCTACCGCACGTATAGACGGCAACCCGGCATGCAGGTCACTTCGCTCACGCAGGGCTACGACCTCGTCTATGAACCCCTGTTCCAACATTAATGTGAATCTTTGTTCAATTCGCCGATGCAGCACTTGCCGGTTCGCCGGAGCGATGGCCAGATTCGCGACAGTATAGGGCAATTGTTGCAGTCCCGAAGCGGCTGCTTCAGTACTTTGCGCAGATTGTCGCTGGCGCAGGGCCGTCATGCTCTGGCCGCTGACCCGATAAACCTCCAGGGCCCGACTGAGCCGCTGCGGGTCATTGGGGTGAATACGCGCCGCCGATTCCGGATCGATGATCGCCAATTGCTCGTGCAGGGCTTGCCAGCCAAGGCGCGCGGCCTCTTCTTCAATCTGCGCGCGTACTTCGGGATCGGCTGCCGGCATGTCCGCCAACCCGTCGACCAAGGCCTTGTAATACAGCATCGTGCCACCCACCAGCAGCGGAATCTTGCCCCGCGCGGTGATCTCGGCCATGGCCTGGAGCGCGTCACGGCGGAAATCGGCCGCCGAATAAGCCTCGGCCGGGTCGAGGATGTCGATCAGGCGATGGGGAAATTCGGCCAGCAGTTCTTTCGACGGCTTGGCGGTGCCGATGTCCATGCCCCGGTAGACCAGGGCCGAATCGACACTGATCAACTCGCAGGGCAGGACCTTGGTCAATTCGATGGCCAGGTCGGTCTTGCCGGCGGCGGTCGGTCCCATCAGGAAAATCGCGGGTGGCAACTGGCTCATCAACGACCGCGCAGGAACAGTTTGTCCAGGTCGTCCAGGCCCAGTTGGGTCCAGGTCGGCCGGCCATGGTTGCATTGACCGCTGCGCTCGGTGTTTTCCATGTCCCGTAGCAGGCCGTTCATCTCCGGCAGGGCCAGGCGCCGGTTGGCGCGGATCGCGCCGTGGCAGGCCATGGTGCCGAGCAGTTCGTTCAGGTGCGCCTGGATCCGGTCGCTGGTGCCGTATTCCATCAAGTCCGCCAGCACGTCGCTGACCAGGCGATTGGCCTCGGCCTGCTTCAACAAGGCCGGGATCTGACGGATCGCCAGGGTTTCCGGGCCCAGACGCTGCAATTCGAAGCCCAGGCGCTGGAACCAGGCCACATGTTCTTCGGCGCAATCGGCTTCGCGCTGGCTGACCGCCAGGGATTCGGGCACCAACAGCGGCTGGCCGCTCAAGCCTTCGCTGGCCATGGCGATTTTCAGCCGCTCGTACATGATCCGCTCATGAGCGGCGTGCATGTCCACCAGGACCAGGCCCTGGGCATTTTCCGAGAGGATATAAATGCCTTTGAGTTGCGCCAGGGCATAGCCCAGCGGCGGGATATCGCCCTGGCCGTCGGGCATCGCCGCGGCTCCGGCTTCCGGCAAGGGTTTGAAGAACTCGCGATAGGCCGCCTGGGCCTCGGCTGCCGGTACGTTGGATTGCGGACGCGGGGTATATTGATACTGATAGCCGCTGCCGGCACCGCTCCCGGCCGTGTTGTAGCTCGGCTGAGGCTGGGGCTGCTCCAGCAGTGCATTGGCCGCCAGGCGCATTTCGCCCTGGGGCCCGAATTCGCCAGCTTCCAACCCCGTTGGCCGGACCATGCCGCCCACCGCCGCCGGCGCCGCCAGTTGATCTTCCGGGCGCACATCGCCCAAGGCGCGGTGCAAGGTGCCGTAGAGAAAATCGTGGACCATGCGCCCGTCACGGAAACGCACCTCATGCTTGGTCGGGTGCACGTTGACGTCCACCACGGCCGGATCGACTTCGAAAAACAGCACGAAGGTCGGATGCCGGCCATTGAACAGCACATCGCGATACGCCTGGCGCACCGCGTGGGCCACCAGCTTGTCGCGTACCGCCCGACCGTTCACGTAGAAATACTGCAAGTCCGCCTGACTGCGCGAGAAGGTCGGCAACCCGACCCAACCCCACAGGTGCAGGCCATTGCGCTCCACCTCGATGGGCAATGCCTGCTCCAGGAAACCTGCGCCGCACACCGCGCCGACACGGCGGGCGCGGGCCGCATCATCGTGGGCCTCGTGCAGGCTGAGGATGGTCTTGCCGTTGTGGCGCAAATGGAACGCTACGTCAAAACGCGCCAGGGCCAGGCGCTTGATGACTTCTTGCAGATGATCGAATTCAGTCTTCTCGGCCTTGAGGAATTTGCGTCGGGCCGGGGTGTTGAAGAACAGGTCGCGCACTTCCACCGAGGTGCCGACCGGATGAGCCGCAGGCTGCACACGGGAAGCCATGTCCCGGCCCTCGGTCTCGACCTGCCAGGCCTGCTCGGCGTCGCGGGCGCGGGAGGTGAGGGTCAGGCGCGACACCGAACTGATGGATGCCAGCGCCTCGCCCCGAAACCCCAGGCTCATGACCCGCTCGAGGTCTTCCAGGTCGCGGATCTTGCTGGTGGCGTGACGCGCCAGGGCCAGCGGCAGGTCGTCGGAAGAAATACCGCCACCGTCATCGCGGACCCGCAGCAGCTTGACGCCGCCCTGCTCGACATCCACGTCGATGCGCTTGGCTCCGGAGTCGAGGCTGTTTTCCAGCAGTTCCTTGATGACCGACGCCGGGCGCTCGACCACTTCACCGGCGGCGATCTGGTTCGCCAGCCGGGGGCTGAGCAGTTCGATGCGAGCGTTGCTGCCGATCACTTCATCACTCATTGCTGGACCGCCACGTCATTGCCGGGAATGGTCAGGGTCTGGCCGATCTTGAGCTCGTCGCTCTTGAGGTTGTTGGCGCTGCGCAAGGTCGCGGGCGACACCTGGTAACGCACGGCGATCATCGCCAGGGTTTCGCCGGGGCTGACCCTATGGTCCCGCGGGCCCTGGGCGATCTTGCCGGAGTCGCGCAGCCAGGCAATGTAAGTGCCTGGCGGTGGGTTCTGCTGGAAGAACTGCCGCACGCCGCTGCTGATGGAACGGGCCAGCGCCTGCTGGTGGTTGGAAGACGACAGCTTGGACGCTTCGTTGGCGTTGGAGATGAAGCCGGTTTCCACCAGGATCGACGGGATATCCGGCGACTTGAGCACCATGAACCCGGCCTGCTCGACGCGCTGCTTGTGCAGCGGCGTGACGCGACCGATGTTGCTCAGGACTTTCTGGCCGACGTTCAGGCTGGAGGTCAACGAGGCTGTCATCGACAAATCGAGCAATACACCGGCGAGCATCCGGTCCTTGTCGTCGAGACTGACGTTGCCGGCACCGCCGATCAGGTCGGAACGGTTTTCGCTGTCGGCCAGCCAACGGGCGGTCTCGGACGTGGCACCGCGGTCGGACAGGGCAAACACCGAGGCCCCGAACGCCGCCGCCGAAGGTGCGGCGTCGGCGTGAATGGAGACGAACAGATCGGCGCCTTTCTTGCGAGCGATTTCGGTACGTCCGCGCAAGGGGATGAAGTAGTCGCCAGTACGGGTCAGTTCGGCGCGGAAGCCTTTCATGCCGTTGACCTGGCGCTGCAATTCGCGGGCGATGGACAGCACCACGTCTTTTTCCCGCTGCCCGCGCGAGCCCGAGGCGCCCGGGTCTTCGCCGCCGTGACCGGCGTCGATCACCACGATGATGTCGCGCTTGCCGGCCGGCGCCGGTGGCAGCTTGAGCGCAGGTTCGGTCGGGGTCACCGGCACTGCCGGTACCGTGGCGACATTGGTCGGCGGCGGCGGAGGTGGCGCCGCATCGGCCGGGTTGTCGAACAGGTCCACCACCAGCCGGTTGCCGTATTGGGCATTGGGGGCCAGGGTGAAGCTTTTCGGGGTCACGGCTTTTTTCAGGTCGATGACCACCCGCAGGTCGGTCGGCGTACGCTGGGCCGAGCGCATCGCGGTAATCGGCGTGTTGGCGGTCGCCACGTTCAATGGCGCGCCCAGGGACGCACCGTTGATGTCGATCACCAGGCGATCCGGGGCGGTCAGGGTGAATACGCTGTGCTGCACCGGGCCCGTCAGGTCGAACACCAGCCGTGTGTTGTCCGGCGCCCGCCAGAGGCGAACGCTGTTGACCTTTGTCTCGGCCACAGCATCGACGGCCAGTGCCGTAAGCAACAGTCCTACGACAGCAACCACCGCGCGAAAGCGCATACCAAACCCCATCATCAATTAGTTTTCCAATGCCAAAGCGGCACACCACGACTCGCCACGCGAGCCTTGCGGCGTCAGTTTCAGCGAACGCCCGCCGTTCTGCGCGCCAATGGTAATGGTCAGGTCGGGCTTTGGCAAAAAGCCTGCACCCTTCTGGGGCCATTCGATCAGGCACAAGGCGTCATCTTCGAAATAATCGCGGATACCGAGGAATTCCAGCTCTTCAGGATCCACCAGTCGATACAGGTCGAAATGGAAGGCGCGAATGTCGCCGATCTCGTAGGGCTCGACCAGGGTGAACGTAGGGCTCTTGACGGAGCCGACGTGCCCGAGGCCGCGAATGATGCCACGGGACAGAGTGGTTTTTCCCGCGCCGAGGTCGCCTTCGAGAAAAATCAGGCCGTGGCCGGCGGTGATCTGCGCGATGCGGGCGCCAAATTGTGTCATGGCTTGTTCGTCCGCCACGTACAGGGTTACTTCAGACACGGTGAATGCTCCTCCAACAACTGACGAATGGCCGGAATCAGATCGGTGGCCGCCAGCCCCCGCCCCGAGCGACCGGCCTGGGCACCTGCGTTGGCATGCAGCCAGACCGCCAGGCACGCGGCCTCGAACCCCTCCATGCCCTGGGCCAGCAAGGCGCCGACCACGCCGGCCAGCACATCCCCCAGGCCTGCCGTGGCCATGGCCGGATGACCCTGACTGCAAACCGCCAGGCGACCGTCCGGGCTGGCAATCAGGCTGCCGGCGCCCTTGAGGATCACCGTGGCGGTGTATTTCAGGCTCAATGCATGGGCCGCCGCCGGACGGTCGGCCTGCACCTGGGCTGTGGATAACTCCAACAATCGCGCCGCCTCGCCCGGGTGCGGGGTGATGACACACTGTTCAGGCAAGCGAACCTCGCCGCTGCTCAACACGTTCAGCGCATCGGCATCCCATACTTGCGGCAGCGGCGCATTGGCCGCCGCCGACAACAGGCTGCGCCCCCACGCGGCCTGGCCCAGGCCCGGCCCGACCACCAGCACGCTGGCCTGCTGGAGCAAGCCCATCAATTGGTTCGCCGAATGGGTGCCTTGCACCATCACTTCCGGCAAACGCGTCAGCGCGGCGGATACATGCTCGCTGCGGGTCGCCATCGAAACCATCCCCGCACCGCAGCGCAGGGCGCTTTCGGCGCTCATCTGGATCGCGCCGCCAAAGCCCCGGTCGCCACCGATCAACAGCACGTGACCGAACTTGCCTTTGTGGGACGTGGCGGCACGAGGCGTCAGACGTGGCAGATTATGGGGTGAGAGCAATCGGGCACTGGCCGGTGCCGCGTCAACAATATCTGGATCGGCGTGCAGGTCGTTGAACACCAGTTCACCGACCCGGTCCGCCGCTTCGCCGGTAAACAGACCAAGCTTCAAGCCAATAAAGGTCACGGTGAGGTCGGCCACCACTGCCGTGCCCAGTACCCGACCGGTGTCGGCGCACAACCCCGAGGGGATATCCACCGCTGCGACCGGCAGACCGCTGACATTGATCGTATCGATAGCCCGCACATAAGGCTCGCGCACATCACCACTCAAGCCCGTACCGAGCAGCGCATCCAGCAACACACCGCGCAATTCAGCCTCATCCGACCACGGCTCCATCGGCACGCCCACCGCCACCGCCTCGGCGTGGGCATTGGCGGCGTCACCCTGCAAGCGCCGGGGTTCGCCCACCGTCAGCACCCGCACCGACCAGCCGGCGCGCCGGGCCAGGGTCGCGACCAGGTAGCCATCGCCAGCGTTGTTGCCATGCCCGGCCAGCACCGTCAGCTCCTGGGCGTCAGGCCAGCGCCGGACGATCGCTCGCCAGGTGGCGCGGGCGGCGCGCTGCATCAATTCGAAACCGGTGGTGCCGGCCGCGATCAGTTGTGCGTCGAGGGCCCGGACCTGCGCGGCGCTGTACAGCGCGTCGGGAAAATCATCTTTAGTGTGCGGCATGCGTCTTCGGGCTCCGATGTCTGGCAGAATTATACGCATCTCAGCTCTGGGTTTCTCTCGCCTCATGCCTGCCATTCCCACAGACCTCCCCGCCCTCGCCCAATCCATCAAGGAGTGGGGCCGCGAGCTGGGCTTCCAGCAGGTCGGCATCAGCGGCCTGGACCTTGCCGAGCATGAGCAACACCTGCAACGCTGGCTCGATGCCGGCTACCATGGCGAAATGGACTACATGGGCGCCCACGGCAGCAAACGCTCGCATCCCGAGGAACTGGTGCCGGGTACGCTACGGGTGGTTTCCCTGCGCATGGACTACCTGTCGGGCGACACGCACATGGCGCAGATGCTCGGCCAACCGGAGAAAGCCTACGTCTCGCGTTATGCATTGGGCCGCGATTACCACAAATTGATCCGTAAACGTGTGCAGCAACTGGCAGAAAAAATTCAGGCGGTGATCGGTCCCTTTGGTTATCGCGCCTTCGTCGACAGCGCGCCGGTCCTGGAAAAAGCCATCGCCGAACAGGCCGGCCTGGGCTGGATCGGTAAAAACACCCTGGTGTTGAACCGCAAGGCCGGCAGCTATTTCTTCCTGAGCGAGCTGTTTGTCGACCTGCCGCTACCGGTGGATCCACCCCATGCCAGCGAACATTGCGGAAAATGCACCGCGTGCCTGGACATCTGTCCTACGAATGCCTTCGTCGGGCCCTACGTACTCGATGCCCGCCGCTGCATTTCCTACCTGACCATCGAGCTGAAAAGCGCCATCCCCGAAGAACTGCGGCCGTTGATCGGCAACCGGGTGTTCGGCTGCGATGACTGCCAGATCGTCTGCCCATGGAACCGCTTCGCCCGGCCGTCCGGGGAAAGCGACTTCAAGCCACGGCACAACCTGGACAATGCCGGGCTGGCCGAGCTGTTCATGTGGGACGAAACGACGTTCCTGAGCAGCACCGAAGGCTCGCCGCTGCGCCGCGCCGGTTACGAGCGCTGGCTGCGCAACCTGGCAGTGGGCCTGGGTAATGCGCCGTCAACGATTCCCGTGCTGCAAGCGCTGGAGGCGCGGCGCGACTACCCGTCGGAGCTGGTGCGCGAGCACGTGGAGTGGGCGTTGCGGCAACATGCCGAGCGTCAAGCCTCGTCGTTGTAGACGAACTTCGGCATTTCCCAGTGAAAACGGATCGCCAGGAGCCGCAGCAGGAAACCGCCGAACAAAGTGATGAGGATCGCCTGTTCGCTTGGCAGTTGCAGGAAGACGCACAGCAGATAACACCACGCAGCGGCAAACGAAACGCTGGCGTAGAGCTCCCGACGGAAGATCAACGGAATATCGTTGCAGAAGATGTCCCGCAGAATGCCGCCGAACACCCCAGTGATCACTCCGCTGACCGACGCCACCAGCATGCCATGGCCCATTTCCAGGGCCGTCATGCAGCCGATCAGGGTGAACGCCACCAGCCCCGCGGCGTCGAGCACCAGGAACAATGAACGCAGATGGCGCATCCAGCGCGCCAGGAACACCGTCAACATCGCTGCGGCAGTGGTCAGCACCAGATATTCGGGGTGCTTGACCCACGTGAGCGGGTAATGCCCGAGCAGCACGTCACGCACCGAACCGCCACCCAGCGCCGTGACACAGGCGATCAGCACCACGCCGAACCAGTCCATACCCCGACGCCCGGCAGACAAGGCGCCAGTCATGGCTTCAGCGGTGATGGCGATCAGATAAAGCATCAGCAACATGATGGCGGTCCTTACGAGAAGGCGCGCAGTCTAGCCATTTCGGGCAGGCACCAAAAGAGGGCAGCCATCGACCAAGCCAAACAAGGAATCTGTGGTCAGGATATCCGTGGGAGCAAGGCTTGCCCGCGATGAAGGCGATGCGGTCTTCCAGGGACCGAGTCGCCTGTTTCGCGAGCAAGCTTTGCTCCCACAAATCCCCGCGCCACAAGAGCGCCGTGCGCTTCAATCAGAACTTGATGAAGTGCTTACGGTAATGCTGCAACTCGGCAATGGACTCGCGGATGTCGTCCAGGGCCAGGTGGCTGCCGCCCTTCTGGAAACTGTCGCGTACTTGCGGTGCCCAGCGGGCGGCCAGTTCCTTGAGGGTGGAGACGTCCAGGTTGCGGTAGTGGAAGTAGCTTTCCAGGGATTTCATGTGGGTGTACAGGAAGCGACGATCCTGGCAGATGCTGTTGCCGCAGATCGGCGACTTGCCCTTGGGCACCCACTGCTCCAGGAAGGCGATGGTCTGGGCTTCGGCCTCGGCCATGCTGATCTTGCTCTCGCGCACCCGCTGGGTCAGGCCCGAGCCGCCGTGCTGGCGAGTGTTCCACTCGTCCATGCCGGCCAGGATCTCGTCGCTGTGATGGATCGCGATGACCGGGCCTTCGGCCAAGGTGTTGAGGTCGCTGTCGGTGACGATGGTGGCCATTTCGATGATGACGTCGGTGTCCGGGTTCAGACCGGTCATTTCCAGGTCGATCCAGATCAGGTTCTGCGGGTTTTGCATAGGGAAGCTCCTCGGCGTAGCCACGCAGTTTAGCCTAGGCCGCCCCTTGGGCGTGCTAAACTCGCGGCCGTTTTACCCTATTCGCTGCATTTCTTCATACGGAACACCCATGGCCAAACGCCAACTCAATCGTCGTCAAAACTGGCGCATCGAAAAGATCCAGGGCGAGCGCGCCGCCCGCGCCGCCAAACGCGAATCCAGTGCTGTCGAAGCCCTGGAGGGTGGCGACCTGGGCCCTGAACAGACTGGCCTGGTGATCGCCCACTTCGGCGTGCAGGTCGAGGTCGAGGCCCGGGAAGGCGAACTGGCCGGCCAAGTGTTCCGCTGCCACTTGCGCGCCAACCTGCCGGCGCTGGTGACGGGCGATCAGGTCGTCTGGCGTGCCGGCAACCAGGGCATCGGCGTGATCGTCGCGCAATTGCCGCGCCACACCGAACTGTGCCGTCCAGACAGCCGGGGCCAGCTCAAGCCCGTGGCCGCCAACGTCGACATGATCGTCATCGTGTTCGCCCCGCTGCCCGAACCCCACGCCAACCTGATCGACCGTTATCTGGTGGCCGCCGAACACGCCGGCATCCGTCCGTTGTTGCTGCTCAACAAATTCGACCTGATCGACGAGCACAACGCCCCGGCGCTGAACGCCCTGCTGTCGGTCTATCGGGATCTGGGTTACCCGGTGCTGGAAGTCTCGGCCCACCACGGCAACGGCATGGAGCAATTGCAACAGCAACTGGACGGGCGCATCAGTGTGTTCGTCGGCCAGTCCGGCGTCGGCAAGTCATCGCTGGTCAACAGCCTGCTGCCGGACGTCGAGACGCGCGTCGGGCCGTTGTCCGAGCTGTCCGGCCAGGGCACCCACACCACCACCACCGCGCGGCTGTTCCACTTCCCCGGCGGCGGTGAATTGATCGACTCACCGGGCATCCGCGAGTTCGGCCTGGGCCACGTCAGCCGGGCCGATGTGGAAGCCGGGTTCATCGAGTTCAATGAGCTGATCGGCACCTGCCGCTTCCGCGACTGCAAGCACGACCGCGAGCCCGGGTGTGCCCTGCTCAAGGCGCTGGAAGAAGGTCGCGTGCATCAGCAGCGGATGAACAGCTACCGCTCGATCATCGCCAGCCTGCCGGAAAGCAGTTACTGACCCCGGTTGGAAAATCGTTCCCACGCTCTGCGTGGTAACGCATCCGGTGACGCTCTGCGTCACAAGGGACGCTCTGCGTCCCGGGCGACATTCCCACGCAGAGCATGGGAACGATCAGACAAAAAAGCCGACAATGATGTCGGCTTTTTTTGTGGGTCACTGTGCCGGCGGCTCGACCGGCTTGGGCGCCGCGTCGAACAGGTTCAGGCGTTCGCGCAGCTCATGGGCCGGCACGGGTTGCTGATCCGCTGGCAAGGCGTTCGGATCAACCGCAGCCCCAGGCGTGGCCGGCACTTCACCCGGCGCGCCCAGGCCCTGGGCCGGATCCGGTGCAGGGTCATCGGTTTGCGAACCTTCGATGGCTTGCTGGGCCTTCTTGGTCAACACCACGATATCGATACGTCGGTTGACCGGGTTGAACGGGTCCTTGCGATCGAACAACGCCGAGGATGCGTAACCCACCACCCGCGCCACCTGCTCGTCCGGATAACTGCCAGCCACCAGGGCGCGACGTGCCGCGTTGGCACGGTTGGCGGACAGCTCCCAGTTGCCGAAATCACCTTTGCCGACGTAGGGCTTGGCATCGGTATGACCGCTGATGCTGATCTTGTTCGGCACCGCCTTGATGGTGTCGGCCATGGCCAGCAGGATGTCTTCGAAATAAGGTTTCAGGCGCGCACTACCCGAGTCGAACATCGGCCGGTTCTCGGCGTCCATGATCTGGATGCGCAAGCCGTTCGGCGTGATCTCGAACAGGATCTGGTCCTTGAATTTCTGCAGTTGCGGGTTCTCTTCGACCTTGTTCTGCAATTCCTGCAGCAACAATTCCAGGCGTTCGCGCTCGATCTGCTCGGCCATGCCTTCGACCTGCTCGGTGTCCGTCGTCACCTTGTCGGGCTGGGGCTGGGATTTGACTTCGGGGTTGAGGGTCGTATCCGGTGCCAGGGTCGGTGATCCGCCCAGGTCGATGATGTAAGGCGTGCCGCTTTCAGTAAAACCGACCGGGTCCTTGAAGTAACCGGCGATGGCGATCTTCTGTTCCGGGGTTGCCGTGGACAGCAGCCACAGCACCAGGAAGAACGCCATCATCGCCGTCGCGAAGTCGGCGAAGGCGATTTTCCAGGCGCCCCCGTGATGCCCCGCGGCGATGCGCTTGACGCGCTTGATTATAATCGGCTGGTTATTTTCCATGACCTAGGTGCTCTGCTTCACAAATACTGTTCCATTTTGACGGTGCCTGTTGCTGCCATACGGCGTTGCCGCTCCTCGCCATAGCGGGCTATGACTCGTCGCGGCGCCTTGTCTGGCAGCAACAGCCACTCGCCAAAAAAGGAACGTATTTGCAAAGCAAAGCACTAACGACCGCGAACCGCTTGTTCCAGCTCGGCGAAGCTTGGACGGTGCGCCGGGTACAGGACCTTGCGACCGAACTCCACCGCCAGCGATGGCGGCATGCCGGAGGCCGAGGCCACCAGGGAAGCCTTGATGGCTTCGTAGACGTTGAGTTCTTCCTTGGCGTCGTGGGCCAGGGAGTGGGCCAGCGGGCCGAAGAAACCGTATGCGGCCAAAATACCGAAGAAGGTACCCACCAGTGCCGCACCAACGTGCAAGCCGATGGACTTCTGGTCGCCGTCGCCCAGGGACGCCATGGTCACCACGATACCCAATACCGCCGCGACGATACCGAAGCCAGGCATGGCGTCGGCGATACCGGTGACCGCGTGGGATGGATGCTCCAGATCTTCCTTGAGGCTGTACAGCTCCATGTCGAAGAGGCCTTCGAGTTCATGGGGCGCCATGTTGCCGGACGACATGATGCGCAGGTAATCACAAATGAACGCCGTCATGCGAGCGTCCTTGAGTACCGCAGGGTACTTGGCGAAAATCGGGCTGGCGGCAGCGTCTTCGATATCGCCTTCGATCGCCATCATGCCTTCACGGCGGCTCTTGTTGAGGATCTCGTAGATCAGGCCCAGCACTTCGAGGTAGAAGGTGTGGCTGAAACGCGAACTGAACATGCCCAGGGATTTCTTGAGCACGTGCATCGTCATGTAGCCGGGGTTGGCCTGCAGGAATGCACCGAGGGCCGCGCCACCGATGATCATCACCTCGAAAGGTTGGATCAGGGCGGCAATCTTGCCATGGGAAAGCACGTATCCGCCGAGCACGCTCGCGAACACGACGATGATGCCGATAATTTTAGCCATAGATAGAAAGTACTTATTTAAGTCGGGTTCAAGGTCATATTCGGAAGCTGAAAAATCTCTTCTTCTACTTATCGGCAAAACTGCGCCAGACTATAGGCTGTTCTGGCGAAAAGCCAATTTGCCCCGTTCCGGGCGTAGAGAATTCATACGATGATCACGTCCAGCCATGACTAACGAAACGAAGGTTCCAACGCCACGACCGACCACCCTCGAAGGCTGGGTGAAGCTGCTCGATGGCGTGCACCTGCCGGTGCCCCAGGCCAGCCATGACCTGGTCTGCAAGGCCATTGCCGACAGCCGCCGCTCGTTGCGTGACATCGCCGAATTGATGCAGGACAGCCCCGCGCTGGCCCTGAGCGTTATCCGTGAGGCCAACCATCACACCCATGGCAGCCTTGCGGAACCTGCGGAAAATCTCGAAGTGGCCATCAACCGCCTCGGTCTCAAGCGTACCGAGGAACTGCTCGCTCGTCTGCCGTCGTTGCCAGGGCACGAAATCCCCATCGCCTTGCGCCAGCTGCAATTGATCAGCCAACACGCCACGCAGCAGGCCAATGGCTTTTTTGCCAGCCGCCTGGCGCGACTGTGGCAGGACATTCACTGGGGCAGCCTGTTGTTTCTCTCGCCGCTCTGGCCACTGGCCCTGACTCACCCGCGGTTGCTGGGGGAGTGGGAATTGCGGGTCGTCCACAAAGGCGAGCCCGCGCGCAAGGTAGAGCGCGAATTGTTCGGCGTCAGCCTGATGAAAATCTGCCTGGCGCTGGCAGAGACCTGGCGCCTGCCGATCTGGGTGACGCAAGGTTATCGCCTGCTGCTCAATGAACGCCGCGAGCTGGTGCAGGTTCTGCGCATCGCCCGGGACAGCGAGCACCCGCTGCGCCAGCAGAATCGCCTGGACGACGACCCAACCCTGCGGCGCTGGCTCAATCAACCGGCCAACACCGTGTTGCTGGCCAACGGCCTGGCACTCTCAGCGCAACAGGCCTGGGACGGCCCCCACAGTGCTCGCTGGCAATACCTCACCAGTTTGTACCTGCAGATGCCGATGGATGAGGTTCAGCAACAGCTGCACCAACAAGCCGTCACCAGCGCCCGTCATGACGCCATGCCAGACCTCTGGCATCCGGCCGTGGCGTTGCTCTGGCCCTGGGGCAGCCGTCGCATCCACCCCGGCTTGCTACCTGCCCCCCCACCCAGCGCCGAGGACCTGAGCCAGTGGCGCAAGCAATGTTCCGCACTGCTGGTGGAACCGAGCCCCTTCAGCAATGCCATGCACCTGACCACCTCGGCACGGGACGTGTTGGTGGCCTGCGGCATGCGCCGGGTGATGATCCTGATGGCCGACCGCAACCAGACCAGCGTGCGCGTACACCAGACCGCCGGCCTGCCCAAAGAAGCCGCGGCCATGAGCTTTACCATCAGCCAGAGCAAAATAGTACAGCGGTTGCTGGCCCAGCAGGCCCAGGTTCGCCTGAACCCGGACAACAACGCGCAGTTTTCGGCGCTGCTGCCACCGGGCCTGCGCAGCCTGTTCCGCGGGGAGCACCTGCTGCTGCGCTCGCTGACCTGCAATGGCCGGGTAATCATGCTGGTGGTGGTGGACCAGGGCGGCGGGCCGTTCTCGGACGTGACCGTACAAGCCTTCGGCAAAACCGTGCAATGCATCGAACGGGCCCTGCATACCTTTACCAACCGCGGCCGCTGAACTTGCTACAATCTTTTCCCTTTGCGCCCCTGGAGACCTCACATGCCTGACTTCTCTGGCTTGCCGCTGGTGATCGAGCCGAGCGAGCTGCTGCCGCGCCTCGACGCCCGCGAACTGATTCTGGTGGACCTGACCAGCGCCGCCCGCTACAGCACCGGCCATATCCCTGGCGCACGCTTCGTCGACCCCAAGCGTACCCAGCTCGGTCAACCGCCGGCGCCGGGCCTGCTGCCGGCCAAAGCCGACCTCGAAGCCCTGTTCGGCGAGCTCGGACACAACCCCGATGCGGTCTACGTGGTCTATGACGATGAAGGCGGCGGCTGGGCCGGGCGGTTTATCTGGCTGCTGGACGTGATCGGCCATTCAAACTACCACTACCTCGACGGCGGCTTGCTGTCGTGGCTGGACGAAGGCCTGCCGGTGTCCGTCGAAGTGCCTGCGCCCGTCGCAGGCCCGGTCAGCCTGACGCTGCACGAAGCCCCCACCGCCACCCGCGAGTACCTGCAAAGCCGCCTCGGTGCTGCCGACCTGGCGATCTGGGACGCTCGCGGCCCGCTGGAATATTCCGGCGAGAAAGTCGTCGCAGCCCGAGGCGGACACATTCCCGGCGCGGTCAATTTCGAATGGACTGCCGGCATGGACCAAGCGCGCAACCTGCGCATCCGCAAGGACATGCCGCAAATCCTCGAACAATTGGGCATCACGCCTGACAAAGAAATCATCACCCACTGCCAGACTCACCACCGCTCCGGCTTCACCTACCTGGTGGCCAAGGCGCTCGGTTATCCACGAGTCAAAGGCTATGCCGGTTCCTGGGGTGAATGGGGCAACCACCCTGACACACCCATCGAGCTTTGAAGGTTCTTAAGGACAGTTAATGAAAAACCGTTTGTTCATCCTCACTCAATACCTGCTGCCCCACCACCTGCTGTCGCGGTTGGCCGGCTGCATTGCCGAATGCCGCGTGCGCTGGTTCAAGAACGCCTTCACCGCATGGTTTGCCAAGCGCTACCAAGTGGACATGTCCCAGGCACTGGTGGAAGACCTGACTGCCTACGAGCACTTCAACGCCTTCTTCACCCGCGCCCTGAAAGACGGCGCACGCCCGCTGGACGATACCCCGGGCGCGATCCTCAGCCCCGCCGACGGTGCCGTCAGCCAGCTCGGCCCGATCGAGCACGGCCGGGTCTTCCAGGCCAAGGGCCACAGCTTCAGCGTGCTGGAGCTGCTCGGCGGTGATGCGGCCAACGCGGCGCCGTTCATGGGCGGCGATTTCGCCACCATCTACCTCTCCCCCAAGGACTATCACCGCGTGCACATGCCACTGGCCGGCACCCTGCGGGAGATGGTCTACATCCCTGGGCGGATTTTCTCGGTCAACCAGACCACCGCCGAAAACGTTCCGGAGCTGTTCGCCCGCAACGAGCGCGTGGCGTGCATTTTCGACACCGAACGCGGGCCGATGGCCGTGGTGCTGGTGGGCGCGATGATCGTAGCGTCCATCGAAACCGTCTGGGCCGGACTGGTCACTCCACCCAAGCGCCAGCTGAAAACCTTCCGTTATGACGAAGCCGCCCGCGCGCCGATTCATCTGGAAAAAGGCGCCGAACTGGGTCGTTTCAAGCTGGGTTCGACAGCCATCGTGCTGTTCGGTCCGGACCAGGTGAAATGGGCCGAAGGCCTGGTGGCCGGTTCGCCCGTACAGATGGGCCAGGGCCTGGCACTGCCAAAGGCCTGAGTACAAAATCATCCCCTGTGGGAGCGAGCTTGCTCGCGATGACGCCAGGACAGTCGATACCGATGCGACTGATACATCGCCATCGCGAGCAAGCTCGCTCCCACAGGTATCCAAATAGATAGGGCACTTCTTTCAGCCACAACTGCTAGAGTTGGAAACATCACGTTTATTTCCCGCCGGAGCCCGTACACGGCATGAATGAGACCAGCCCTCTCCAGCTATTGCGCGTCATGACCCCGACGCAAGCACGCTTGTCGTTCTGCGACGCCACGCCACGGGACCTCAAGCGCTGGATCGCCAACCTGCCCAAGGCCAACATCGGCGAAACAGCTCGCCTTTTGTACCAAGCCCTTGGCGAACTCAATCAACTGCTCACGCCCAGCGACAATCGCCTGCAACTGCTCGAGCTGCTGCGGCCCGAGGTGTATTACGTCTGCAAGCACCTGGAGCGGCACTTCCTGCAACAGGCCATCGTGCTGGATGAACGCTCGCGCAAGATCGTCAATCTGTGCCAGGCGCTGCAAACCCAGCTGGCGATGGGCTACAAACAGATCGTGGCGCGTATCGCGTCGAAATACACCAAGGACCGGGCCCGTTTGCTGAGCACCGCGCTGCAACGGGCGATGCATGCCCTCAATGGCCCGCTGCTGCGCGCCAGTCAGTTGTACAGCCCAGTGCCTGAAGGACTGTGGCTCGATTTGCATCAGTTGTACCGGATCGCCTGCCTGCACCGGTTGCAGCACCTGAGCGTGAGTGACGAACTGGCGAGCCAGGTTCATCAATTGAACCCCGAACAGACCTATGTCGTTGCCTTGTTGCTGGGAGCGTCACGCAGCAATCAGCTGCGCCAGAGCCAAATCGGGTGGCTGACCCAGGCGCTGGAGTCCTGGAGTCAGTGGGTCAAGCTCGATCCCACCTCCAGCGCTGCCAGCCTGTTCGCGGTCGCTCCGGAGCTGGATGTCGGGCCACGCTACCGCTCCAAGTTCCGCGCAGAACAGCAGCCGACCTTGCAGGGCTTCGATCCACAGCCCCTGGTGCGCGCAATCGCCACGCACCTGGAACAACCCGCCGAGCATAGCCTGCCAGTACCGGGCGGCATGAGCGTCGACACCTTGCATCACCTGCAAGCCGCCTGGGGCGAAGCGGCCGAACGCAGCTTCCAGCGCACCGAGGGCAACGGCGCGCTGACCCTGTGCGTGGGCATGAGCGCGCTGCACTACTACCTCGGCGGCGAGCGCTCTTTCAACGAGATACTGAAAAGCCCCGGCACCCGCAAGGCCCGCTTCGAAGCCTCGCCAAGCAAGACAAGCGACACTTGGAAGCAAGCGTTCGACGCCGCCCCCGCCGGCGACAGCGACCTGCTGCCCTATGAAGAAATCGAGTACCCGGTCAACCCGGCCGATGACGATGGCACCAGCTCCGACAACCAGCATCACTTCCCCACCTACGACCTGCCAATCATCAACCACAGCCCCGGCGGCTACTGCCTCGGCTGGCCCAAGGAAGTGCCGGAACAACTGCAAGCCGGGGAAATGATCGGCATCCGGGACACCAGCGACCAAGCCTGGAGCGTTGCCGTGGTGCGCTGGATCCGACAAGTGCGCAACGGCGCCATGCAAATGGGCATCGAGCTGGTCGCACCGCATGCCCAGCCTTGCGGGCTGCAACTGGTCCGGGAAGAAAATGAGCACGGTCACTACCTGCGCGGGCTGTTACTCCCCGAGATCAGCGCCATTGATCTCCCCCCCACCATGATCGCCCCGCGCCTGCCGTTCCAGGAGGGCCAGCACGTGCTGATCAATACCAACGGCCAGGAACGCCGCGCCGGCCTCGACCGCCGGGTCACCAGCACCCACAGCTTCAATCAGTTTGCTTATCACCCGGAAGACTCAACCACCAACGGGGATGGCGGCGAACAAGAAGGGAATTTTGATTCGTTGTGGAAGTCACTGTAGGCAGCCAACGCGTAACCCTTTGTGAAGAGAGAATTCTCTGTGGGAGCAAAGCTTGCTCGCGATGCTGGCACCGCGGTTCTTTTATAGACCGCGTTATCGTTTATCGCGGGCAAGCCTTGCTCCCACAGCTAGATCTCCTCGCCACAAAGATTGCGACAGACTCAGAGCTGCCCGTCACGATCCCTGAAGCCCAACAGGTACAACACCCCATCCAGCCCCAAGGTTGAAATCGCCTGCCTGGCCGATTGCTTGACCAGCGGCTTGGCGCGAAACGCCACGCCCAGGCCCGCTATCGCCAGCATCGGCAAGTCGTTGGCACCGTCGCCCACGGCGATGGTCTGTTCCAGGCGCAGGCCTTCTTTTTCTGCCAGTTCACGCAGCAGGTCCGCCTTGCGCTGGGCATCGACGATCGGCTCGACGGCCACGCCGGTCACCTTGCCATCCACCACTTCCAGTTCGTTGGCGAACACGTAGTCGATGCCGAGCTTGGCCTGCAGCTGCTTGGCGAAGTAGGTGAAGCCGCCGGACAGGATGGCGGTCTTGTAGCCCAGGCGCTTGAGTTCGGCGAACAGCGTCTCGGCGCCTTCGGTCAGGCGCAGCGAAGCTCCAATGGAATCCAGCACGCTGACGTCCAGCCCCTTGAGCAGCGCCAGGCGCTCCTTGAAGCTGGCGCGAAAATCCAATTCGCCAGCCATGGCTCGCTCAGTGATGGCCGAGACCTTGTCGCCCACGCCGGCCGCCTTGGCCAGTTCGTCGATGACTTCGGCTTCGATCAGCGTCGAGTCCATGTCGAACACCGCCAGGCAGCGGTTACGGCGGAACAGCGAATCTTCCTGGAAGGCGATGTCGACGTTCAGTTCCTGGGCCACGCTGAGGAACTCGGCACGCAACGCCTGGGGATCCGCCGGCTCGCCGCGCACCGAAAACTCGATGCAACCCTTGCCCTTGTCGTCCGGGGTGTCCAGCGGCATGCGCCCGGACAATCGGTCGATATGGTCGATGTTCAGGTCATATTTGGCGGTGATCGAACTGACACGCTGCAACTGCTCGGCGGTAACCTTGCGGGTCAACAGGGTAACGATGTGGCGCTTCTTGCCCTGGCCGGCCACCCAATGTCGGTAATCGTCCTCGGACACCGGGGTGAAGCGCACCTGTTGGTCGAGCTTGTAGGCGGTGAACAGGATGTCCTTGAGCACCGACTTGCCTTGTTCGGCGTCCGGGATTTCAACCAGGATGCCGAACGACAACGTGTCGTGGATCACCGCCTGACCGATGTCGAGAATGTTCACACCACCCTGGGCCAGAACGCCGGTAATGGCCGCAGTCAGACCCGGACGGTCGCTGCCAGTGATGTTTATCAGGACGATTTCGCGCAAGGCGCACCCCCGCAGGTGGAAAAAAACCGCATTCTACCCACATTCAGTGACCATCGGGCACCGCCAGTGCTTTGCCGGTCATGGGGCTGTCGCTATACTGCGCGTCAATTTCACGGACAAAGAGCCGAGCTCAGTGAACCGGCCCACGCCAGTCAAAACCGACAACTTCTTCCTGCTGATCTTCCGTGCACTGCGTCACCGTCGTGTGCCGATAGCATTGCGCATTGCCAGCCATAACGTGATCTTGGTCGCCCTGGCCCTGGTCATCTACGCCTGCGTGATGGGCTTGCAGTTCAAGCAGGCGATGCACGAGCAGGCCGACGCCCTGGGTGAAAGCCTGACCACCCAGACCGCCACGTCCGCCACCGAGCTGCTGGTGTCCAACGACATCCTCAGCCTCAACGTGCTGCTCAACAACCTGACCAAGAACAAACTGGTGGCCCACGCCGCCATCTACAGCGTGGACAACCGCATCCTCGCCGAGGCCGGCCAGCGTCCCAAGCCAGGCCTGCTGGGCGAGTCCGGCGGCATGTACCAGAGCAAGATCACCTTCCAGGACGTGACCGCCGGGCAGCTGCGCATCAGCCTGGACATGGACCAGTTCCAGCAACCGATGACCATCAGCCTGCAAAGCATGGGTATCCTCAGCGCGATCCTGCTGGCACTGGCACTGGCCTTGAGCCTGCGCCTGGGGCGGCACATCTCCACGCCGCTGTTGCAATTGCGCGTCTGGCTGCGGGACATCGACGAACACACGCCAGCCACCCAGCGCCAGGACGAAATCGGCGATCTGGCCCGGCAACTGCACGCCAGCTTCGCGCCGGAGCCTGAGCCCGTGCCGGAACCTGAAGACATCGACTACGTGGACGACGACGATGCCGAGCCGGGCTTCGAAGTGCGTAACCTGCGCGACCCGGGCTTCGATGAAAGCCAGCCAATGCCTGCTTCCAAACCGGCTCCACGCCACGTGGTACGCACGGTTGAAGACGATGAAGACGACGACGCGTTTGCCGACCTGCGGGACGAGTCAGTCGATGGAACACCTCAACCGGTCGTCAGGCCAGTCGCCTCGAACCTGCCCCAGCACAGTGCCGTACTGGCCGTGCAACTGGGCGCCCAGGACCAACTGCGCCGCCTGCCCCAGGCGCGCCTGAAGGAATTGCTCGAGCGCTACCGCGACTGCCTCGACCAGGCCGCATCGCTCTATCAGGGCGAACTGCACACCCTGAACGATGGCAGCACGCTAATGCTGTTTCACACCGAAGACAGCGGTGACGACTACCTGACCAACGCCATTTGCTGCGGTGAGTTGCTGCGCGCCTTGGGCCACCAGTTGCAGATCGAAGTCGCCGACAGCGGCATCACCCTGCAACTACAATTGGGCCTGACCCTGGGCGATGGCTTGTTTGGCCTGAGCCAGATCGACCTGCTGCTGACCGAAACCGCCCAGGACGCCCTGGCACTGTCGCAACACAGCCGCAACCTGCTGCTGGTGGAGCGCAAGATCAACGATGACGCCCTGATCCGCCAGCGCGCTCGCATCCGCCCCATCGCCAGCCCCGAAGGCGCGTGCTGCGTGGAACGCTTGATGGAACCTTATCCATCAATGCTGGAGCGGCAGTTGGCGCGGATGCATGAGCGCCAGGCCTGAGCCTCAGGACTTGAAATGACGAAGCCCGCAGATGAGTGATTGTCTGCGGGCTTTTTTGTTGCCTTTAGCGCCGCCATCGCGAGCAAGCTCGCTCCCACATTGGATATGTGGCTGCAGGATCCTCCTGTGGGAGCGAGCTTGCTCGCGATGAGGCCGGTACAGGCACCGGAAAACCCAACCGGCAGAAACAACAAAGCCCGCTTCAACGCGGGCTTTGTTTTGCATCCAGTCCTGGCGTCAGAACCTGAACACTTCCATGTCCGTACGAATCGGCAAGGCCATGGGGATCTTGTCCTTATCCTTTTCTACCGGCTTGGCCGGGGCGGGAGCGGCCTTGCGTGGGACTTCTGCGACAGGTGGCTGGTTGGCCAGGGGCTTGAGCGACACGGACAGCTGTTCGGCCAGGCGTTGCAGGAGCACGCCCTGGGCCTGGACCTGTGCCGCCGTGGTGCCGGCATGTTGCTCTTGCAGATGAACGATGCGGTTCTCACGCACCTTGCCACGACGGTCGATCAACCGCCATTGGGCATCGAGCACTGCCGGCTGGGCTTTACCCGAGTCCAGGCGGGTAATCGACAGCAGCACCTGTACATCCGGGGTGAAGCCTTGGGTCGCGGGTGCCAGCACTACACGCTGGCTGTCCAGATGCCCGGCGACCTGGCGCAGCAGCAACTGATCGATGTCGGAAGACAGGCTGCCAGCCCAACGACCGTCAGTGGCGGCCTGCAGGCTGCCGTCCGGTTGGCGTTGCAATAAGGTTTCGCGTTGCAGGTAGTCGGCGATCAGGACCGGCCCCAGCAATACAGCCATGCCTGTGCTTTGCGCAGGCTGGGCCGGGGTTCCGCTGTCCAGTTGGTACAGCGACACCGGCTGGTTCATGCTGCAGCCCGCCAGGCCAAGCAGGCCGGCGAGCCACAAAATAGGGAGGCGCAGAGCAGTCATCGTTCCGTCCAGGTGGCAGCCACAAGGCTTACCACAGTGAAAAAATACTCGGTCATTATGAAGAACGCTCGGCCACGCCGGCGCTTGAAAGGGCCTATCATCCGTGAATATGCGCGCCGACTCCAGCGCGAAAGTATCGATCTGCGGCATTTAATCGCAGACCGAGCCCTCTAGTACGCCTAATTGAGGTTTTCGACGAGCAGCGCATCGACTCGCTGAAACCCCCTTGGGAGCTTGTTGCCCCGCCGACCACGTTCACCCTTGTAATGCTCAAGATCGTCCGCCTTTAACGAAAGCGTGCGCTTGCCTGCCTGTAGCACAAGCGTGGCGCCTTCCGGCAACACTGCAATATCCGTGACATATTCCTCACGACTGGCAACCCGTTCGCCGGAAATCCCAATAATCTTGTTGCCCTTGCCTTTACCCAGCTGTGGCAGGTCGCTGATCTTGAACACCAGCAACCGGCCTTCGGTGGTGACCGAAGCCAGCCAGTTGCTCTCCCGATCGGCCACCGGCCGCGGCGCAATCACCTTGGCGTTGTTCGGCAGGCTCAACAACGCCTTGCCCGCCTTGTTCTTGGCTTGCAGATCCTCGCCCTTGACCACGAACCCGTAGCCCGCGTCCGATGCAATTACGTACAGTCCATCATCATCAGGCATCAGCACGCATTCAAAAGTTGCACCCGGCGGCGGCGTCAAACGACCGGTCAGCGGTTCGCCCTGGCCACGAGCCGACGGCAGGGTGTGGGCCGGCACCGAATAGCTGCGCCCGGTGGAGTCAACGAACACCGCAAACTGGTTGGAACGCCCGGCCGCCAAGGCCTTGAAGCCGTCCCCGGCCTTGTAGGAAAGCCCCGTCGCGTCAATATCATGACCTTTGGCGGAACGCACCCAACCTTTTTCTGACAGTACGACGGTCACTTTCTCGTTCGGCAGCAGATCGTGCTCGCTCAGCGCCTTGGCTTCGGCACGCTCGACGATTGGCGAGCGACGGTCGTCGCCGTAGGTTTCGGCGTCCTTGAGCAGTTCGGTGCGCACCAGTTTCTTGAGCTTGGCTTCGCTGCCCAGCAAGGCTTGCAGCTTGGCCTGTTCCTTGAGGAGTTCATCCTGTTCGGCACGCAGCTTCATCTCTTCCAACCGCGCCAACTGCCGCAGGCGGGTGTCGAGGATGTAGTCGGCCTGGATTTCACTCAGGGCAAAACGGGCGATCAGGCTGGCCTTGGGGTGCTCCTCGGTACGGATGATGTGGATCACTTCATCCAGGTTGAGGTAGGCGATCAGCAAACCGTCCAACAGGTGCAGGCGACGCTCGACCTTGTCCAGGCGGAATTGCAGGCGCCGACGCACGGTCTTGACCCGGAACTCCAGCCACTCCACCAGCAATGCCCGCAGGTTTTTCAACTGCGGCTTGCCGTCCAGGCCGATGATGTTGATGTTGACCCGGTAGCTGGACTCCAGGTCGGTGCTGGCGAACAGGTGCTGCATCAGCGCGTCGTGGTCGACTCGGCTGTTGACCGGGATGATCACGATGCGGCACGGGTTTTCGTGGTCGGATTCGTCGCGCAAGTCAGCCACTTGCGGTGCTTTCGACGGTTTTGCCTGCATCATCGCGGCAATTTGCTCCAAGACCTTGGCCCCGGAAACCTGGTGCGGCAGCGCCGTGACAATGATGTCGCCGTCTTCAACGTGATACACGGCGCGCATGCGCACCGAACCACGGCCGGTCTCATAGATTTTCAGCAGGTCGGCACGCGGGGTGATGATTTCCGCTTCGGTCGGATAGTCCGGGCCCTG
This sequence comes from Pseudomonas sp. A-RE-22, assembly GCF_019956035.1. Classification (NCBI taxonomy): domain Bacteria; kingdom Pseudomonadati; phylum Pseudomonadota; class Gammaproteobacteria; order Pseudomonadales; family Pseudomonadaceae; genus Pseudomonas; species Pseudomonas sp. A-RE-22. The sequence goes on from NZ_JAHBCZ010000011.1 coordinate 71,495, forward strand.
GATGTGCTCGCAGAGTTGTTCCACCGTGGCTTTGGGCTCGTCCAGCAGACGCACGCACGCCGTGGCCACTTCCCGCAGGTTGTGAGGCGGCACGTCGGTGGCCATGCCCACGGCAATGCCGGTGGTGCCATTGAGGAGAATATTCGGCAAACGCGCTGGCAAAACCAGGGGTTCATCGAGGGTGCCGTCGAAGTTCGGCCCCCAGTCCGCGGTGCCCTGGCCCAGCTCGCTGAGCAGCACTTCGGAATAGCGCGACAACCGCGCCTCGGTGTAACGCATGGCCGCGAAAGACTTGGGATCGTCCGGCGCCCCCCAGTTACCCTGCCCGTCCACCAGCGTGTAGCGATAGCTGAATGGCTGGGCCATCAGCACCATGGCTTCATAGCAGGCCGAGTCGCCGTGGGGGTGGAACTTACCGAGCACGTCACCGACGGTACGCGCCGATTTCTTGTGCTTGGAATCCGCATCCAGCCCCAGTTCACTCATGGCATAGATGATCCGCCGCTGAACCGGCTTCAAACCATCGCCGATGTGCGGCAAGGCACGGTCCATGATCACGTACATGGAGTAATTGAGGTAGGCATTTTCGGTGAAGTCAGCCAGCGATCGGCGTTCTACGCCGTCTAAGCTGTCTGCAAGAATGTCGCTCATGCGGGCCTCATCAGTTCGTTGTCTGGCGCAGCAGCATGGTGCCGTCGCGCTGGGTAAATTCAAGTTTGTTCAGGGCGCTCATGCCCAGCAGCACTTGCGTGCCACCCAGGCCTGGCGCCACCAGGGCACGGACATCGCGCAACACGATGTCACCCAATTGCAACCGGTCGATGCGGGTGCGATAGCCCTCGCTCAAACCGTTGGCGGTACTCAACGTCACGCCGAAACCCTTTTCCAGCTTGAGGCGCTCGGCCAACTCCACCGGAATCGCCACATCGGTGGCGCCCGTGTCGAGCATGAAATCTACCGGCTGACCGTTGATCTGGCCGCTGGCGACGAAATGGCCCTGTCTATTGCCGACCAACTTCACCTCGATAAACCCTTCGCCTCTTTGCGAATACACCTGGGCATTGGGGTTTTGCTGGCGCTGCTCCCATTGGGCAAAAAACCGCGTTGCCAGGAACAGCGCCGCGCACCAGGCCAATATCATCAACACCCTGCCAGCACGCCTGCCCGGCGGCGACTGACTCATGGCGAGGCGCCCCAGCCCCCGTCCGGCGCGGCGAAGCGCCAGATGATCGGCCGCGTTTCGCCGTCGGCGCGAGCACCGTCGTTGTTGTCCAGGCCGATCCAGGCGCCCTCGGTGTCCACCACCAGCGCTTCGGCCAGCCCATAATCCTGGGAATAACGCCGACCGTCCTGCAACGCCTCGGCGGCGAACGACCAGCACCGCTCCACTTGGGCGGTCTGCGGGTCACGCCGGCAGATCTGAAAGGCGTTGCGCTCCAGGGTAAACAGCTTGCCATTGAACAATGACAAATCAGCAAAATCCCGCGAAACCGCCTTGGCCTTGGGGAACTGCGCCGGCTGCATCTCCAGCCCCGCTTCACTCAGCAACACACAGTTGCCATCGCAGTCCCACACCGTTTGCTGACGCTTGATCAACAAAAGCCCGCGACGCTCACGCTCGGCCGCCAACCACAGTTGGTCACCGGCCGGGTTGACCGCCAAGCCTTCGAATAGCGCATTGAAATGCAACAACATGCCGCTGGCGCGGGCCTGGCGGATCATTGTTGGTGCAATTTTCAACCACGACGCCGGCCCCGCAGGCGGTACCTGCAACACGGCGGCTTGGGACTCGCTGACCACATAGCGATTGCCAGCGCTGTCGCAACTGATGCCTTCGAAATCCAGCTCGCCACCGCGCAGGAACGACGCTGCCCAGGTTCGGGACTTCAACCCCCAGGGTAAACCGCTGTCGGGAACCTCCGGCACCTCGATTTCAACCACTTTGGCTTGCCAGAGCGGAGACTCGGAGGGCGCGAGGCGATAGATCCGATCGTCGTCGCGATCAGATACTGTCCACATTTCGCTGCCGCACAGCGCCAACCCGGACAGATTGCCGCCGCGCATGCCATCGACGGCATGCTCGGACAGCAACTTCAGCTCCGGTGCAGGCCCTGCGACCACAACCCCCGCCCACAGCAACAATGCCAGGGCGAAACCGTTGCGCATCAGGCCAGCACCTCGGCCAGGTCCCCTTTGGATTCGAGCCAGGACTTGCGATCGCCGGCGCGTTTCTTCGCCAGTAGCATGTCCATCATCTCCGAGGTCGCTTCGAAATCATCCAGGGTCAACTGCACCAGACGGCGGGTGTTCGGATCCATGGTGGTTTCACGCAGTTGCGGCGGGTTCATCTCGCCCAGGCCTTTGAATCGAGTGACCTGCGGCTTGCCGCGTTTCTTCTCGGCCACCAGGCGATCGAGAATGCCGTCGCGCTCGGCCTCGTCCAGGGCGTAGTAGATTTCCTTGCCCAGGTCGATGCGGTACAGCGGCGGCATCGCCACATAAACGTGGCCGGCGTCCACCAGCGGGCGGAAATGCTGGACGAACAAAGCGCAGAGCAACGTGGCGATGTGCAGGCCGTCGGAGTCGGCGTCGGCGAGGATGCAGATCTTGCCGTAGCGCAGCTGGCTCATGTCCGCGGCGCCCGGGTCGACACCGATGGCCACCGCGATGTTATGCACTTCCTGGCTGGCCAGCACTTCGCTGCCGTCCACTTCCCAGGTGTTGAGGATCTTGCCTCGCAGCGGCAGGATCGCCTGGAACTCCTTGTCCCGCGCCTGCTTGGCCGAGCCGCCGGCGGAGTCACCTTCCACCAGGAACAGCTCGGAACGCATCGGGTCCTGCCCGGCGCAATCGGCGAGCTTGCCCGGCAATGCCGGGCCCTGGGTGATGCGCTTGCGCTCGACCTTCTTGCTGGCCTTGAGGCGGCGGCCGGCGTTATTGATTGCCAACTCTGCCAGGGCCAGGCCGGTTTCCGGGTTGGCGTTGAGCCACAGGCTGAACGCATCCTTGACCACCCCGGAGACAAACGCCGCCGCTTCGCGGGACGACAGGCGCTCCTTGGTCTGGCCGGAGAATTGCGGTTCCTGCATCTTCATCGACAGCACGAAGGCGATGCGCTCCCAGACGTCTTCCGGCGCCAGCTTCACGCCACGGGGCAGCAGATTGCGGAACTCGCAGAACTCGCGCATGGCATCGAGCAAACCCTGGCGCAACCCGTTGACGTGGGTGCCGCCCTGGGCCGTGGGGATCAGGTTGACGTAGCTTTCCTGGACGCTTTCGCCGCCTTCGGGCAGCCATAACAGCGCCCAGTCCACGGCTTCCTTGTTACCAGCCAGGCTGCCGCAGAACGGCTCGTTGGGCAGGCGCTCGAAATCGTTGACCGCGTCCACCAGGTAAGAACGCAGGCCGTCTTCGTAATGCCACTCGACTTTCTCGCCAGTGGCCTTGTCCTCGAAACTGACCAGCAACCCCGGGCACAGCACGGCCTTGGCCTTGAGCACATGCTTGAGGCGGCTGACGGAAAACTTCGGCGAATCGAAATACTTCGGGTCCGGAGCGAAATACACGCTGGTCCCGGTGTTGCGTTTGCCGACGGTGCCGACCACTTCCAGCTCGGTGGCCTTGTAGCCGTCGGCGAAGGTCATCTGGTATTCGTTGCCGTCACGCTTGACCCGCACCCGCACCTGGGTCGACAAGGCGTTGACCACGGAAATACCCACCCCGTGCAGACCGCCGGAGAACTGGTAGTTCTTGTTGGAAAACTTGCCGCCGGCGTGGAGCTTGGTGAGGATCAGCTCGACGCCCGACACACCCTCTTCGGGGTGAATGTCCACCGGCATGCCGCGGCCATCATCGCTGACTTCCAGCGAGTGATCGGCGTGCAGGATGACCTGCACCGAACGAGCGTGCCCGGCCAAGGCTTCGTCGACACTGTTGTCGATGACTTCCTGGGCGAGATGGTTCGGCCGACTGGTGTCGGTGTACATGCCGGGGCGCTTGCGCACCGGGTCGAGGCCCGAGAGGACTTCGATGGCGTCTGCGTTATAAGAGCTAGCGCTGGGAGTGGCCATGGGGTCTCGTCGTCAGTGTTCAATGAAAAAGGGGCGATGGGCTCACAGCGACGTGAAGTCGATCGCCTGGTACAAATCGGCGCCAATGCCGGCAAAACTCAACAGCGCCGGCAACTGCTGGGCAAACCCTTGGAAACTGTGGTCGCCGCCGGCCTGGATGCGCAAGGCACAGGCGCGGTAATACTGTTGGGCGTGGCGATAATCCAGCGTTTCGTCACCGGTTTGCAACCATACCTGAAACCGCTGCGGATCCCGGGGCGCCGGCACTTGCAGTTCGGCCAGGGCCGTGACGTGGTCGTGGGTCAATTCCCAGGTTTCATCGGTGTACAAATTCTTTTGCGTGCCCAGGTAACCGTCGAACATCCGATGCGGGCTGACGGCAGGGTTGACCAACAGGGCCTTGAGGCCGTGGCGCTCGGCCAAGTGAGTCGCATAGTAGCCGCCGAGCGAGCTGCCGACCAGCAGCGGGCGCCCCAGTTCTGTAATCGCCTGCTCCAACTGACCGATGGCCTGGCGGGGGTGGTGATGCAAGGCGGGCACCTGCAACTGGTCGCTCAGGCCCAGGCGTGCCATCACGTCGACCAGCTGACAGGCTTTGGTCGACGCTGGGGCGCTGTTGAAGCCATGGATATAAAGGATCGAACCCGACATTGCCGACTCCCTGGGTGTTGGGCAAAGGCCGGAGTTTACAGGGAGATTGCGGTGGTTGGGGGGATTTGACCGTGTTGTCGCCGCCTATGAATCGTCGATCACAGCACCTGTGGGAGCAAAGCTTGCTCGCGAGGCGGCCTTGTAGCCGACCTGTTTCCCCGATTGTACTCCGATCAACTGTGGGAGCGAGCTTGCTCGCGATGGCGGTTTGGTGTCCGACCAGGTTCTCCCAGTTGTACTTTGATCAAACTGTGGGAGCGAGCCTGCTCGCGATGGCGGCCTGACAGCCGGGCAGGATTTTGTTGACCGGGTGCATATCCATTGCTGCGGTAACGGCCACTTAGGGTTCCGCCCTGACGGCGGCTCACTTTTGAAAAGCGCAAAAGTAAGCAAAACGCTCCTGCCCCACCACTCGGTGCCTCGCCTAGGCTCGGCATGCCCTCACTCCGGCATTGCTCCGTGGGCCGCCGCGAAGGGCCATCCATGGCCCAGCGCGGCTAACCCGGCATCCATGCCGGGTTGCCCACTGCACAATGCCTGCGTTCGGCCATCGTGGTTAACGGGGCGTCCGAGATCAACGTCCACCGCGAGGCGGCCTAGTAGCCGACCTGGCTCTCCCGGTCGTACACCCGTCAGACTTGTTTGAGCAGGACCTGTGGGAGCAAAGCTTGCTCGCGAGGCGGCCTGACAGCCGACCTGGCTCTCCCGGTCGTACTCAGATCCCATTGTGGGAGCGAGCTTGCTCGCTTCTGCGCGCGGAGTGGTCAGGGTTGTGTATTGACGTTGTCCAGCATCCGATTCGCCAATAAAGCGCCCAGCTCGATCAGTTGCTGAATGCCAAGGGCAACATGGCGTCGCGAGCCTTTCAGGTCGAAGGCAAGGTCACTGACCATGGCATCGGCTGAGGCCAGGGTTTCGCTGAGGTTGGCCAGCAGGCTTTCGGTGTCGACGCCGTCCACGACGGTGAACAGTTGACCTGAGGGCTTTTTCTTTTTGGCTTGAGGTTTGGGGTCGAGATAGAGGTCGATGGCGCGCTTGGCGGCTTCATCGAGTATCGGGGGAATCTGGCTGGCTTCGGGAGAAATGGAATCTTTTTTTGTTGGCCCAGAGTTATCTTCAGACATGTTGGCGCTCCACTAGGATTGAAATAACGCCCTTCTACTTTCGGGTTTCCAGGCCCGGTCGCTGAATTTGCAGCGACGGGAAAAGACTAGCGATAGCCCTTCCCACCCGGCAACCGCCAGAGCTCGTCGGAAAAATCTGCTTGAACCAGGAAGTGTGTCCGACCATTCCCACAATCCTGGTCGGCTGTCAGGCCGCCATCGCGAGCAAGCTCGCTCCCACACAGGTTTTTGGTTGTTTATAAGATCAGTGTCCACCGCCGATCCCTGTGGGAGCCGAGCTTGCTCGCGATAGCGGTGGGTCTGCTTGCATCCATGCTGAATGTGCCGCCGCATTCGCGAGCAGGCTCGCTCCCACAATGGGATAGGAGTACGACCGGAAGAGCTAGGTCGGCTATCAGGCCGCCTCGCGAGCAAGCTTTGCTCCCACAGGTCCTGCTCAAACAGATCTGATGGGTGTACGACCGGAAGAGCCAGGTCGACTACTAGGCCGCCTCGGCGTGGACGTTGATCTCGGGCGCCCCGTCAACCACGATGGCCGAACGCAGGCATTGCGCAGTGGGCATCCCGGCATGGATGCCGGGATAGCCGCGCTGGGCCATGGATGGCCCTTCGCGGCGGGCCCACGGAGCAATGCCGGAGTGAGGGCACACCGAGCCTTAGCGAGGTGCCGAGTGGTGGGGCAGAAGCGTTTTGGTTACTTTTGCGCTTTTCAAAAGTGACCCGCCGTCAGGGCGGAACCCTAAGCGGCCGTTACCGCAGCAATGGATATGTACTCAGTCAGGCCGCCATCGCGAGCAAGCTTTGCTCCCACAGATCTGAAAGATGTACACCCGGGAGAGACAGGCCGGCTGTCAGGCCGCCTCGTCCTCAGTACCCGTTGGAGCCATAGTCGGGGGTAAACGCAAACCCAACCACCCGCTCAACCCCCGTCTCCAACCGCCCATCCGGCAAAAGCCGCAACCACCGATACCCAGGCGCCTGCGAGCCCACCGCAAAATCCTCACTCCCCGGCTCAAACTGAATACAGGTCGAAGGCGAAGCCAACAAACGAACCCCCTCGCGCATCCGGTCAACCTCCTGGTGCACATGCCCCCACAACACCGCCCGCACCTGGGGAAACCGATCCAACACCGCAAACAGCGCCTCAGGATTACGCAACCCAATCGGCTCCATCCACGCACACCCAATCGAAACAGGATGATGATGCAGGCACACCAAGTGATGCCGCTCCGGCGCCTCGCTCAAGGCATTGGCCAACAGAATCAACTGCTCCTCGGCCAAAAAACCCGGCACCGAACCAGGCACGGCGGAATCCAGCATCGTCACCCGCCAGTTGCCAATGTCCACCACCGGATTGAGCAACGTGCTCTTGACCGCCGCCTCAAGCATCACCTGCGGCTCATCATGGTTGCCGGGAATCCACCGCGCCGGCGCATCGATTCGCGCAGTCAATTGCCGAAACGCCGCGTAGGACTCCAGCGTGCCGTCCTGGGACAGATCCCCGGTGGCGAGCATCAGGTCAATGTCCGGCTGCTGCTTGAGCACCAAATCAATGACCGCCCACAAACTGTCACGGGTATTCATGCCCAGCAACGAGGCATCGGCCTCGGCGAACAAATGGCTGTCAGACAGTTGGACCAGCAACGCCGCATCGGCAGTGGTCAAGCTGGATACGCTCGGCAAATCGCTCTCTCCCAGGCGCAGTCACGCCGTTGCATGAAACCGCAATTATGCTGGGGGATGATCGAAAGGGGAAACCCGCGAACCGGAACCGGTTCACAACTACCGAACGACTTCGAACTCGTGGCCCAGCGCCAGGCAATGACTCAGCCACTCGCCCAGGAACAGGTTCAACTGGGCTTTTTCATCCGGCTGGTGCATTGACGCATTGGGGTAAGGATAGATGCCGCGAAAGCGTCGTGCATGTTCGGCGCTGACGACTTCGGCCATGCGCGCATCGTGATAGACCTGGACCTCCAGCTGCGGCACCGGCAGCCAGGGCAGGCTGTGCTCCTGGCGCACTTGCAGCGTGGTGGTATAGGGGCAAGTCTGCAACACTTCCAGAGCCAGCACGCCCAGCATCTGGTCGCCGTGGGTCACGGCGATACGCCGCGGCGCCGGATCGTTGCGCATGTCCGGCAACAAGCGCATCAGGCGGGCGTAGTTGGCCTCGCAGGCGGCCTGCAACCCCACCAGATCGACGCGATAGCGATCGCGCAGCTTGTTCAGGACCATAGCCCCCTCACTTCCTCGCGGTTCAAGGCCAGCCATTGCAGGGCGATGATGCTCGGTGCATTGCAGATTTGTCCGTCGCGCACAGCTTGCAGGGCATCTTCGAAAGACCAGACCTTGACGCGGATATCTTCCGCCTCTTCCACCAGGCCATGCAGCCCGCCCGCCCCCGTGCTGTCGCAACGCCCCAGGTACAAATGGACGAATTCATCGCTGCCGCCCGGGGATGGAAAATACTTGGTCATCGGCCAAAGCGCAGCGAAGGCAAGCCCAGCTTCCTCCTGCGCTTCACGATGAGCAACTTCTTCCGGTTGTTCGTCCTTGTCGATCAGGCCGGCCACCAATTCCACCAGCCAAGGGTTGGCGATCTTGTCCATGGCGCCGACGCGAAACTGCTCGATCAACACCACTTCATCGCGCTGCGGGTCGTAGGGCAACACGCACACCGCGTCATGGCGCACGAACAATTCACGGCTGATTTCGCGGCTCATGCCACCGGCAAACAATTCGTGACGCAAGTGCACACGGTCGAGTTTGTAGAAACCCTGGAAGCAGCTCTCGCGCTTGACGATGTCCACGGTGCTCGGTGCGGCGTTGGCGAAATCGGTCATGACAATCCTCGTGTGCAATGGATCAATACGAGGTTCCAACCTCGGCTTCGCGCCATCCTAACGCGCCCGTACCCTTTGATGCAGCCCCTTTCCACTCATCGGGATGGACGGCAGAAGGTGAAAGAACTCTAATGAGCTTAGTGGCGAACTGATTGTCCTGCTGGCAGTCGAAGCGGGTAACTTTTCGCCTTTCCCTGTTCCATGAAGGACGCCCATGTCGCTTTTCAAAACTGCCTCCGTGGCCGCCATTGCCCTGACCCTGGGCGCTTGCCAAAGCCTGTTCCAACTCAACTACCGCGCACCGCTGGAAACCACCCGCGATGCGTCGGAACAACTGCAACAAGGTTGCGCCAGTGCCGACTGCCCGTTGGTGAACATCGATACCCTGCACTTCCCCACCGAGCCGGCCCTGGACGGCATCGTCGAAAAACGCCTGCTGCAAATGACCCGCACCACCCCGGACGCCCCGGTTGCGCCGACGCTTGCCGCCTATCGCGAGCAGTTCCTGCGCAACGCCGCGCCCCGCAACAGCAGCTATTTGCAGGCCAAGGTACGTGAGCAACATGACGGCCTGGTGATCATCGAATTGTCCAGCTACCTGGACACCGGCGGCGCCCACGGTACGCCGGGCCGTGGCTTCATCAACTATTCGCGCCAGCAACACAAGGTGCTGACACTGTCGGACATGCTGCTGCCGGGCCAGGAAGAAGCGTTCTGGAAAGCCGCCCAGGTCGCCCACAACAGTTGGCTGATCAGCACCAAGCTGGATCAGGAACCCGAGTTCCTGAAACAGTGGTCCTTCCAGAAAACCCCACACGTGGCGTTGACCTACGGCGGGGTGATCCTCAAGTACGAAGTGAGCACCATCGCGCCATACGCCCTGGGCCACATCGAATTGAAGATCGCTTACCCTCGCCTCAATGGCATCCTCAAGCCCGAGCTGTTCCCCGGCCGTAGCTGAAAGCCCGGCCCAGCAACAGTTGCAGCAACCCTGCCAGAATCAGCGACGGCAGGGTTGCGCCGATGTCCGGATAGAAGTTGGCCAGCAAGTGATAAGTGCTCACCCCACCCAACCAGGCCAACAGGGCCGACCAGCGCAACGCGGCTGACACCACTTGGCTGCTGCGTTTGCGCAGGATGAAGTGGTCCACCAGCACCACGCCGAACAGCGGTGCGAACACCGAGCCGATCAGCAACAGGAAGTTCTGGTATTGCGCCAACGGCGCGAAGCAGGCGATCAAGGTGCAGAGTACGCCGATCGCCAAGGCCAGGTGCTCGACCTTCAGCCCCGACAACATGCCACTGGAGACCGCCGCCGAGTGAATGTCGGCGAAGGCGTTTTCCGACTCATCCAGCAGAATCAGCAGCAACGGAATGCCCAACCCGGCGCCCGCCAGGGCCAGCAGCAGCGCATTGACTTCACCGCTTGGCGCGAACGCCAGAGTGTAGGCCACGCCCAGGCTCATCAGCCAGAAGTTACCGATGAAAAACCCCAACGCGGTGCCGCCAAACACATTTTTGGCGCGTTTGCCGAAACGCGAGTAGTCGGCGATCAGCGGCAACCACGACAGCGGCATCGCAATGGCGATATCAAACCCCACCGCCAACGGCATCGAGCCGTCGCCCGCCTGGGCCCACAGCGCTGCCAGGTCGGCCTTGGCAAACAGATTCCAGGTCAACCAGATACACGCCGCCAGCAGCAGCCAGATGCCCCACTTGCGCAGGACCTTGCGCACGAACGTCAACGGCCCGCTGACCGCGAGCAGGGTCGCCAGGGCGCCGAAGAACAGCGCCCACAGCAGTGGGTTGGAGCCCAGGCTGCCTTCGCTGAAGGCTCGGGCACCGAGCAGGCTGGCGGCATCACGCATGACGATGATTTCGAACGAGCCCCAGCCGATCAGCTGCAGCAGGTTCAACACCGCCGGCACACTCGCGCCCTTGCCGCCAAGGCTGAGCTTGAGGGCCGCCATGGCCGACAGGCCGGTGTCGCTGCCGATCACGCCGACGGCCGCCAGCAGCAGGACGCCCACCAGTGTGCCGAGGAAAATCGCCAGCAACGAACCGCTCAAGCCCAGGCCCGGCGCGAGCAAGGCGCCGACCTGCAAGACCATCAGGCCGATGCCCAGGGAGAACCACAGGGAAAACAGATCGCGGGCGCCGAAGACGCGCTTGTCCAGGGGGACTGCGGTGTCTGGGGAGTAGGTGCTGGGTTGGATGTTCAAGGGTTGTTGTCTCAGAGGGATATTTGTTGTTTTGGGGGCCGCTATCGCGAGCAAGCTCGCTCCCACAGGGGGCCTGCTGCGAACACAAATCTTGTGAACAACAGAAACCCACTGTGGGAGCGAGCTTGCTCGCGAGGGGGGCGGTGAAAACACCGCCCCCCTCAGCTCAAATCAGACTTTCTTGTAAAGCTGACTACCTTCCTTCTTGAACCGCTCTGCCTGCTCCGCCAAGCCTTGGGCGACATCGACATCCACCGCCTCGATGCGCTGGTTGGCCGCGTATTCGCGCACTTCCTGGGTGATTTTCATCGAGCAGAATTTCGGCCCGCACATCGAGCAGAAATGCGCGACCTTGGCCGAGTCCTTCGGCAGGGTTTCGTCGTGGTACGAGCGGGCGGTGTCCGGGTCCAGGCCGAGGTTGAACTGGTCTTCCCAACGGAACTCGAAACGCGCCTTGCTCAAGGCGTTGTCACGGATCTGCGCGCCCGGGTGGCCCTTGGCAAGGTCGGCTGCGTGGGCAGCAATCTTGTAGGTGATGATCCCGGTCTTCACGTCATCCTTGTTCGGCAAGCCGAGGTGTTCCTTCGGCGTGACGTAGCAGAGCATCGCGCAACCGAACCAGCCGATCATCGCCGCACCGATGCCGGAGGTGATGTGGTCGTAGCCCGGCGCAATGTCGGTGGTCAGCGGGCCGAGGGTGTAGAACGGCGCCTCGTCGCAGCACTCGAGCTGCTTGTCCATGTTCTCTTTGATCAGTTGCATCGGCACGTGGCCGGGGCCTTCGATCATGCATTGCACGTCGTGCTTCCAGGCGATCTTGGTCAGCTCGCCGAGGGTTTCCAGCTCACCGAACTGCGCTTCGTCGTTGGCGTCGGCAATCGAGCCCGGACGCAGGCCATCGCCCAGCGAGAAGCTGACGTCGTAGGCCTTCATGATTTCGCAGATGTCTTCGAAGTGGGTGTAGAGGAAGTTCTCTTTGTGGTGCGCCAGGCACCACTTGGCCATGATCGAACCGCCACGGCTGACGATACCGGTGACGCGCTTGGCGGTCATCGGCACATAGCGCAGCAACACGCCGGCGTGGATGGTGAAGTAATCGACGCCCTGCTCGGCCTGTTCGATCAGCGTGTCGCGGAACAGCTCCCAAGTCAGGTCTTCGGCCGCGCCGCCGACTTTTTCCAGGGCCTGGTAGATTGGCACAGTGCCGATCGGTACCGGCGAGTTGCGGATGATCCACTCGCGGGTTTCATGGATGTGCTTGCCGGTGGACAGGTCCATGACCGTGTCCGAACCCCAACGGATGCCCCAGGTCAGCTTCGCCACTTCTTCTTCGATGGACGAACCCAGCGCGCTGTTGCCGATGTTGCCGTTGATCTTCACCAGGAAGTTACGGCCAATGATCATCGGTTCCAGTTCGGTGTGGTTGATGTTGGCCGGGATGATCGCGCGACCACGGGCGATTTCGTCACGCACGAATTCCGGGGTAATGACTTTCGGCACGCTGGCGCCGAAGCTGTGGCCGGCGTGTTGCTGGTCCAGCAGGCCAGCGGCGCGGGCGACTTCCAGCTTCATGTTTTCGCGGATGGCGACGTATTCCATCTCGGCGGTGATGATGCCTTTGCGCGCGTAGTGCATCTGGCTGACGTTGGCACCCGGCTTGGCGCGACGCGGGTTGTTCACGTGGGCGAAGCGCAGCTTGGTCAACTCGGGGTCGGCCAGGCGTTCCTGGCCGAAGTTGGAGCTCAGGCCCGCCAGGCGCTCGGTGTCGCCACGGGCTTCGATCCACGAAGAGCGCACATCGGCCAGGCCTTTGCGCACGTCGATGATCACGTTCGGATCGGTGTAGGGGCCCGAGGTGTCGTACACCACGACCGGCGCGTTGATTTCGCCGCCGAAGTCGGTGGGGGTCACGTCGAGGCTGATTTCGCGCATGGGCACGCGGATATCCGGGCGGCTGCCCTGGACATAGATTTTTTGCGAGCGGGTAAAGGGCTGAACCGATTGCTGATCGACCTGGGCCGATTCACTCAGGTTGGTCGCGTTTTTTGATTTTGTCGTCATCACGGGCTCTCCAGACACACATCCAGGCAGTGGATTTTTGTCGGAGCGAACCTGTAACGAATGGACGCGTCCCAGCACGAAAGTGCGGACGCTGTGCTTGCTGCTCGAGCATGTTCGAAGATCGAAAGTCGATGGTCGAACAACATCCCGGACGAAGCACAAGAGGACTCGCCGGGTGACGAGAAATCTTGTTCCCTACGCAGGCGCTAACCTGATCAGGTTCAACGGGATCCGAAATTATTCGATCTCAGCCTCATAGCAAGGCACCCCGACAAGAACCCGGCCAGTCTAGACACAACCACGAGAGAACGCCATCACCAGGGCAAAAGGCGTGATGAATGGCGCATATACAGGATTGTTGCGGCGCGCAGGCGCAACTACACTCGCTACGCCGCGCACATCGATATGCGCACTCTCATTCGTGAACTCTCATTTTATAAAGCAGGGATAGCCTCATGCTGCGCAAACTTTCACTGGCCCTTGCCGTGTCTTGTGCGTCCAACGCAATGGCATGGGCTGCCGAAGCGCCCCTGACCACCAAAACCGATCTGGTGAGCGTGTATCAGGAAGCGGTGGACAACAACGCCGACCTGGCCGCGGCCCGCGCCCAGTATGGCGCCCAGAAGGAAGTGGTACCCCAGGCTCGCGCCGGGTTGTTGCCCAACCTTTCGGCCGGCGCCGACCTGAACAACACGCGTACCGAGCTTGACCAGCCGGCGATGACCGCCACCCGCAGCTCCACGGTTTACCAGGCGACGCTGTCCCAGCCGATTTTCCGCGCCGACCGCTGGTTCCAGCTCCAGGCGGCAAAGTCCGTCGACGAACAAGCGTCGCTGCAACTGTCGGCCACTGAACAGAACATGATCCTGCAAAGCGCCGAGAGCTACTTCAACGTGCTGCGCAGCCAGGACAACCTGGCCTCGACCAAGGCCGAGGAGGCCGCGTTCAAGCGCCAGCTCGACCAATCCAACGAACGCTTCGACGTAGGCCTGTCGGACAAGACCGACGTGCTGCAATCCCAGGCCAGCTACGACACTGCCCGGGCCAACCGGATCCTCGCCCAGCGCCAGGTCGACGATGCCTTCGAAGCCTTGATCACCCTGACCAACCGCCAGTACAACTCGCTCCAGGGCATCGTCCACACCCTGCCGATCCTGCCGCCAACGCCGAACGATGCCAAGGCCTGGGTCGACACGGCAGCCAAGCAGAACCTGAACCTGCTGGCCAGCAACTACGCCGTCGATGCCGCCGAGGACACCCTGCGCCAACGCAAGGCTGGCCATGCGCCGACCCTCGATGCGATAGCCCAGTACAAAAAAGGCGACAACGACGGCCTCGGTTTCACCAACCCGAACCCCACAGGCCAGCGTTATGGCGGCGATGCCGAGCAACGCACCATCGGCCTGCAACTGAGCATCCCGATCTACAGCGGCGGACTGACCAGCTCCCAAGTGCGTGAGTCCTACTCGCAGCTCACCCAGACCGAGCAGCAACGCGAAGGCCTGCGCCGGCAGGTGGTGGAAAACACCCGTAACCTGCACCGCGCGGTAAACACCGACGTGGAACAGGTCCAGGCCCGACGCCAGTCGATCATCTCCAACCAGAGCGCGGTGGAAGCCACGGAAATCGGCTACCAGGTGGGCACCCGCAACATCGTTGATGTGCTCGACGCCCAGCGTCAGCTGTACACCTCGGTGCGCAACTACAACAACGCCCGCTACGACTACATCCTCGACAACCTGCGTCTCAAGCAGGCGGCCGGAACGTTGAGCCCAGCGGACCTGCAGGACCTGTCGCGCTACCTCAAGCCCGACTACAACCCGGACCGCGACTTCCTGCCGCCGGACCTGGCCCAGGCGGCAGCGGCGCAATTGCGCTCACGGCCGGCGCAGTAATCAAGTGCCGATCGTTCCCACGCTCTGCGTGGGAACGATCACTGTCTGGCGAGCAACCGCCCCAACCCCTCCAGCAACCGCTGCAACGCACCCTGGTTGCGGCGCATCACCTTCAACCCCGCCTCGGCCATACGCTGGGCATCGCGGGGCAGTTCGAACAGGCGCTGTACCGCCAGGGCCAGGCTTTCGGCATCGTCCACTTCCGCCAGCGCACCGGCAGCGTGCAGTTGCGCGGCTATTTCGAGGAAGTTGAACAAGTGCGGCCCGCTGAGCACCGGTTTCGCCAGCGCCGCCGGCTCGAGCAGGTTGTGCCCACCGTTGGGCACCAGGCTGCCACCGACAAACGCGCTGTCGGCCAACGCATAGAGAAACAGCAATTCACCCATGGTGTCACCGAGCAACACCGAAGCCTGCGCGGTCACGGACTGGCCGCTGGAGCGCCGCACCGTGGCCAACCCTTCGCTTACACACAGTTGGTGCACTGCGTCGAAGCGCTCGGGATGACGCGGCACCAGGATCAGCAACGCATCGGGATAACTCTCGAGCAACCGACGGTGGGCGGCCAGCACCACTTCGTCCTCGCCTTCATGGGTACTGGCGGCGATCCACACCGGGCGCTCGGTTGCCTGCCACTGGCGGCGCAAGGCGCTGGCGTCTTCGAGCAGTTGCGGGTCGATGGTCAGGTCGAACTTGATGGAACCGGTGACTTCGACGGTTTCCGCCCGCGCGCCCAATTGGCGAAAACGCTCGGCTTCGGCTTCGGTCTGCACGGCGAACAGGCTCATCTCGGCGAGCATGGGCCGGGTGAGCTTGGGAAAGCGCCCATAGCCCCGCGCCGAGCGCTCCGACAACCGCGCGTTGGCCAGGGCCACGGGAATGCCGCGCCTGGCGCATTGGTGAATGTGGTTGGGCCACAGCTCGGTTTCCATGATCACCGCCAGGGACGGCCGGACCCGGTCGAGAAAACGCTTGGCGGCGCAGGGCAAGTCGTAAGGCAAATAGCAATGCTGGATGCGCGGCTCGTTGGCGAACAACGCCTGGATCCGCTCCGAACCGGTGGGCGTCATGCACGTGACCGTGATCGGCAGCTGTGGATAACGTTGCAGCAAGGCGCGGATCATTGGCGCGGCGGCGATGCTCTCGCCCACCGACACCGCGTGGACCCAGATGCCCCCAGGCACCATGACCGGCAGCCCCCAGGAGAACCGCTCGCCAATGCGCCGGGCATAAGCCGGCGCCTTGCGGGCCCGCAACCACAGCCGAATCGCTACCAGTGGCAGCCCCAGGTAAAACAACGCGCTATAGAGAGTTCTGTTCATGGCGGCGGAGTTTATCGGTTTTTCAGCCAATCGCCTGCAACTGCACGGCAAAACGTTCCGCCAGCCAACGCGCGGCCGGGCCCAGGGGTTCGTCGCGGCGCCAGACCAGTTCCACCACCAGGGCCGGCGGGGTCCATTCGCTGCTGAGTTCGACCATGTCGCCCAGGTACGCCGGGTATTGCACCACATGCCGAGGCAACCAGGCCCAGCCCAGGCCACTCCTCAGCCATTCGGCCAGCACATAGAAACTGTCGGCCCGCCAGACCTGCGGGCTGGCCTGCTCACTGCCGGGATAGACACTGGACTGGGTCGCCATCAACAACTGGCGATGCCGGGCCATTTCCCGGCAGGTCACATAAGCATGGTTCGCCAGTGGGTGGCCCCTGCCGCACACCGTCACCATCTCGACGCTGCCCAGCACCCGGCGCTCCAGCGCCTCGGGGATCTGGTCGTGATAGAACAGCAAGCCGAGGTCGGCGCGGCGCTCCACCAGTTTGCGCGCCACATCGCCTTGGGCGGCGCTGGCCAGTTGCACTTCGAGGGTGGGGAATTGCTCGGCCAGGGCCGCCAGGCTGTCGATGACCGGCTGATAGGGCATGGCTTCGTCCTGGGCCAGGCGCAGCGACGCTTCCTGCCCGCGCATCAGGGCCAGGGCCCGGCCATTGAGACGCTCGCACTGACGCAGCACTTCCCTGGCCTCTTCAAGCAAGGCTTCGCCAGCGTCGGTGAGCCTGGGCTGACGACCGCTGCTGCGCTCGAACAGGCTCACGCCCAAATCCGTCTCCAGCAACGCAATCGCACTGCTGATGGCCGATTGGGCCTTGCGCTGATCCCGGGCCACGGCTGAAAACGAACGTTTCTCGGCGACCCCGACAAATAGCCGCAATTGCTCCAGGTTCCACTGTACGTTCATGGCTCAACCTATCTCCACTACAGATAGGTAATGACTTTACCGCATCTGCCCCATCTCTAGAATGGCCCCATCGAAAGACGCAACCGTCGAAGAGGAACCGCTCATGAACGCCTACTACTACCTGGCCATCGCCATCTGCGCCGAAGTCATCGCCACCGTTTCAATGAAAGCGATCAAGGGCCTGAGCACACCTCTGCCTTTGCTGCTGGTCATCGTCGGCTACGGCACCGCATTCTGGATGCTGACGCTGGTGGTGCGCACCGTACCGGTGGGCGTGGCCTATGCGGTCTGGGCCGGGCTGGGGATCGTCATGGTCAGTGTGGCGGCGCTGTTCATCTACGGGCAGAAACTGGACGTGCCGGCGATGCTGGGGATGGCGTTGATTGTTCTCGGGGTTGTCGTGATCCAACTCTTTTCCAAGACTGCCGGGCACTAACAAGAGTCAGAAACTATGGGAACAAGGCTTGTGTGGGAGCAAGGCTTGCCCGCGATGACGGCTCTGCGGTCTTAAAGAAATCGAGTTGCCTGTATCGCGAGCAAGCTTTGCTCCCACAGGTTGATCGCCAACAAATTCCCTCTGCATCGAGTCTGTATACTGCGCCCTCGTCTTGAACACTGAGGTCGCTCATGCCATCCGTTATTTCCACCGACATTCTGATTGTCGGCGCAGGCGTCGCCGGCCTCTGGCTGAATGCACGCCTGCGTCGCCAGGGTTTTTCGACCGTGCTGGTGGAAAGCGCCAGCCTCGGCGGCGGGCAGAGTGTCAAATCCCAGGGCATCATCCATGGCGGCGCCAAGTACGCCCTGCACGGCGCCCTGACCGGTGCCTCGGAGGCCATCGCCGACATGCCGCGTCGCTGGCGTGAGGCCCTGAAAGGTGAAGGTGAGCTGGACCTGTCCGGCGTGCGCATGCTGTCCGATGCCCATTACCTCTGGTCCCCCGGCACCCTGGCCGGCAACCTCACCAGTTTCTTTGCCAGCAAGGCCGTGCGCGGGCGGGTCGATCAGGTCAAGGGCGATCAGTTGCCACCGGCCCTGCAAGACAAGCGCTTCAAGGGCAAGGTCTATCGCCTGGCCGAGCTGGTGGTGGACGTGCCGAGCGTGATCGCGCGCCTGGCGGAACTGGCCGGCGACAGCTTGCTGGCCGGGCAGCACATCGAACCGCTGCGCGAAGGTGGCGAGCTGATCGGACTCAAGGTCGATGGCCGCGAGATTCGTGCCCAGCGCATTGTCCTCAGCGCCGGGGGCGGCACCGCCGACCTGCTCAGCGCCCTGGGCCTGGACCAGCCAGCCATGCAGCGCCGACCGTTGCACATGGTCCTGGTCAAGGGCCCCAGCCTCAAGCCGCTCTACGCCCATTGTCTGGGCGGCGGACCGAAGCCGCGCGTCACCGTGACCACCCACCCGGCGGCCGATGGCCAATGGGTCTGGTACGTGGGTGGCGATCTGGCCGAAGGTGATGGCGTGACCCGCGAGCCTGCCGCGCAGATCGCCGCCGCCCAGAAAGAACTCGGCCAATTGTTGCCTTGGATTGACCTGAGCACCGCGCACTGGGCCACGCTGCGGGTTGACCGCGCCGAACCGTTGCAGTCAGGCCTGACCCGCCCGGACAACGCCTTCCTCGCCGAACAGGATCGCCTGCTGGTGGGCTGGCCGACTAAATTGG
Organism: Pseudomonas sp. A-RE-22; assembly: GCF_019956035.1. Lineage (NCBI taxonomy): Bacteria > Pseudomonadati > Pseudomonadota > Gammaproteobacteria > Pseudomonadales > Pseudomonadaceae > Pseudomonas > Pseudomonas sp. A-RE-22. Next base: position 90,259 of record NZ_JAHBCZ010000011.1, read on the forward strand.
CCCTGGCGCCGGACTTCGCCGATCGGGTGGTCAATGCCCTGCAACGCGATGGTATCCAGCCAAGCCACCCGGCCCCACTGCCGGACCTGCCGAAGCCGCCCATGGGCGTCCCTGCCTGGGAGCAACTGCTGCCATGAGCCAACCGACCCTGCATGACCTCTATCGCCCCCTGGGCCATGACGGCCCGCGGGTCTCCCCCCTGGGCCTGGGCACCGTCAAGCTCGGTCGCGACCAAGGCGTCAAATACCCCAACGGCTTTCAGATCCCCGATGACGACGAAGCGCGCATGTTGCTCAAACTGGCGCGCGACCTGGGTATCAACCTGATCGACACCGCGCCGGCCTATGGCCGCAGCGAAGAGCGCCTCGGCCCGCTGCTGCGCGGCCAACGCCAGGACTGGGTGATTGTCAGCAAGGTCGGCGAAGAATTCAGCAACGGCCAATCGCGCCACGACTTCAGTGCCGCCCATACCCGATTTTCGGTGGAACGCAGCCTCAAGCGCCTGGAAACCGACTATATCGACCTGGTCCTGGTACATTCGGATGGCAACGACCTGGCGATCCTCAACGACAGCGAGGTCTACCCGACCCTGGCGGCGCTCAAGCGCGAGGGCAAGATCGGCGGCTTCGGTTTTTCCGGCAAGACCGTCGACGGTGGCTTGAAAGCCCTGGAGCAAGGCGATTGTGCGATGGTCACCTACAATCTGAACGAACGAAACGAAAAGGCTGTCATTGACTACGCCAGCGAACACGGCAAAGCGATCCTGGTGAAGAAAGCCCTGGCCAGTGGTCACGTCTGCCTGAGCCCCGGGGTAGACCCGGTTCGCGCCAGCTTCGAACTGTTGTTTGAGCATCCTGGTGTCGCCAGTGCTATTGTCGGCACCATCAATCCGCTGCACCTCGCCCATAACGTCGCGACCGTAGCCAAGGTCCTGCGTAAAAACTGACGCCGCCCTACGCGGCCTTAAGGAAGGAGCCGACATGCCGCGTACGCTCATCAGAAAGAATCCCAGCAACTTCAAGACCCTGCCCCTGTTCGTCGAAGCGACACCCGAAGGCCTGACTTACCAGAGCGTCGGGATGCCGCTGAATTTCGCCCAGACCCTGCAGCGCCGCCGCCCGGTAGCCGTGGCCGATACCGAGCGTTTTTCCCTGGAGTTGGCAAACCTGGGCGTATCCGTGCGCCTGACCCTGCATTGGCAGAACCGCGACTATTGGGTACTGGTGCGCCAACGTCGGCAGGATCGCGGCGATGTGGTGCTCAAGCTGATTTCCGGCTACGTCCCGGCCCACGAGCTGAACCTGCCGCTGCTCACCGCCATCAGCGAAATTGCCGAAGAATGCCTGCTGGAAACCCCGGAAGGCTGGCTCGGAGGGCGTTTCAACGACACCTGGCTGCCGGCCCCCTACGCCACGGCCCTGCATTACCGCGAAGCCTTGCCGTTTCGGCTGACGCCACTCTCGGGCTCGGCCCGCCCGGTGCGCAGCGCCAACCTGCAACTGATCGAGCGACCACGGGCCTACGTGCACCTGCCGACGGCATCGCTGCAACTGATTTATGACTTGCGCCTGGATGTGCCCAAGGAAGCCAAGTCCCTGAGCCTGTTTCACGTCGATGAGCGTCTGGAAGGCGACCAGTTGGTCGCGCGCCTGGACCGCAAGCGACCTGATCTTTACTTGATGCCGCTACAGGACGGCCAACCCATGCCCGAGCTGTATACCTTGAAAAAGGACCAGCTGTACCCGGCCAGCACGCGCGGGCTCTACCTGGCGGAGAGCTTTGCCAAGCAGGACGGCTGGCTGGTGCGAGACGAGCGGATTCGCTGGAAGGACTGGCTGCGCCAACAAGGGCTGACGCCACCGGGCAAGGAGTCAGGCCTGACCCGACTCAAGGGCAAGGCCCGGCAATTGCTCAAGAAGATCGTGCCGCGCAAGGCGGCTCGCTAGTTACAGCAATTGGGCAAATGTTCCAGATATAGAACTGTGGCGAGGGAATTTATCCCCGCGGGGCGGTGCGACGTTTCGCTAAATCCCCTCGCCACAAAAGCTCCCCAACCACAGAGGTCCGCTCGACCGTGAAACAGCTCAGTGATTGCGGATCTTTTCCACAATCGCCGTCGTCGAGCTGTTTTCCACCAGCCCCAACACCTTCACGGTGCCGCCGTAGGCGGTGACGATGTCCGCACCCACGACCTGATCAATCCCGTAGTCCCCGCCCTTGACCAGCACATCCGGCTTGACCTGGCGCAGCAGGTTTTCCGGCGTGCCCTCGCTGAAGCTGATCACCCAGTCCACCGCGCCCAGGCCGGCCAGGACCGCCATGCGCCGGTCGACGCTGTTGATCGGACGCCCAGGCCCTTTGAGACGGCTCACGGACGCATCGTCATTGACCGCCACGATCAGGCGATCGCCCTGGGCCCTGGCCTGCTCGAGGTAGGTCACGTGGCCCGCGTGCAGAATGTCGAAGCAGCCGTTGGTGAAGACGATTCGTTCATTGTGGGCACGGGCGTCGTCAACGGCCAGCAGCAGTTGCTCCAGGCCCAGAACGCCGCGCTCGGAGCCTTCCTCGCGCTGGATGGCGCGACGCAACTCGGGGGCGCTGATAGCCGCCGTGCCGAGCTTGCCGACGACAATGCCTGCCGCCAGGTTCGCCAGGGCGACCGCATGGGGCAACTCCTCGCCGGCAGCAATCGCCGCGGCCAGGGTGGAAATCACGGTGTCGCCAGCGCCCGTCACGTCGAACACTTCACGGGCACGGGCCGGCAGGTGCAACGCAGGGTGATCGGGGCGCAACAGGGTCATGCCATGCTCGCCACGGGTCACCAGCAAGGCGCCGAGGTCGAGGTCTTGCATCAGTTGCGCGCCTTTGCTCACCAGTTCGTGCTCATCGGCACAACCACCAACGATGGTTTCGAATTCACTGAGATTCGGCGTGATCAGGCTGGCACCACGGTAGATGGAGAAATCCTTGCCCTTGGGATCGGCCAGGACCGGAATGCCACGGGCACGCGCGGCCTGGATCAGCGACTGGTGGTTTTTCAACGCGCCTTTGCCGTAGTCCGACAACACCAGCACCTTGATGCCTTCAAGCAGGTTGTCGACCTCGGCACCGAGGGCCAGCGGATCGGTGGCGAAAGGTTCTTCGAAGTCGATGCGCAGCAGTTGTTGGTGACGGCTCATGACCCGCAGCTTGACGATGGTCGGCTGGTGCGCAATGCGCTGGAATATCGCACGCACGCCCGCGCCCTTGAGGCTGTTGGTCAGGCTGTCGGCAGCCTCGTCGTCGCCGGTCACGCCCACCAGGGAAGCCGGAGCGCCGAGGGCGGCGATGTTCAGGGCAACGTTGGCGGCACCACCGGGGCGATCCTCGATGTGCTCGACCTTGACCACCGGTACCGGCGCCTCAGGGGAAATCCGTGAGGTACCGCCATGCCAATAGCGGTCGAGCATGACATCGCCGACCACCAATACAGGGGCTTGATCGAATCGCGGCATGGACAACTTCATGGAGCATCCCACATACAAAATGAACAGGGCGGGGATATTAGCACAGGGCGAACGAAGGCTTGTCCATGGCTGCAACGCGAAGCCAGGATGTGTGCTCGATCAGATTTGCAGCAACGCCGATAGTCGCGAACAAGCCTGGGCCAGCTCCACCTCACTGGTGTTGATCTCACAGTCCGGCGCAAGCGGCGCCTCGTAGGGACTGTCGAGCCCGGTGAAGTTCTTGATCCGCCCGGCACGGGCCTCGCGGTACAACCCCTTTGGGTCACGCTGGGCACAGACGTCGAAAGGGGTACTCACATAAACCTCCACGAAGGTGCCCTCGGGGAACAGCTGTCGGGCCGCTTCCCGGTCAGCACGAAACGGCGAAATGGCCGCAACGATGACGATCAGGCCGGCGTCGACCATCAAGCGCGCCACCTCGGCAATGCGGCGGATATTTTCCTTGCGGGCCTCGGCATCCATGCCCAGGCCCCGGCACAACCCCTGGCGCAGGTTGTCGCCGTCGAGCAGGGCGGTGTGCAGACCCATCTGGTTGAGCTGCACTTCCAGGGCATTGGCCAGCGTCGACTTGCCCGCCCCCGACAGCCCGGTCAGCCAGACGCAGCGGGGGCGCTGGGCTTTGATGGCGGCCCGATCCTCGGACGTGAGCGCCTGCGTACAAGGACGAATCTGAATCTGTTGCATCGATATCTTTGACGTTTCATTCATAACCAAGCATCTCGTAGTCACGTTGGTACACCCGCCGTACCAGCCGACGGGTCCGTACCGAGCAGATTTCCCTTACCGGCACCGCAGCGCGCTGCTGGGTGCGGTTCACATGGGGCAACGTCGCAGCCAGTCCCAGATGCTCGCACACCCGCTCATAGTCCCTGTCCAGGTACTCCTGATAACCGATGAAGTCCATCGCCAGATGGCCGAGGGAATCGGTGAGGAAATCTGTCTGGGCAGCGAAATGCAATTGCCGGGTGATGTTCTCCGGGTGCAGCCAGCGCGCAACGAAATCATCGAAGTCGCGGTATTGGCCGACCAGTTTCTGAGCCGCATGATCGCGCAACCCCAACGTGTTGCCCCGCAGAAAAGCATAGGCCGAATATGCACGTTCCAGCGGATCACGAACAAAGGCAAACTTGAAACTGGCGGCGTACTGCCGCGCGAACTGCTCTTCGTACCAATACAACGGCAGGTGGCCCGGGCTGTAGCCATCGAAAAGCCCCACGCAAATACTGCTGCCGGCGCATTTGGGCACATGGATGAACAGGCAGCCGCGCTGGGCGAAAGCTTCGGGGAAACGGCAATTGGCCGACATCGATTTGTTCACGACCTGCCGATCGACAACCGACAGGCGCCCCAACAGAAAGGAGCGCTGCGATTTGGGCAGTAGCTTCCACAGATAACGTTGCAGCATGCACGTCCCCGCGCGAGAGGGATGGCCCCCTCGATGATTGAAGTTGGTCCAGGAAAATCCTGTGGCCAGATTTTAGCAGTCACGGGGCGCAGATTTATTGTGGGTTGGTCAAGGCAGGTAAGGATTTCGATACAAACCCTGTGGGGCGGGGCCTGCTCGCGATGACACAGGCACATTCAACATCACCGGCCCAAGCACACAGCTATCACAACCTGGTGTCCGAACTCAGGCGATATTCTGGGCAGGGGCGTCCAGTCCCATGGCATGAAGACGCGAGTAGTAGCCATTCTGCGCCAGGAGTTCGCCATGGGAACCCCGCTCAACGATACGGCCCTGGTCCATCACCAGGATCATGTCGGCTTTTTCGATGGTCGACAGACGATGCGCGATGACCAGGGTCGTACGACCTTTCATGACCTGGTCCAGCGCGGCCTGGATATGCCGTTCGGACTCGGTGTCCAGCGCCGAGGTGGCCTCGTCGAGGATCAGCAGCGGCGCGTTCTTCAACAACGCCCTTGCAATGGCCAGGCGCTGGCGCTGGCCGCCGGACAGCAGTACGCCGTTTTCGCCCACCTCGGTGTCCAGGCCATTGGGCAATTGCTCAATGAAGTCCATGGCATAGGCATCCCGGGCCGCCTTTTCAATATCCGCCCGTGGCGCACCGGCCAGGTCGCCGTAGGCGATATTGTTGGCCACCGTGTCATTGAACAGCGTGACATGCTGGGTCACCTGGGCGACATGACGACGCAGGTTGCGCAGGCGGTAGTCTTCGATTTCCACGTCGTCGAGCAGGATCTGGCCGACCTCATGGTGATAGAAGCGCGGGATAAGGCTCGCCAGGGTCGACTTGCCGCTGCCCGAACGGCCCACCAGTGCAATCATCTGCCCGGGTGCCGCGGTGAAGCTGATGTCCTTGAGCACCTCGCGATCAGCGCCGGGGTAGGTAAAGCTCAGGTTGCGCACATCGAGACGACCGCTGACCCGCTCCTGCTCGACCGTCCCCCTGTCGACCTCCGGCTCGACATCCAGTTGTTCGAAGATGCTTTCGGCACCGGCCACGCCTTTCTGGATGGTGGAGCTGACTTCCGAAAGCTGCCGAATCGGCTTGGGCAGCAAACCAGCGGCCGTGATGTAGGCCACAAGGTCACCCGCCGTCGCGTCGCCGCGCAGGAACAGCACCAGGAACATCAGGGCGGCCATGGCGGTGTAGATCACCAGTTGCAGCATCGGCGTATAGACCGCGCCGGTGCGAGTCATGCGCAATTGCTTGTCGGTATTGCCCTGGCTGGCGTTGGTAAAACGTTGCTCTTCATAGGCCTCGCCGCCGAAGCTGCGCACCACGCGGTAGCCCTGGATGGTCTCGGAAGCAACGTGGGTCACGTCGCCCATGGCCACCTGGATCTTTTTGCTCTGCTTGCGGAATTTCTTGCTGGTGCTGCTGACCATGACCGCGATCAGCGGCAGGATCGCCAACATCACCAGGGTCAGCTTCCAGTTCATCCACACAAGGTAGGCAAAGAGGAAGACCACGGAGAGACCTTCGCGGATCACCACCTTGATGGCATCGGTGGCGGCACCGGTGACCATGGTCACGTTGAAGGTGATCCGGGAAATCAGGTGGCCGGAATTGTGGGTGTCGAAATAGCGATTTGGCAGCACCAGCAACTTCTTGAACAACTCGACCCGCAGGTCGTGCACCAGCCCCAGGGAAACCTTGGCCAGGTAATAGTTGCCCAGGAACGACCCCAGACCCTGCCAGGCAGCGATCAGGACGATCAGCAGCGGCACTGCCATCAGCAATTTCAAGTCTTTGAGATACGGCACGTTGGGAAAGAGCACCGCATCGGGGTTGCTCAAGCCGTCGACGAAATATTTGAGAATCCCGGCCAACATGGGCTGGGTCGAAGCAAATATCACGAAACCCACGATACTCAGCAGGAAAATGCCCGCGTAGGGTTTGACGTATCCCAGCAACCGAAAATAGATCTTCAGGCTGGAATCCTGTTCCGCTTTGGGCGGTGCGTCACTCATCGTCGGGCTCACTGGTTAGGAAGAACGCGGAATTTTATCACAGCCACCGGAATTGGCCCGCGCCCAGGTCAAAACGCCGGCCAGGCCAATCGGCAACCAGGTAATGAACCATTCTGCGCGGGGGGTTCCGGTCAGGCTCGCAGCGTCGAACTGCATCGCCAGGAACGAAAACACCCACATACCAAGCACGCCCCGGCCCAGCAGGCTGTCACGGGCACGCCAGGCTTCGCGCAACACGGCGAACCAGACGATGCACCACAACAACAACCCCGGCAGCCCGAGTTGGATGGTGACGTGGCTGAACAGATTGTGGGCATGATCGAACTTGATACCGTGACTGGTAATCCGGTAGTCGGCCGCCAAGCCAAGACCGCCCCATGGGCGTTCGGCAATCATGTGCAGGCTCGACATGAAAATCTCGGGACGATAGGAAGCACCGCGCGCCATGACCAACGGCTCGAGCAGCCAGAAGGTCAGCATCGCCAACACCAGGGCCATGGCGGCGATAATCCGGGCACGCTGGTCCCGACAGTAAATTGGCATGGCCAGCACGCTAAGCAGCAAGGCCAGTGCAGCGCCGCGGCTCTGGCTCGCGACCACGAAGACGGCCAACACGCCCAGCGCTACCGCCCAAAGCACTTGCAGCCCGATATGACGCGGCATCCAGTGCAGCAACCAGATAGCCGCCAATCCGATCACGTAGCCGCCGAGGATCGGATGGGACAATTCCCCCAGCCCTTCCAGGCGAGCATCCCAGCGATGGTTCGCATACCCGTAGAAATGGACGATGGCCATCAAGGCCGTCAGCGCGAGCCCCAGGCCACCCCATTGCATGATACGAATCACACGCTCGGGCTGGCCGTCGGCAAAGATCGGGAAAAACATCAGGAACACCAGGATGTAGAGCAGTCGCTTGGCTTCACGGGTAGGCTCTGCCACCTCGGCCCACAACAATGTGACCAACGCCCAGAGCATCAACGCCAGCAATGCCGTGTAGATCACCCTTTGGGCGCGCCACAACTCCAACAGCCGATGCCGGGCAGGCCACGCGAGGAGGATTACCGGCAACCAGGCGAATGCAACCAACCCCTGCTGATAGACTTTGTTCGTCGGCGCCAGGGCTATCGCCAGCAAAAACCATAACAAGCCAAAGGCCATCCACCCCTGCGCCCAACGTGTCGCCTGCATCTATCGCTCCTAAACGGTGTACCTGCCAAACCGGCATGGTGAAAACAAAAACTTTTGGGCATCATGGCCCGCCACGGCACCGGTTCTTTCAACAAGGTTTCCCTACGATGCAATCCTCACGGCTTCCCCAAGCCGCCCTGAATCAATTGATTGAAGGCGCCAGCATTCTGGAGGCCGACAGCTACGGCCCAAAAGTCTATCTGCTGCAGGATGGCAATATCCTCAAGCTGTTTCGCCGCAAACGGTTTTTTTCTTCGGCCCTTCTAAAGCCCTATTCAACGCGATTCATCAATAATGCAGCCCGCCTGCAGAAGCTCGGTGTACCGACCCTCGAAGTGCTGGCCGTCTACAAATTGCAGAAGCCCGGCATGACCGCCGTACTGTATCGACCTCTTCCGGGAAAAACCCTGCGCCAATTATCGAGTCAGGAAAATTTCAGCTGGCAGCATACCCTTCCTGCGCTGGTCGAGTTGATCCGCAGCCTGCACGCCAGCGGCATTTATTTCCGCTCACTGCACCTGGGCAACATCGTCGTCACGCCTGAAAATAAACTTGGGTTGATCGATGTGGCTGACATGCGCTTCCTGCGCTCGCCGCTGCCACGCTACCTGGCACGCCGAAACTTGCAACATTTCGCTCGTTATATTGCCAGGGAGAACCTGAACGGGAGCTTTCCAATGCAGGCATTGGAAAGTGCCCTATTGACTGCCTGAGATCAACTGCCGGGCGGTCTGACTGAAACTCGACCAGGCCTTGTCAGGTGCCAGCGCCTGGTACTGGGCCTCCGCGACCGCACTGGCCGGCGCCTGTGCCGCCCGCCCGATCGCCTCGCTCCAGCGCCCTTCATCGTTGAGCGGAGCGTACCAACCAGTGTCGCCCAACTGCTCACGAAAGACCGCAAGTTCGCTGGCCAGCACCGGGACACCAGCCAGGACAGCCTCCTGGAGAATCAACCCGAGGCCCTCGTCCAGGGACGGGATCAGCACCCAATCAAACGCCCTGTAGAGCTTCGCGACATCTTCCAGATGCCCCGTCAGCAATACCTTGTCGACCAGATCCGGCTGGGCGATCCGCGCTTGCAACGCCTCGCGTCTCGGCCCCTCGCCAACAATCACCAGGCGCCAGTCGGAATGGCTGGCCGCGGCCCGGCCAAACGCCTCCAGCAAACTGGCGAATCCCTTGCTGTCCACCAACCGACCTACGGCGCCAAAAACCCGCGCCTCTGTGCCAGGCAATCCCAAACGGGCACGTGCCTCTTCGCGAGACAACAGTGCAGACTGGAAGGCTGCCGGATCGAACGCGCTACGCAGCGCCCTTACCTGGATGCCCAACTCATCCTGGAGCGACATCGCCAGGGTCTCGGAGACCGCGGCCAGGGTCAGGCGTGAAGCTGGGAAGCCACGCAACAGTTCACGGCCCGCGGGATTGAGTCGTGTCGCACCATGGAAAATCACCACCACGCGGATCTGCGGCAGATCCTCGAGGACCGGCAACAAGGTACGCGCCACGCCAACGCCATCAAGCAACACTACACGGGCATCGCTTTCGAGAAATGCCTGGCGGAAACGGCTGTGCATCAAGGGCTTGAGCAGGCGCCAGACATGTCGGCCCTTGAGCTGGGCTGAGGTCATATTCCACTCAAGCGCCGCCCCGACATCAACCCGACACGCAGCCGCCTCCCCCTGCAAGAGCCATGTCTTGACAGGCATCGCAGGCTCCATCCGCGAGAGAATCTGATTATGAACCTTGTGTACCGAAGCGAACGGCGAACCGCCCGCCCACATGACATTGATAATGCTCATCGAGCAGCAAACCTTTTATCGCGGACCAGGATCCGTGCTTGGCGGCATTAATAGTTGATAAGCCAGCCGATGCAGACTCCGAGCAAGAAAACCAAGGACAACTTGACCTGCTCGCGGCGCTTTCGGCGTGCCTTTCGCTCGCGCTCCACGGGCACTTCTACATGAACCCCGAATCCGGTGTGCAAAATAGCATCCCCTTCCAGCGCAACCGCCGTCAAGTTCAGCTGGGCATAGCGCATAGACAGAGCCTTTTCGCCACCGAAACCGGCAAAGGGTGCGCAGAGGCCATACTCTTTCAACCGTCGCAGGCCTGGGTTGAGAGAAAAGCTTTGCCATTCGGGCTTGTCTGAAATCAACGGATAACAGGGCACGCCACCAATGACGTCACGTTCGCCGAGGTGAATGTAGGGGCTATGTACGGACAAGTCGTAGACATAGTTGCGCAACCACACTTGGAGAATATCCGGCCGCAGCTCCAGGATCGTGTGCGAATCCTCCACGAAGGCCGGACGATAGAACTCCCAGTCATCCTCGCAGTGAAAGACATAAGGCGTCTTGACATGCTCGTACGCCAGGTCGATCGAGGCCAACTGCCCCAACTTCGGCCGATTGACAAAAACCCTCGTGCGGTCCTTCCAGTGAGCGGGAATGGCGGCATATACGCCTTCGTCACCGGCATCTTCCGTAATGAAGACTTCACGAATCGGCGCGGTATTGAAGCGGTCGAAGCTCTCCAGGGTCCGCTTGAGCAGATCGAACCGGCCGCAACTGGTTACCACCAGGGTAATGTCACTCTCGTCGGAAAACTGCACTGAAATACCATCTAGTCAAACGCCATCCCTGAATCGGATGACTGAACGGTTCGTGTCAAACGCCCAGCTTCAGGCGCAATGTCTCCAGCAAACTCAACGGAGCCCGAGGCCGCAAGGGCGGCTCCAGTGCTTCAACGATCTTCTGCCCGATGCGCGCGAAACTGAACTGTTCCAGCGCCAGCTCCTGGCCGTTGTGCGCCACTCTACGCGCCAGCTCGGAGTCGGCACGCAGCCGGGAAAGCTTTTCCTGGAGTTGCGGGATGTCACGGTACAACACCACGTTGTGCATGTCCTGCAACCCCAACGCACGCGCCTCGTCGATGCCCTGGTCAAACGCCAACAGGACACAGCCGCAGGCCATGGCTTCGAAATTCTTGATCATGAACTCGCCCATGCCCACGTCGGCACTGACGAAAAAGCGGATACGGTTCAGAGTCTCGCAATACTCTTCACCGGACTTGGTCCGGGTCACGACCAGCGGTTCAACGCGTCCCAGCTCATCCAGCAGCGCCTTGCGACCGCTATAGGCAACACTGTTGGTGCTACCAACGAAGGCCAGCTCGATGTCCCGCTCACGACCCCGATCCTGCAATAACGATTGATCGTAGCCTTTGGGCACGAAAACCGCATCGAAACCTTCGCCACGCAGACGTTCGGCCACCATGAAGCCGGAACTGATCACCCGCACCCACGGCAGGCGCCGGTAATGCGCACTGAATTTGCCGGTGTATTTGCACGGGATGTAATTCTGGTAGGCATCGTGCTCGAGGATCACCAGGTTGGGGATCGTGCGGATGAAGCCGGCCTGGCGGATCTCCTGCTTGAAACGCAGGAAAAATACGATCCGATCATAACGCGAGACGTCCACATGGCGGCGGAAGTATCCCCGCAGGTTGCGTTGTTCCTTGCTGTCGAGCCAGCGCAAGTCGCACTCGCAATGAGCGGCCACGCCTTCGTAGAGTCGGTCCAGGATGGCCCGCTGTTCTTTCTGCACCAGAAATAGAACTTTCATCGTCTTCCTTGCGGCACCGAACGACTTGATAAATAACCGGGGGCCTTTTTGCGCCGCAGCGCAAAGACGCCCCGCCTAGGGCCCTTACAGCCGCCAGAACAATTCATGGCGACGTACAGCCTTGCGAAAAAATTCGTTCTCGCCATACGCTGAGCAGGCGCGCCCGGCCAGCAGGCGCTGGAGGCCACGGCGCAGACGACGCTTGAACGGCGCACGCGGTTGCAGATCGTGCATCATGCCCAGCGCCATGGCCTTGTCGCGCTGTCCAGGCACTGCCAGTGGCAGGCTGACAGGATGCATTGGCAGGGCCGGATCGAAATACGGCGGCAACGCAATGCCCGCTCCCGCATTCCCCATAGGCCAACGGTCGTTGTCGTGCAAGTGATTGGCGTAGCCCAACAGCGTGGTCGGCTGCCACTCCAGGCCTTCGAGGGCTTGCAGGACGGCATGATGGGCGCAGAGATGGTCGGGGTGCGGATCAAAGGTTGGATGCGGCAACACAATGACCTCGGGACGCGCCTTGAGCAGCAGTTCGCGCAGGTCTGCCAGCAGGTTGTTCCAGGTCGGCGCGCCGTCGGCATCGCCGGGCAGCAGGAACGGGTTCAACTGGCGGAACAGCCGGGTATCGCTCAGGTCAGCCTCGCGAGAACCTTGGGGGTGGCTCGGCGCCGCTTGCATGGCGGCCAGTTGCAGGCAGAAGTAACCCAACTGCACACAATGCGCTTCAGGCACTCCCGCCCAACGCGGTACGGCAATGCTGTCCCAGGCGCGCAAACGGCCCTTGAGCCGCGCAGCTTCAACGCGATCCAAGCCCATCTGTCGATAATGTTCGGCTTCGATTTCACCGGCGGTCAGCGTGACGATCCAGGCTTCGTCAGCCTGGCTGTACAAGCCGTAGGCGGCCAGCTCCGCATCGTCGGCATGGGGAGCGATGACCATCACCCGCTGGCGCTGCACTTGCGGCGACGTGAAGGACCATAGCGTCGGCTCGCCCAGCAAACGGCAATGGCGCCCGCGCAGGCGCAGCTCACCTCGGGACAACGCCGGGCCCTGCTCGCTGAGATTGAGATAGCGCAGGCCGTTGACCCCGCGCTCGAAAGTTTGCAGGTCCCTTTCACCGCCCAACAATTCGACAACCGGATCGATGAAGCGCCCCAGCCAGGTGCTCTTGACCCGCAACGCGAGAATCAACGTCGCGCCATCGTCCAGAATCACGCCTTCGTCCAGCCGCAGCCGCCCGGCATTGAGGTGCACCTTGGGTTGCTGGGTGAACGGCGGGAAGCTGTACTGGTAATCATCCCTGGGCGAATAGAACAGGTGATCGGCGAACCACGCCTCATGGGCGATCCATCCCAGCACCGCCAGCACCAGGGGCAACCACCAGGCCACTGCCACCCCCAGCAAGACCAGCACGATGAGGGCGAGCAGCAGCCCCACGCGCTTGTTGCGACGGTGGCGCTTGAGCAACTGTTGCTTGCGACTGATCGGTGGGTTCATACGGTAAACACCGGCACGGGGTTGCACCAACGGTCCTTGTATTCCCGGTCCGCCCGACCGAACGAAAAACGCAACGGCTTGCCAGCGGCACGGGCATGTTCCCAGGCGCTTTGGGTGTTGAGAAAACTCAACACACTGCCGGGGCTGAATTCGCGAGTCTGTGGGTCGACGCCACCGTTTATGTACTCGACGCTGATCCACTCGGACGCTTCGACGCGATACACCAACTGGATGGCAATCGGCGCATCGTTGAGGAAGATCACCGAACCGATCAGCCATTCGCGCAGCAACTCGATCACCTCGCCCATGCGCTCGGCACCGGTGGCCGCAAAGCCCCAGCGACGCAGGAACAGGTCGCAGTAGATCGAAGCCAGCTCGGCACTGGAAAATTCGCCGACCGGCCGCACCACCCCGCCCGCCTCTTCCAGCAAGCGCAGCTCACGGCGCTGGTTGTAGCGAAACTTCTTGGATAGCTCTTCTGGCGTGCGGGCCATGGCCAATTGTTCCTGCTGCAACTTCAAGCCACTGAAGCGCCCCTCGTTGAGGGCCGACAGGTAACGCCCGCGATGACGCAAAGGGGCTTGTGCATCGGGCGCCGCCGGCAGGATCAGCTCGGCATTACCCAGGTCGAACAAGCCCTTCTTGCCGCTGCGCTTGAGCACGTCCTTGGACAACGCCAGGTCGCGGCCCCAGGTCGGTATGGCCGCCTTGAGTTCACCGTCCTGCTCGAACGCCAGATAACGCACGGGAATCCCGGCCAGGGCCGCCAGGCGCTCGACCACCAGGGGATGAGTCGCCACACTGCCGCCAAAACGCTGCCAGGCCTGGGCATAAATCGACGCGTCTACGGCTGTCCAGCCGCGCTCACGCCAGCCTTGGAATCGATTGAACATTCAGGCCCTCGGCGCCAGTTCGGTGACTTGGGGCAAACGCCAGAATGCCTCGCGTACGGCGCGATCCGAGAAGCGCTCGCGCAAGCGGTCGAGCATCAGCTCGGCGCATTGGCGACGCTGCAGATCGTCCATGGCCGCCAGGTGTTGCAGCCCCTGAGCCATGTGCTCGGCGTCACCAAGCGGAAACAGGATGCCGACGCCTTCGACCACTTCCTTGGCACCACCGCAAGCAGTGGCCAGCAACGGTACACCGGCGGCCATGGCTTCGAGCAGCACCATGCCAAACGGCTCATGGTCGGAACTCAGGGCAAACACATCAAACGCGCGGAAATAACGGCGCGCCTCGGGCACCTGGCCGAGCAACAGCACGCGATCGGCGATGCCCAATTCCAGCGCCAATGCCCGGAGGTCCTGCTCCAGGCGGCCCTTGCCAAGAATCGCCAGCTGACTGTTGGCCGGTAAATACTTCAGCGCCGCAGCAAAACCGCGCAACAGCGTGACCTGGTCCTTGTCCGGGTGCAGACGGCCGACATTGCCGACAATCCAGGCGTGCGCATCCAGCCCCAGGGTCTGTCGTGCCTCCTCGCGGGAGACCAGGCTGGCCTGTGTGGCGTCGAGGTCGATGCGGTTGTAGAGCGTCTGGATCCGGGCAGCCGGCCATTTCGACAGGCAGCGGCGCATGTCGTCACGCACCGCATCGGAAACCCCGAGCAGGCTCAGGCGTTTACGAAAAAACTGGGCGAACAGCCGGCGGGTACGCCGTTGATAGTCACCGAAGGCATGATGCACGCCAATCACCGGCAAGCGGGTGCCGAGCAGGGCGATGTAGATCGGCTTGAAGCGATGGGCAATGCAGAAACTGAAATTGCGTGAGGCGGCAATCTTGCGCAGATCGCCAATGGCGCCCAGCTTCAGGCCACGAATGGCACTGGAGCTGTACTCCATGAACAGCACCTCGTCCGAGGCACAAGCGGAGGCGACTTGCGCATCCGCCACCCCGGTGAGAAACACCGTGGTCACGCGATAGCCAGTGCCCGCGAACAGGCTGGCGTACTGACGGGCGCAGTCCAGGAACGGCCCGTCATAACCGTGGCAGAACTGCAGCACATGTCGCTCAGCCGAGCGTGTCATAAGCGTCCACGCCGTCTTTGACCACCAGGATGTCTTCCATGATCAGGTACTGCAGGTCGGAACCGAAGAACATGTTCAGCGCGTCGGTCGGCGAACAGATCATCGGTTCGCCACGACGGTTGAGCGAGGTGTTCAACGACACGCCGTTGCCGGTCAGGACTTCCAGGGCCTTCATCATGTCGTAGTAACGCGGGTTGTATTCGCGTTTGAGCACCTGGGCCCGGGAAGTGCCGTCTTCATGGACGACTTCAGGCACGCGAGTTTTCCATTCTTCGGCCACCTCGAAGGTGAAGGTCATGAATGGCGCCGGGTGGTCGACCTTGATCATCTGCGGCGCAACGGTGTCGAGCATCGAGGGGCAGAAAGGCCTCCAGCGTTCGCGGAACTTGATCTGCTCGTTGATCCGATCGGCCACGCCGCTGGCGCTTGGGCAACCGATGATCGAACGACCGCCCAAGGCGCGCGGGCCAAACTCCATGCGCCCCTGGAACCAGGCCACCGGGTTGCCGTCGACCATGATCTTGGCGATGCGCTCAGGTGTGTTGTCGATCTTGCGCCACGCAGGCTTGCTCGGATGACGGGCGCACGCAGCGATCACGTCTTCGTTGCTGTAGGCCGGGCCGAGGTAGACGTGTTCCATCTTCTCTACCGGCACGCCACGGGCATGGGACACATAAGCCGCCGCACCCACGGCAGTACCGGCGTCGCCGGAAGCCGGTTGCACGAACAGCTCCTTGACGTCGTCACGGGCGATGATTTTCTGGTTCAACTTGACGTTCAACGCGCAGCCGCCAGCGAAAGCCAGCTTGCCGGTTTCCTTGAGCACGTCGCCCAGGTAGTGGTCGATCATTTGCAACGCGAGCTTCTCGAACAGCGCTTGCATGCTCGCCGCGTAGTGAATGTACGGCTCGTCGGCGATGTCGCCTTCACGTTTCGGGCCGAGCCATTCGATCAGCTTCGGCGAGAAGTAGAAACCCTTGCCCTTCTCTTTATAGCGACGCAGGCCGATCACGTTGGCGTAGTCGGTGTTGATCACCAGCTCGCCGTTTTCAAAAGAAGCCAGGCGCGAGAAATCGTACTTGGTGGCATCACCGTAGGGCGCCATGCCCATGACCTTGAACTCACCGTCGAGCATCTCAAAGCCCAGGAACTCGGTGATCGCGCCGTACAGGCCGCCCAGGGAGTCCGGGTCGAAGAATTCCTTGATCTTGTGGATCTTGCCGTTTTCGCCATAGCCAAAGAAGGTCGTGGCGTATTCGCCCTTGCCGTCGATGCCCAGGATTGCGGTTTTCTCCTGGAAGCCCGAGCAGTGGTAGGCGCTGGAGGCGTGGGCCAGGTGATGCTCGACCGGCTCGATCTTGATCTTTTTCGGATCGAAGCCCAGTTGCTCCAGGCACCAGACGATCTTGCGGCGATAGCGCTTGTAGCGGCGGTTGCCCATCAGGATCGCGTCGAGGGCCCGATCCGGGGCATACCAGTAGCGCTTGGCGTAGTGCCAGCGCGCCTCGCCGAACAGGCTGATCGGGGCGAAGGGGATCGCCACCACATCGACGTCGGAAGGCTTGATGCCGGCCTGCTCCAGGCAGAACTTCGCCGATTCGTAGGGCATGCGGTTCTTTGCATGTTTATCGCGTACGAAGCGCTCTTCCTCGGCCGCCGCGATCAGCTTGCCGTCTATGTACAGCGCTGCGGAAGGATCATGGCTAAGGGCGCCGGACAGGCCAAGAATCGTCAATGCCACAGGGTCTAGCCTCTTATGTCTGCATACGGGCGACAAGCGCCTCGAAAAATTGATGTGCCGCGCACCTGGGGCACGGGGCAGCTAAAGGGCGGGATTATAGCTTAAAAGTGCCCTTAAACCTCTAGCAGTGAGTGGGAGCTTGTTGAGCACTGTCGCTCGGGCACTCATTGACGCTCACGGCGCTAAAGATTTTTAACCTTGGACACATCGACCGGTCGTGTTTTGTGGGCACGTAAACGCTTGTACACACTTTCGACAACGAGCGATGCCTGCCCCCCATGCAGTATCTGAACATCCGTAAAAGACAAATAAAAAACAGCCTATACGGCCAGATGATCCATTCCGACAGATAGAGCTGGGCATACAAAAAAATAGAGCCAAAGAATCAACGAAACAACACCAACAACTATCTATATAACTCATGCAACCGCTTGTCGCCACTGTCAACATTGACAGTAGCGAGCCCTTTAAAAAACCAATGCAATTGAACGCGTAATACTTCATGGATAAACCAGGGATGCACACTCATGACCACTTACGCGATCACCATTGGCGCTAACGGAACCGAATCTCGTACCTATGAGCCCGGCCATCGGGCGCAACTATTTATGATACAACCCTCGAGTGACGGCTCAACTCATCTCATCAATCCGGACGGCTTTCTATTGGCCACCACAGGTGACGGGGGTGTAATGTCATCACGAGGCGCCGCAGACGGCAGCTCGGCGATTAGTTTTGAAGTGCAAAATCATGGGGACGGAACAGTAAGAATTAAAGCGGGATACTATAACTTATGGGTGCAACTTACCGCTTATGACGTTAAAACCGTTCAATGGGACCCCAACAGCCCCTACCAAAGATTGACTCAGCGCGACGGAGGGAACGGGTACTATTCTTTTACTGTAGATCTTTGATTTTCATGAAGTAGAAGACTCCTACATTTTTTGAAATACATTGAAGTGCCTTGCGATGGTATTTTTTGGCCGGAATGGGGTGGGGGTGAGATGGGGTGTATATCCGGTTCTTCGGTAACGGCGGCTTACGATTCCGCTCTTACGGCGGGTCACTTTTGAGAAGCCCGGAAGCCGGCCCAGTCAAAAGTAAGCAAAACGCTTCTGCCCCCAACACTCGGCACCTCGCCTAGGCTCGGTGTGCCCGAACGAAGGCATTGCTCCGTGGGCCCGCCGCGAAGGCGGCAGCGCATTTCACACTTGAATCCGCCCCTCTTCTCGACCTGAAGGTCCATGCAGTCCGTGGCGAGGGCGCATCGGCGACCTCAACTGAACAGCAGGGTCTTCACTTGTGGTTCATAGGGTGGACGAGGCGCTATCGACTGTTTTGGGCACCCGCTGATCAATCACCCGATACAGTGCACTGTCCTGCGGCCAATTGCGCATGAACCGCGCGCGATCCCGGGCGTAGGCCTGGGCGAAGCTGGCGTGGGTGCGGTGTTGGCACATCGAGTCGAGGTCGATCAGCGCCCAGCGGTCGTGCTGCCAGAACAGGTTGTGGCCCTTGAAGTCGCCGTGGCTGATACGTTCACGGATGAGGTCGGCGAACAAGCGATCCAGGGCCAGCAATTCCGTCTCGGGGGCGTCACCGTTTTGCACGTAAGGGCCGAAGCGCTCGATGATATCCGGCCCCGCCAGGTATTCGGTGACCAGGTAAGCGCCGCGGCGCAGCCACAGAAAACGCTTTTCCAGCAGCGCCAGGGGCTTGGGCGTAGCGATGCCAAGAAAGGCCAGGCGATGGCCTTCGCGCCAGGAATGCCAGGCGCGACTCGGGCGCCAGAAGCGCTTGAGCCAATGGGCGAAGTTCTTGATGTTGTAGCGCTTGATCACCAAGGTGCGACCGTTCGCCTCGATTTTGCCGACACTGGCCGCGCCGCCGGTCTTGTACAGGTGGCCCTGGTCGAGCAATGCATCGGCCTGCTCCAGCACCGGCATCATGGCCGCTTCTTCATCACGGCGGATCGCCCGCAAGCCAAACGCCCCGCGTTGCACGCTGAACAGGCTGCACTCGCGCCCGACTTTCGCGAGGAAATCCTTGAGGCGCCAGGCTTGCACCTTGTCGATCTGTTTTTGCAGCGCTTCCATGGGCAGCGCGTGTTCGGCGTTGCCCAGCAGGTAATACACCAACAGTTCTTCATTGAACGGCTGGAGGGCTTTGGGAAGCTGGGCGAAAAACACCCCAAGGTTCTCCAATACTTTCTGCCGCGACAGCGGCTGCCCTGGGGTTTCAGCGCGGATGCCGGCGCCGTCGATCAAATAGAGTTTGCCGTCGTGACGCAGCAGATTGTCCAGGTGCAGGTCTTCCTGCCACAGGCCTTTGCTGTGCAATTGCGCGATAGCGCCCAGGGCTTCGGCCAGCACCGCCGTCTGCTCGTCAGCCAGCAATGGCAGGTGTTCGACCTGTTTCCAGGCATCCCCCAGGCTCTCGGCGTCTTCGAGCAATTCGAACAACAACCAGCCGCCTTCACCCTCTTTCAGTCCATCGGCCAGCAACAACGGCGTGGTCAGCCCCTGCTCTGCCAGCAGGCGAACGCCTTGCAGCTCCCGCTGGAAATGCCGGGCGGCCTTGTTGCCCACCAATAATTTGGCCAATACCGGCCGGCCACGCCAGACGCCCGCGCCGACGTAACGTTGCCCCGGCAACACCCGTAACAGCGAAAGCAGTTGCAACTTCGCCGGGCCGGCGGCATCGGCCAGTTCCAGGCTCATGGGCAGGCTGGGGCTGCGGCCGGCATTCTTCAATTCGGACAGATGCATCAACGGGCTTCCTTGTGGCTGCGCCGAGCGTTCAGACGGGTCATCCAGCGGTCGACCTGCCCACTGTCGAGCGGCCGGTCCAGATAACTGGACAGCAACTGGCGCACATCGGCCTCACTCCAGACGGAGGCGCGCCGCAGCAAAGGCTCCAGGTCCTTGACCCGATCACGCAGGCCGAACAACAGCGGCCGGGTCTTTTCCAGGTCGATCAATTGCGCCTGATAGCCGTCGGCGGTGGCTTGCAGGAAGATGTGTTTTGGATAGAAGCAACCGTGCACCTGATGCATGCCGTGCAGGCGCCGCGCCAGCAAACCGCAGGCGTTGAGGATGGTGGTGCGCTGCGCCGCCATCAGGCTCGACCAACGCTGCACCAGTGAATCCAGGTCATCCCAGCCGTCCAGGGCACGGGTCAGCAGGACCGCCCGCACCTCGCCGTTCACCTTGCGCTGACCATAGAACACCGCTTGCAGGGCTGGAATGCCCAGCTGGCGATAGCGGCTGATGTTGCGAAACTCCCGGGAGAAGCTTGGCTCGCCAAACGGATGGGACAAAGTCCGGGTCAGGTAATTGCTCTGGCGCTTGAGGTAATAACCCTGCCCCTCCAGGTCCAACCGGAACACACTGCTCCAACCGTCACCCGAGGTGTTGGGTTCGTCCACCGCGTCCAGTTGCCGCGCCCACAAGGCCTCGAAGCTGTCCAGGCCATGACGTTGCAACAACGCCTGGTCTTCAGCGGCCAGAAAATCAGTCATTCACGCCCCTCGAAAAATCTCACCACGTGACGGATGCGTTTCTTGTCACACGCATCGAGCCGGTCGCGCTGGCGATATTGCAGGTAGAACCGCAGGCGCTGCGTGGCCGACAAGTGATACTTGGCCACCTTGTCCAGGCATGCCAAATCCTTGGTGATACGGTACTTGAGCCAGAAGCCGCGCCAGAAGTCGCCGTTCGGGCAGTCGATCAGGAACAGCTTCGCCTGGTCATCGACCAGCAGGTTGCGCCACTTCAGGTCGTTATGGGTGAAACGGTGGGCGTGCATGGTCCGTGTGTAACCGGCCAGTTGCCGGCTCACGTCTTCGACCCAGGCGCGGTCGGCCAGCCTTGGATCGCGACGCTCGGCCAGGGCCGAGAGGTCTTCGGTATGCGGCAGTTCGCGGGTGATCATCGCGCCACGGGCATAGGTCGCGCCGCTTCGCTCCAAGCCCCAGCCCACGACTTCGGCGGTGGGAATGCCCCATTTGGCGAAGCGCTTGAGGTTCTGCCATTCGGACTTGACCCGGGGTTTGCCCAGGTAACGCCGCAAGCCTTTGCCGGCCCCGACGTAGCGCTTGACGTAGTAATTCACGCCGTTGCGCTGCACCCGGATCACCTCCGACAACGGATCACGGGTCAAACGCTCCCCTTGCAACGCGAACACCGCCTCGAGGCTGCCGAAATCCTGCGCCAGATCGGCGTAGGCCGGTTCCAGTTTCCAGCCTGACATCAGAGCGCGTCCCCGTATCGCTGCTTGCGGGCATACAGCTTGTTGGCCTTGCCTTCGAGCCAGGCCAGCAACGACGCCTCTTCGGCGAGGATCCGGCGCAATGGCTGCTGGAAATAGCCCTTGAGGAAACGCAGCTTGTCGCGGCGGGTCAGGCCGATGTCCAACGCCGAGAAATACAGCGCCGCCAGGTCCTTGTTGCGCCAGCGAGTGGTAATGGCTGGACGGGTCTGGGCGCGGTGCAGGTCGATCACCGAAAGTTTGAAATCGGCAGGTGTCACCGGCTTGTCGGTGTGCAGCAGGAAGTGGCAGATGTAGCAGTCACGATGGTTGACCCCGGCGCGGTGCATCATGCCGGTCATGCGCGCCACTTCGGCGATCAGGGCACGCTTGAGTGCCGGTTGCGGCGGCTGCTTGACCCAGTCGATGCTGAAGTCTTCGAGGCTGACGGTCGGCGCCAGCTCTTCGGTGACGATGAACGAGTGCTGGTCTGCCGGGTTGCTGCCCTTCTCGCCGTACGCAACAGCGGTCATGGTCGGCACGCCGACTTCCTGCAAACGCTGGATCGCTTTCCATTCCTGACCTGCGCCGAGTACCGGCAGCTTGGCGGTGAACAGGTTCTTGAAGATCTCGCCCCAACCGATGCCGCGATGGATCTTCACGAAAAATCCACGACCGTCCACCTCCGTGCGCAAGGTGCGCCGGGCTTCCAGTTCGCGATAGACCTCGCCCTTGAGCGCCTCGACTTCGGCGAACGCATCGCGCCCGGCCCAAAGGCTCTTGAACGGTTCGGCCAGCATCAACTTCATTGTGCGTGCTCCGCCAAAATCACATCGGCCGCGTGCTGCGGCATGCTGTAGAGGTCGGCCGTCTCGGCGAAGGCCAGACCGTTGCGGCTCCAGGCCGCCCGGGCATCGGCATCGTTCAACATGCGACCCAGGTACTCGGTGAGTTGCGCTTGTTCAAACGGCTCGTCCAGCACCAGGCCACTGTCGGCCTCCGCGATGTAATGGGCGTACCCACACACCGCGCTGACCAGCACCGGCAACCCGGCCACCAGCGCTTCGAGCAGTACGGTGCCGGTGTTCTCGTTGTACGCCGGATGGATCAACAGGTCGGCGCCCAGCAGGAAACGCGGGATGTCACTGCGGCCCTTGAGGAACCGCACGTTGTCACCGAGCCCCAGTGCGGCGCTCTGCAGTTGGAATACCTTGGGGTCGTCCTGGCCGATTACAAACAGCCGAGTGCGTTTTCTCAATTCGGCGGGCAGCGCGGCCAGGGCCTTGAGACTGCGATCCACGCCCTTGGTCTTGAACCCGGAACCGATCTGCACCAGCAGCAGGTCGTCATCGGCCAGCTCGAATTCGGCCCGGAACGCCGCGCGGATCTGGTCGGCGTCGGCGGGCCGACGCCGATCCTGGGCGATGCCCGGCGGCAGCAGGTGAAAGCGCTCAAGCGGCGTGCCGTAGTGCTTGATGAACAGTGGCTGCTGGACTTCGGAAATCATCAGCACGTCGGTCTTGGCATCCTTGGCGAACACTGCCCGCTCGTACTCGGCGAAATGCCGGTAGCGGCCCCAGCGCCGGTACAGCGAATTGCGCAGGTTCTGCGCCTTGTCTTCGAAGCAGCCGTCGGCGGCGTAGTACACGTCCAGGCCGGGCATTTTGTTGAAGCCGATCAAACGGTCCACCGGGCGCTTGGCCAGGTCGGCCTCCATCCATGCACTGAGCTTCTCGTTGCGGCGATGATTGAACAGCGCCTTGACCGGCGCCACCAGCACTTCGAAGCCGGGCGGCACGTCGCCTTCCCAGATCAGCGTGTAGACGCGGATCTGGTGACCGCGTCGCTGGCACTCCAGGGCGATGCGCATGAAGTCACGCTGCAGGCCACCGAAGGGGAAGTACTTATAAAGGACAAAAGCCAATTGCATCAGCGCGGCTCCTCAGCCAATAACGTGCTCAGGTGGCTGGCAACACGCTCGGGGTTCAGACGCGTGAAGCACAGGGGCTGCTCGCGTTTCAGGTCAAACCGCCGGGCATCTTCGACAGTCGGCGGGTAAGTGCATTGTTTCTGCATGCACGGCGCACAAGGGAAATCACTGGCAAGGTGAATCTGGCCCTTGCCGTAGGCGCCGGTCAGCACCGGATTGGTCGGGCCGAGCAGCGAAATGGTCGGTACGTCCAGGGCTGCGGCCAGATGACCGAGACCGGTGTCCACCGCCACGCAGGCCTGGGCACCGGCAAGTACCTTGCCCATCCCGCCGAGGTTCAGCTTCGGCAGCACCAGGGCGTTGCGCAACCCGTTGGCGATGCGTTCGGCCCGGGCCTTCTCGGCGGGGTTGCCCCACGGCAGTTTTACCACCACGCCGAACTGCCCCATGCGTTCGGTGAGCTGGCGCCAGTAGAGCTCGGGCCAATGCTTGGACTCCCAGGTCGTGCCGTGCAGGAACACCACGTAGGGATAGGGGCGTGGCAATTCCACCAATCGGTCGACGTTGAGGCCATAGCTACCTAGCGTCTGCGGCAAGTCATAGCCCAGCGCCAGGGCAAATAGCTGCCGTACGCGCTCGACCGCATGCTGACCGCGAGCCACCGCCAGGCGCCGAGAATAAAAGCGCGCCGCCAGGGGCTCACGCGCCGAATTTTTATCCAGACCGGCCACCGGGGCCTTGACGTAACGGGTCAGCCAGGCACTTTTCAGCAGGCCCTGGGCGTCGATGACCAGGTCGTACTTTTCGGCGCGCACGCTCTGCTTGAAGCGTCGCCATTCGCCACTCTTGATGGTTTGCCAGAGGTTCTTGCGCCAGCGACGGATCGCTACCGGAATGACTTTGCCCACGGCCGGGTGCCAGGTGGGGATTTCGGCGAAGCCTTCTTCCACCACCCAATCGAACTTGATGCCAGGAATCGCCCGCGCCGCGTCGGTCAGCGCCGGCAAGGTGTGGACCACATCCCCCAGCGAAGAGGTCTTGATCAGCAATACCCGCAAGTTACCGAACCTCCACGGGTGTGCCCTGCAGACGCTCCAGGGCCTCGTTCACCGACGACGGCATGAGCTGGCGCAAGCAATTGTAATGACCGAAGCGACAGGTGCGGTCGAAGCACGGACTGCACTCGATGCCCAGGCGCACGACTTCGACCTTGTCGGCCAGCGGTGGCGTAAAGCCCGGCGAGGTGGAACCGTAGACCGCCACCAATGGGCGGTTCAGGGCCGCGGCCACGTGCATCAGGCCGGAGTCGTTGGAGACCACCGAATCGGCGCAGGACAGCAGGTCGATGGCCTCGGCCAGGGAGGTGTCGCCGCTGAGGTTTACCGACTCTTCCCGAAGGCCCGGGATCAGCCGCGAGCGGATGTCTTCCCCCACCGGGTGATCTTTTTTCGAGCCGAACAGCCAGACCTGCCAGCCTTCGCGAATCTTCGCCTCGGCAACCTGGGCGTAATGCTCGGCCGGCCAGCGCTTGGACTCACCGAACTCGGCGCCCGGACACAGGGCCAATACCGGACGGTCCAGGCTCAGGCCGAACTTGGCCAGCGCTGCTTCGCGGGTCACCGGGTCGATCTGCAGGCTCGGTCGTGGATACGGCTTGGGCAACTCGGTCCCAGGCTCGCAGGCCAGGGCCATGAAGCGCTCGATCATCAGCGGATAACGTTCTTTGTCCAGCGTGCGCACGTCGTTGAGCAGGCCGTAGCGAAACTCGCCACGCCAGCCGGTGCGCTTGGGGATGCCAGCGAAGAACGGCACCAGTGCCGATTTCAACGAATTGGGCAACAGGATCGCCTGGTCGTACTGACCGGCCAGGGATTTGCCAATGCGTCGGCGGGTCGCCAGCTCCAGCACGCCGTGGCCGAGCGGGAAGCTCAAGGCCTTGCGTACCTCGGGCATGCGCTCAAGGATCGGCCGGCTCCACTCGGGGGCCAGGACGTCGATTTCGCACTGCGGATGACGCTGCTTCAGACACTGGAACAGTGTCTGCGCCATCACCATGTCACCGACCCAGCTGGGCCCAACGATCAGAATATTCATGTGCTTTCCAAAAACGATACGGGGAGGCCTACGCCTCCCCGCCTCGAGAATCACTGTGGCTTAGGTCGTTGCCTGTTGCCCTAATCTACAACACACCACCCATCTACTGTGGAAGCGGGCTTGCTCGCGAAGAGGCCGGCACATCCAGCATCAATGTTGCCTGACACTCCGCTATCGCGAGCAAGCTCGCTCCCACAATGGGTCTGTATATGTCTTCAGCACGGTGCAACACCGCAAATCCACTGTGGGAGCGAGCTTGCTCGCGATGAGGCCGGCACACTCAACATCAATGTCGCCTGACACTCCGTCATCGCGAGCAAGCTCGCTCCCACATTCAAATCTTCAGCTCAGCCCCAGCTTCCGCCAGATCCGCAGTACCTGCCGACGCTCATCCACGAACTGGTCGCCTGCGATCACCCCGGCATCTTTCTGCAAGGCCTGGCGGTGGGCGGCGGAGCGGTAGGCTTTGTAGGCTTCGCGCAACAGCGTGGCATCTTCGGCCGGCATCAGCCCGACCTCCTGCAACCCGTCCAGAATGCGGATGTTATCGGTGTAGCGCACCAGCGACGGGTGTTCCTCGGACCACGCCAGGGCCGCGTATTGCACCATAAATTCAATATCGACGATACCTCCGGCATCCTGCTTGAGGTCGAAGGGCGCCGTCGCCTCGAAGGCATTCGGCGCGGTCCCGGCGGCGGTGGCCTTGCTGCCAAGGTTGTCGCGCATCTTGGCACGCATCTCGCTGACCTCCTGACGCAGGGTCGGCAAGTCACGCTTGCGTCCCAACACCTGGGCGCGGACCTTCTCGAACGCCTGACCCACGTCCTGGCTGCCCACCAACACCCGCGCCCGCACCAACGCCTGATGCTCCCAGGTCCAGGCTTCGTTCTCCTGGTAACGGGCAAACGCCCCGAGTGAACTGACCAGCAACCCCGACGCCCCGGATGGCCGCAGGCGCATATCCACTTCATACAGCTGCCCGGAGTTGGTCTGGGCAGTCAGCAGGTGAATGATCCGCTGGCCGAGCCGGGTGAAGAACTGTGCACCGTCGATGGGTTTAGGGCCGTCGGTTTCCGCCTGAGGATCGCCATCGTGGATGAACACCAGGTCCAGGTCGGAACCATGCCCCAATTCCAGGCCGCCGACTTTCCCATAACCGACAATAATGAAGCCCGGATCGCACAAGCTGCCATCGGTGCGCAATGGCACGCCGTGCTTGGCGGCCGTCTGGCGCCAGGCCAGGGCCAGCACTTGTTCGAGAATCGCCTCGGCCAGCCAGGTCAGGTAATCGCTGACTTTCATCAGCGGCAGGCTGCCGGCGATTTCCGAGGCGGCCACCCGCAGGCGGTGCGCCAGCTTGAAATGCCGCAGCGCCTCCATTTGTTGCTCAAGGTCATCCTCGGGGATGCGCGTCAGGCGCTCTCGCAACTCCGCCGCCAACTCCGGCGCCAAGGGCGGCTTGAACAGCCGGCCCTCATTGAGCAATTCATCGAGCAGCAAGGGGAAACGGGTGATTTGTTCGGCAATCCACGGGCTCGCCGCGCACAACGTCAGCAAACGACGCAGGGCGCCGGGGTTTTCCGTCAACAGCACCAGGTAGGCCGAACGGCGGGCCACCGCCTCCACCAAAGGCAGCACCCGCTCCAGCACCAGGTCCGGATCGGCATGTTCCACGGCCTGGGCCAGCAGACGTGGGATGAAGGCGTCCAGACGCTCGCGCCCCAGGCGCTGCATGGCGCGCAGTTGCGGACTGCCGCGCAGGGCGGCCAAGGCCTTGAGGGCTTTGGGTGCATCGACGAAGCCGCCCTCTTCCAACTGACGACACGCCGCCTCTTCATCCTGGCTGTCTTCCCACAATGGCAACCATTCGCCACCCACCACCACTTCGCTTTCGCCACCCGCCTCTTCATCAGGGTCGGCGATGACCTGGCCGAAATGCCAGGCCACACGCCCCCGCCAGTACATCAATTGCTCGTGAAAGGCCGACCAGTCGGCAAACCCCAGCATGAACGCAATGCGCGCCTGGTCCTGCGGGTTGTCCGGCAACATCTGGGTCTGGCGGTCGGCAATCGCCTGGATCGCATGTTCGGTATAACGCAGGAACTCATAACCCTGGCGCAGCTCGTCGATCACCTTGGCCGGCAGATAGCCCTGGCCTTCCAGGGTCCCCAGCACCTTGAGCAGCGGACGCTGCTGCAAGCTCAGGTCGCGGCCGCCATGGATCAACTGGAACGCCTGGGCAATGAACTCCACCTCACGAATGCCGCCTGAGCCCAGCTTGATGTTGTCGGCCATGCCCTTGCGCCGCACCTCCTGCTGGATCAGTTGTTTCATGGTGCGCAGCGCTTCGATGGCGGAAAAATCCAGGTAACGGCGATAGACGAACGGGCGCAGCATGTCGAGCAATTGCGCACCCGCCACCTGGTCTCCCGCCACCACACGCGCCTTGATCATGGCGTAGCGTTCCCAGTCGCGGCCCTGGTCCTGGTAATACTGCTCCAGGGCATTGAAGCTCAGCACCAGCGCCCCGGCCGAGCCGTAGGGGCGCAGGCGCATGTCGACGCGGAACACAAAACCGTCGACGGTCATAGGGTCCAGGGCCTTGATCAGGCGCTGGCCGACACGGATGAAAAACTCCTGGTTATCCAGCGGTCGCTTGACGCCAACGGTTTCGCCGCCCTCGGGGTAGGCGAAGATCAGGTCGATGTCCGACGACAGGTTCAGCTCCACGGCACCCAGCTTGCCCATGCCCAGGATGACCATCTGCTGCGGCTCGCCGCTGCGCCGTCCGGTGGGTACGCCGAATTGCTGGCTGAGGCGCTGGTACAACCATTGATACGCCTGGTCGATGCAGGTGTCGGCCATGTCCGAGAGGTCGCGGCAGGTCTGGACCAGGTCGGCCTGGCGGGTCAGGTCGCGCCAGATGATCCGTACCTGCTGGCGGGTGCGCTGGCGGCGCAGGACGCGGCCCAGTTCTTCTTCAGTCTCGGCGGCCTGCACGGCGGCACCGATCTGCGCGCACATTTCTCCGGGCGCCAGGCTGCGGTCCAGTTCGCCGCTGCGCACCAGCTCCAGCAGCATCACCGGGTCACGGAGACTCTGCTCGATGACAAAGTCGCTGGCGGCGGCAATACGGTTGAACGCCTCCCAGCGCTGCGGGGTCCAGGCCGATAGCCCGTGATCGTCGTCGAACAAGGCGACCACCGCACGGAACGACTGCTCGGCACGACTGACCAATGACTGGAGAATGGCCGGCACCGTTTCCGGTATTGGGGCAAGCGAGGGCAGGCTCATGGTCTATCCTTGATCGGCGCGGGGAAGGCTGGATGTAGTGTTTTTTCGAAAGACACTACCTGATCGACTGTCGAACAAAGATGATAAATAGCTGAAAATCTGATTTTATTGGCAGCCGGCATCAAGTTTTTACCTGTTCGAGTTGGCTAAAGACCAACAGTAACGATTATTCTCACAACGAAACGAGGGGCCATAAGCCGCTCATGTGTAGTTTTACTACTCGTCTATACATTCGAAAGGCTGAAACGGCCGACGATTTGTAGTAAAACTACACGCCGCCGAAACAACCTTCGGCAATCCAAGAATTTATATCGTCTGCCCACAAGGCCAGTCGCAAACTCAGGCAACCGATTCTGGTAGCCTTTCCGCCCTGGAGCAAGCCATGCAAGACCTCGATCCCGTCGAAACCCAGGAATGGCTGGACGCCCTGGAATCGGTTCTCGACAAAGAAGGCGAAGACCGTGCTCATTATCTGATGACCCGTATGGGCGAACTCGCAACCCGCAGCGGTTCGCAACTGCCCTACGCCATCACCACGCCGTACCGCAACACGATCCCCGTTACCCACGAAGCACGCATGCCTGGCGACCTGTTCATGGAACGCCGCATTCGCTCGCTGGTACGCTGGAACGCGTTGGCCATGGTCATGCGTACCAACCTGAAAGATTCTGACCTGGGCGGTCACATCTCCAGCTTCGCCTCCAGCGCGACGCTGTATGACATCGGCTTCAACTACTTCTTCCAGGCCCCGACCGACGAACACGGCGGCGACCTGATCTACTTCCAGGGTCACGCATCGCCAGGCGTCTACGCCCGTGCGTTCATGGAAGGCCGTATTTCCGAAGACCAGATGAACAACTTCCGCCAGGAAGTGGACGGCAACGGCCTGTCTTCGTACCCGCACCCTTGGCTGATGCCGGACTTCTGGCAGTTCCCGACCGTTTCCATGGGCCTGGGCCCGATCCAGGCGATCTACCAGGCACGCTTCATGAAGTACCTGGAAGCCCGTGGCTTCATCCAGCCTGGCAAGCAGAAAGTCTGGTGCTTCATGGGTGACGGCGAGTGCGACGAGCCGGAATCCCTGGGCGCAATCTCCCTGGCCGGCCGCGAGAAACTGGACAACCTGATCTTCGTCATCAACTGCAACCTGCAGCGCCTCGACGGCCCGGTTCGCGGCAACGCCAAGATCATCCAGGAACTCGAAGGCGTGTTCCGTGGCGCCCAATGGAACGTCAACAAAGTCATCTGGGGCCGCTTCTGGGACCCACTGCTGGCCAAGGACGTCGACGGCATCCTGCAACGCCGCATGGACGAAGTCATCGACGGCGAATACCAGAACTACAAGGCCAAGGACGGCGCGTTCGTCCGCGAGCACTTCTTCAACTCGCCTGAACTCAAGGCCATGGTTGCCGACTTGTCCGACGACGAGATCTGGAAGCTCAACCGTGGCGGCCACGACCCGTACAAGGTCTACGCGGCGTACCACCAGGCGGTCAACCACAAAGAGCAGCCAACCGTCATCCTGGCCAAGACCATCAAGGGTTATGGCACCGGCGCCGGCGAAGCGAAGAACACCGCGCACAACACCAAGAAAGTCGATGTCGACAGCCTGAAGTTGTTCCGCGACCGCTTCGACATTCCGGTCAAGGACAGCGAGCTGGAAAACCTGCCGTTCTTCAAGCCCGAAGAAGGCAGCGCCGAAGCCCGTTACCTGGCCGAGCGCCGTGCCGCACTGGGCGGTTTCGTGCCGCAGCGTCGCGCCAAGAGCTTCAGCGTTCCGACCCCGCCACTGGAAACCCTCAAGGCGATCCTGGACGGCTCGGGCGACCGTGAAATCTCCACCACCATGGCCTTCGTGCGGATCCTCGCGCAACTGGTCAAGGACAAGGAAATTGGCCAGCGCATCGTTCCGATCATCCCGGACGAAGCCCGTACCTTCGGTATGGAAGGCATGTTCCGTCAGTTGGGCATCTACTCGTCCGTCGGCCAGCTCTACGAGCCAGTCGATAAAGACCAGGTGATGTTCTACCGCGAAGACAAGAAGGGCCAGATCCTCGAAGAAGGCATCAACGAAGCTGGCGCCATGAGCTCCTTCATTGCCGCCGGTACTTCGTACTCCAGCCACAACCAGCCGATGCTGCCGTTCTACATCTTCTACTCGATGTTCGGCTTCCAGCGTATCGGCGACCTGGCCTGGGCGGCCGGCGACAGCCGTACCCGCGGCTTCCTGATCGGCGGTACCGCGGGCCGGACCACGCTCAACGGTGAAGGCCTGCAGCACGAAGACGGCCACAGCCACATGCTGGCCGGGACCATCCCGAACTGCCGCACCTATGATCCGACCTACGGCTACGAGCTGGCGGTGATCATTCAGGACGGCATGAAGAAGATGACCGAAGAGCAACAGGACGTCTTCTACTACATCACCGTGATGAACGAGTCCTACCAGCAGCCAGCCATGCCGGCCGGTGTCGAGGCAGGCATCGTCAAGGGCATGTACCTGCTCGAGGAAGACACCCGCGAAGCGGCGCACCACGTCCAACTGATGGGCTCGGGCACCATCCTGCGCGAAGTGCGTGAGGCCGCGAAGATCCTGCGTGAAGAGTTCAACGTCGGCGCCGACGTCTGGAGCGTCACCAGCTTCAACGAACTGCGTCGCGACGGCCTGGCCGTAGAGCGCAGCAACCGCCTGCACCCAGGCCAGAAGCCAAAGCTGAGCTACGTCGAAGAATGCCTGAACGGCCGCAAAGGTCCGGTCATCGCGTCCACCGACTACATGAAGCTGTTCGCCGAGCAGATCCGCCAGTGGGTTCCTTCCAAGGAATTCAAAGTGCTGGGCACCGACGGCTTCGGCCGTAGCGACAGCCGCAAGAAGCTGCGTCACTTCTTCGAAGTCGACCGTAAGTTCGTTGTGTTGGCAGCCCTGGAAGCCCTGGCTGACCGTGGCGATATCGAACCTAAAGTGGTGGCCGAAGCCATCGCCAAGTTCGGCATCGATCCGGAAAAACGCAACCCACTGGACTGCTGAGGAGAATTTTCGTGAGCGAACTCATTCGCGTACCTGACATCGGCAGCGGTGAAGGTGAAGTAATTGAACTGTTTGTGAAGGTCGGCGACCGTATCGAAGCCGACCAGAGCATCCTGACGCTTGAATCGGACAAGGCCAGCATGGAAGTGCCTGCGCCGAAGGCCGGTGTCATCAAGAGCCTGAAAGTGAAGCTGGGCGACCGCCTGAAAGAAGGCGACGAACTGCTGGAGCTGGAAGTCGAGGGCGCCGCTGCGGCGCCTGAAGCGCCCGCCCCTGCTGCCCCGGCCGCGGCTGAAAAGCCTGCCGCCGCACCGGCTGCCGAAGCGGCTCCCGCGCCGGCTGCTGCGCCTGCCGCTGCCACGGTCCAGGACATTCATGTCCCGGACATCGGCTCGTCGGGCAAGGCCAAGATCATCGAAGTGCTGGTCAAGGTTGGCGACACCGTCGAAGCCGACCAGTCGCTGATCACCCTGGAATCCGACAAGGCCAGCATGGAAATCCCATCGCCAGCCGCCGGTGTGGTGGAAAGCGTCGAGATCAAGCTGGAAGACGAAGTCGGCACCGGTGACCTGATCCTGAAGCTCAAGGTCGCTGGCGCTGCGGCACCTGCCGCACCCGCGCAAGCCGCTGCACCTGCTGCCAAGGCCGAAGCGGCCCCGGCTCCAGCCGCCGCGCCTGCCGCCAAGGCCGAGGCTGCCCCAGCCCCGGTCGCCGCGCCTGCGCCAAGCGGTGCCAAGGTGCACGCCGGCCCTGCGGTGCGTCAGCTGGCCCGTGAATTCGGTGTCGAGTTGTCCGCCGTCGGCCCAAGCGGCCCTCACGGTCGCGTGCTGAAAGAAGACGTGCAAGCCTACGTCAAGGCCATGATGCAGAAGGCCAAGAACGCACCGGCCGAAGGCGCCGCTGGCGGCGCAGGCATTCCGCCGATCCCGGCGGTGGACTTCAGCCGCTTCGGCGAAACCGAAGAAGTGGCCATGACTCGCCTGATGCAGATCGGCGCGTCGAGCCTGCATCGCAGCTGGCTGAACATTCCGCACGTGACTCAGTTCGACCAGGCCGACATCACCGAGCTGGAAGCTTTCCGCGTTGCGCAGAAGGCCGTGGCGGAAAAGGCCGGCGTCAAGCTGACCGTGCTGCCGCTGCTGCTCAAGGCCTGTGCGCACCTGCTCAAGGAATTGCCGGACTTCAACGCCTCCCTGGCCCCGAGTGGCAAGGCTGTGATCCGCAAGAAATACGTGCACATCGGCTTTGCCGTCGACACCCCGGAAGGTCTGCTTGTACCGGTCATCCGCAACGTCGACCAGAAGAGCCTGCTGCAACTGGCTGCCGAAGCCGCTGCCCTGGCCGAAAAAGCCCGGAACAAGAAGCTCACCGCCGACGACATGCAAGGCGCCTGCTTCACCATCTCCAGTCTCGGCCACATTGGCGGCACCGGCTTCACGCCGATCGTCAACGCGCCGGAAGTGGCGATCCTGGGTGTTTCCAAGGCCACCATCCAGCCAGTCTGGGACGGTAAAGCCTTCCAGCCGAAGCTGATGCTGCCACTGTCGCTGTCCTACGATCACCGTGTGATCAACGGCGCCGCCGCTGCACGCTTCACCAAGCGTCTGAGCGACCTGCTGGGCGACATCCGCACCATCCTGCTGTAACACCGGGCGGCCCTCCCTTGCGGAGGGCCATTCGGAGCACTGTTTTCCGAGCGCCACGCTCGTACCTCAACCCCGTCCGTTTGGCGGGGCTTTTTTTTGCCTGGAATTCAGGTCAGGTGCATGGATGTTGGCTGTGCCGGCCCCATCGCGAGCAGGCTCGCTCCCACAATAGATTTCTGGCGCTGCACAGCACTTTAAACTTGCACCTCTCCCCCTGTGGGAGCGAGCCTGCTCGCGATGGCGGTCTGTCAGGCAACCCCGGCATTTTCCTACCCCGCAAGTTTTAAATGACTACACCCCCTGTTAGTCATTACCCACAACTTGCGCCCCCTTCCCTATCGATATTTATGGTGCGCCGGGCTTTAGCATCAAGACCGCCAAGGCAACTTGATGCTTGCCCCCATTACTAAAACTTCGAATGGATTCGAATATGTTCAAACCTACCGTTGGCCCCATCGTCGGCCACACGACAACGGACCACGCCCGGATATTCCTGCGCGGCGATCGCGGCAACAACCGGGTATTCGCCGGTATTCGCCACCGGCGCCAAGGCGATACACGCTGGTCGAAAGGGCATTTTGTCCATTTGAAGGCCTACCGCGACATGTCCGATGTCATCGTGTTGAAAGGCCTTCAACCCGATACCGCCTACGAGTACCAGGCCGGCTGGTTCAGCCCCTTGAGCCCGACCCATACCGTGGAAACCGCCCAGGAACTGCCGCTGCAATGGCCCGGGAACACCTACTGCTTACGCACGCCGGCCAGCAAAACCGACGTACCACGCGCTTATATCGTGGGCTCTTGCCGCTACTTGCGAATTGCCGCCGGCACCCCGTTGCTACCGGGGCTTGGGGACCGCACCTTTGCCGGCATCAACCGCATCGTGGCGCAGGCCGACCCACCGATCAGCGCGATATTGATGACCGGCGACCAGGTTTATCTGGATGACCTGAATGTCATCGGACCGGACCAAACCTATCAGAACATCCTTTTCAGATACCGATCGGTATTTAGCCAGCCACATATCCGGAAACTGATGTCCGGCATCCCGACCTACATGATCCTTGACGACCATGAGATCGAAGACAACTGGCCTGCCAGGAAAACCGCTAACGACGATGTTCTATACGCCAATGCGATGGCCGCTTATGGGCTTTATCAGGCCAGCCACGGACCCGCCCATGAACTGTCGAGCGACGGGACATTGAACAAGTCGTTAACCCGCTACTGGTACATCTTCACCCACGGCGATATCCAATGGTTCGTCACCGACAGCCGGACACAACGCAACCTGTCGGCGAATGACCGGCGCATCCTCGACGAGGAGCAGGAACAGTCCCTGCTCCAATGGCTCATCGACAGCCCCGCCCGGGTCAAACTCGTCGTGACCAGCGTCATGTTCTTCCCTGACAGCAAGCACGATGACGGTGACGCCTGGCAGGCCTTCCCGGAACAACGCCTGCGCCTGCTGGAAACCATACGTCGCCATCGGATCAAAAACGTGGTTTTCGTCTCGGGCGATGTCCACGGCTCCATGACCAGCCGCCTGCGTCACAGCGAGGATCCTGATTTCGAGGTCAACACCGTGGTTTCCTCGCCGTTCTACAACAGCAAACTGCTGCCTTTTGCGAAAGCCTCGGATTTTATTTTCCACTGGCCCATGGCCCGCACCCAAAGCGGTGAGTACCGCTATGAACTGACCAGCAAAGTGGTGAGCCAGGACAACTTCGCCCATCTGCAGGTCACGGCCCAGAGCCTTCAAGTCACCTTCCACGACCGGGACGGCAACCCTTTGCAGACCGTCGATATCCCACTGCAATGATCTTCCACGCCCTCTGATCGGTCGGCGACTGGAGAAATCCTCTCGTCGGCCGATAAAAGGTTTATAGCACTTGGCCTTCATGTCTCTTGTCAGCCAGTGCCGCAATGATGCAACCTTGCGCCAATCCGTAATAACGAGGGCGTCAGCCCGGCGCGATCAGCATTTTCGAAGCGAGTTTCCCCATGAAAAGCCAACCCGATGCCGCCAGCCGTATGGCGGCCGAGGTAGTGACGCAGTTACCGGTGCCCTCGCGGCTCGGTATGCTGCGTTTCGAACGGCTGAATGAAGCAAGCTGGGCGCTGTTGTTCCTCGATCCCAACTGCGAGCGATACTTCGGCCTGCCGGCGGTAGAGCTGTGCTCGCTGGTCAGTTCGCCCTACGCCAGCTTGATGGAACCCGAAGCACGCTATCAGTTGCACGACGCCATCCAGCAACAATTGGCCCAGGCCGCGCATTACCAGATTCGCTACACGCTCCACACCGCCAAGGGCCCGATGAACGTGCTGGAGACGGGTGAAGCCTATAAGCAACACAATCGTCATCTGTTGCGCGGCTACCTGCTGGCGGTGGACAATTTGTTGCAGGGCGAACCCTCTATGCCGGCCCTGGACCTGGAAACCCAGAATTCACGCCTGCAGATAGCCCTGGAACTGAACCAGCGCGCCCAGCAAGAGCAACTCCAGCACCTGGACCGGGTACGCGCCCAACAGGACCTGATCCTGCTGCTGACCCGTCAACGCTACAGCGCCAACAACTCCCTGCTCGAAGCCGCCGAACTCATCACCCGCAGCGCCTGCGACATTTACCAGATCGACTGCGCCAGCCTCTGGAACCTGGACGATGGCAAACTGGTACCGATTTCCGCCTACAACCGCGCGTCCCAGGCGTATTTCCTGCCTGCGGTGATCGATGCCAACGACTTTCCCGACTACATGGAGGCGCTGCAGACCTGCCGCGCCATTGACGCCCACAATGCGATGCGCGACCCGCGCACCCGGGAAATGGCCGAGAGCCTGCGCGCCCGTGACGTCAATGCCATTCTCGACGCCAGCGTGCGTATCGACGGCCAGGTGGTGGGCGTGCTGTGCCTGGAGCAAGTGGGCGTCACCCGCGCCTGGCAGTCGGATGAAATCGCCTTTGCCGGCGAGCTGGCGGACCAGTTCGCCCAGGTCATCAACAACCACAACCGACGCACCGCCACCAGCGCCCTGCACTTGTTCCAGCGCGCCGTGGAACAGAGCGCCAACGCGTTCCTGCTGGTCAATTGCGACGGTGTGGTGGAATACGTCAACCCGAGCTTCACCGCGATCACCCAGTACACCACCGAGGAGGTCCACGGCCAGCGCCTCTCCGAACTGCCAGCCCTGGAGAATCTCAGCGAGCTGCTGTTCGACGCACCCTCGGCGCTGGCCCAGAGCAACAGTTGGCAGGGTGAGTTCAAGAGTCGGCGCAAGAACCTGGAGCCCTACTGGGGCCAGTTGTCGATTTCCAAGGTCTACGGCGATAACCGCGAGCTGACCCACTACATCGGCATCTACGAAGACATCACCCAGACCAAGCTGGCCCAGCAGCGCATCGAGCGCCTGGCGTACACCGACAACCTGACCAACCTGGGCAATCGTCCGGCGTTCATTCGCAACCTCGATGAACGCTTCGCCCGGGACAGTGATTCGCCCATCAGCTTGCTGCTGGTGGACATCGACAACTTCAAGCGGATCAACGACAGCCTCGGCCACCAGACCGGTGACAAACTGCTGATCAGCCTGGCCCGGCGCCTGCGCAACAGCTTGAGCCCCAGCGGCAGCCTGGCGCGATTCGCCAGTAACGAATTCGCGGTCCTGCTGGACGACACCAGCCTGGAAGCCGGGCAGCAGATCGCCAGTCAGTTGCTGATGACCCTCGACAAGCCGATGTTCGTCGATAACCAGTTGATCAGCGTGACCGGCTCCGTCGGCCTGGCCTGCGCGCCGCTGCACGGCCGCGATCCGCAGACCCTGATGCGCAACGCCGGCCTCGCCCTGCACAAGGCCAAGGCCAACGGCAAGCACCAGGTCCAGGTGTTCACCGAAGCACTGAATGCCGAGGCCAGCTACAAGCTGTTCGTGGAAAACAACCTGCGCCGCGCCTTGACCCAGAACGAACTGGACGTGTTCTACCAGCCCAAGTTGTGCCTGCGCAGCGGTCGCCTGCTGGGCATGGAGGCGTTGCTGCGCTGGAACCATCCGGAAAAGGGCATGATCCGCCCGGACCAGTTCATCAGCGTGGCCGAAGAAACCGGCCTGATCATTCCCATCGGCAAATGGATCGCCCGCCAGGCTTGCCGCATGAGCAAACAGCTGACCGCAGCCGGCCTGGGTAACCTGCAAGTGGCGATCAATCTGTCACCCAAGCAGTTTTCCGACCCGGACCTGGTCGCCTCCATCGCCAGCATCCTCAAGGAGGAACAATTGCCGGCCCGGCTGCTGGAACTGGAGCTGACCGAAGGCCTGTTGCTGGAAGCCACCGAAGACACCCACTTGCAGCTCGACCAGCTCAAGCGCCTGGGGTTGACCCTGGCCATGGACGACTTCGGCACCGGTTATTCGTCGCTCAGTTACCTGAAGAAATTCCCGATCGACATCATCAAGATCGATCGCAGCTTCATCCACGAAATCCCGGACAACCAGGACGACATGGAAATCACCTCGGCGGTGATCGCCATGGCCCACAACCTGAAACTCAAGGTCGTGGCCGAAGGCATCGAAACCGCCCAGCAACTGGCGTTTCTGCGGCGCCACCGCTGTGATGTCGGCCAGGGCTACCTGTTCGACCGACCGATCCCCGGCGCCGAACTGATCGAAAAGCTCAAGCGCTACCCCCGCGGGCCGCTCGTCTGACGGACGTAGCCCCCCTACGTCCATCCCCTCGCCACGGTTGTCGCTTTCTTAACGAATCGGCATTGGGCACACTGACGGTCTATTTCGCTCAACTCAATCTGACTGAGAGGACTGATGATGGTCTTGCGCTCGGAAATCCTGGTGAACAAAAACGTGCTCCCTACTCAAGAACAAGCCCTGCCTGGCCGTGAAACCCCAATGACCGTGCCGGAAAGACACTTCGTCCACGACGCGCCGCTGCTGGGCCCGTTTGCCATGGACGTGGATTTCGCGATCTTCGGCCTCGGCTGCTTCTGGGGTGCAGAGCGCAAGTTCTGGCAGCGCGAAGGCGTGGTCAGTACAGCGGTGGGTTACGCCGGCGGCTTCACGCCGAACCCGACGTATGAAGAAGTCTGTTCGGGTCTGACCGGCCACAGTGAAGTGGTACTGGTGGTCTATGAACCGGCAAAAGTCAGTTACGAGCAGCTTCTGAAAATGTTCTGGGAACTGCACAACCCGACCCAGGGCATGCGCCAGGGGAATGACATTGGTACCCAGTACCGTTCGGTGATCTATGCCACCAACCCGGCTCAACTGGCGGCGGCCAAACACAGCGAGCAAGTATTCCAGGCCGAGTTGACCAAGGCAGGCAAAGGCACCATCACGACCGAAATCGAAGAAGCACCGACGTTTTACTTCGCCGAGGCCTACCACCAGCAGTACCTGGCGAAAAACCCTGAAGGCTATTGCGGGATTGGCGGTACGGGCGTGACCTGCCCGATCTGACTGTCGGGCCCTGAAAAGCTTCGCGAGCAAGCTCGCTCCCACGGATCTGGCGGCGTACACAATTCGTGCGTACGCCTCAGATCCAGTGTGGGAGCGAGCTTGCTCGCGATAGCGCCCTTCCAGGCGCCAGTAAACTCAGCTCTCAGCGATCAACCAATCCATCTGCCACCCACCCTGGGTCTGCCCCAGCTTTTTCGACAGCCACGGCAGCAGTTCATGCAACTCTTCCTCCAGCCCCCACGGCGGGTTGGCAATCGCCAGGCCGGAGCCGTTCAGGCTGTTGGGCGTCGCCAATGGGTGCACCAACAGTTCCACCCGCAACAGCTTCGGCGCGCCCGTGCCGGCCAGGTCCTGGTAGAAGCGGCGCAACATCCGCTGGTCCTTCACCGGGTACCAGATCGCCGCCACCGTCTGGCGCATCCGGCCAATGGCCTCCTTGAGGGAGGCGGCGCAGCGCTGCATCTCGTCCAGCTGTTCGAAAGGCGGATCGATCAGCATCAGGGCACGCTTTTCTGCCACCGGCAGCAGCGCCCGCGGCACATGCCAGCCCTCACCCAGGTGGACCGCCACGCGACGGTCGCCTTTCATGTTGTCCTTGAGCAACACGCCGTCTTCAGGGTGTTTCTCATTGAGCAGCACACGGTCCTGCGAACGGGTCAGGCGCCGCGCCAACTCCGGCGAGCCCGGGTAGTAGCGCAACTGCCCGTCCGGGTTCATCTCGTGCAGCACCTTCATGTAATCGGCGGTCAGCGGCGGCAGATCGCTCTCGCCCCACAACCGCGCAATGCCTTCCAGGTACTCACCGGTACGGTTGGCCTGGTCACCCTGCAAGTCGTACAACCCGATACCTGCATGGGTATCGAGGTAGGCGAAGGGCTGCTCCTTGCGCGACATCAATGCGATGAGGCGGGTCAAGGTCAGGTGTTTGAACACATCGGCGTGATTGCCGGCGTGGAAGGCGTGGCGATAATTCATGGCGGCTCCTGCGAAGGGCGACGAGTTTACCTTGAAGCGCGTCGGACGTCAGGGGTTCGCAGCCCGGCGGACAGGCCGTCATCAGCCCAGCTCTCGCAGCAAATACGCCTGCAATGGCGCCATTTTCGCCTCAACCGCCGCCGATCGCTCAAGAAAGTGGGCAATCTTGCAGCGTAGGACGCTGCCGTCGACCCGCTCGAACACATGCGGATGCTCTTCACCCAGCCAAGTGAGCACGTTGTCCAGCAGACAGTCCGTCGGGCCCTCGGCCATTGCGTCCAACAGCACGACGGGAACTTGCCACCAGGGAAAAGCCTGGGCCGGCCGCTGGGCATTTCCCACGACTTCAAGGGATTGCCCGTTGATCAGGCAGCGCTTGATGACCGGCAAGAGCTGCCCGGCCTCCACCGCCGTCGATTGCAGGATAGGCCGCATGAACCGCCCATCCCAAAAACGCAGGAAGACCGGCTTGCCATCGGGCAACAGCACCTGTGTGAGCCCTCGCAAGTGTTCCGCAAGGGTTTCCTGGCTCACACACGAAACCGCCAGCCAGCCCCAATCGAGGGCGTCGGTGGCGGCGATCCAATCAAGCAACTCACTGTCTGCGCTGACCAGCCCTACATAGGGCATGACCGCCTGCCACTCGGTGTACGGTGTATCGGCCCAGATCGGGCTGGCTGTCGAGTTCATCGAGCGCCTCCAGGCCGACAACGCCCCGGCGCTACTGGCATTGCTGAAAATGGCGAAAAGTTGCTCGGAGGCCTGCAAGGGGTGATCTTCAAGCCAGGCGCGAGGAGATTGATCGCTGTTCATGCACGCCCCCGGAGATCGACAGGTTTGCGAAAGGCCGGCGGCGCTGCGCAGGCGCCGCTTCTGCAACGCTCACACTCCTCGCAGAACGGCGCCGAACCTTGGAAACTGAGGATCTGCGCAAGGGAAAGCGCAGGCGCCGTCGCAGCGACCAGCTTCTCGGCGCCGCCTGGAGAGCCGGAGGCCGCGCTCATGACCGCCATCGGCGCACCACCGACCTCGATGGGTACACTGCTGGAAATCCCGCCAGCGCCGATGTTGATCCAATGGCCGCCGGCCTGAAGGGTCACGCTCGCACCCCCGTCCAAGACCACTTGCTGGCCGGCGCTGACATGAAACTGCTGGCTGGCACTCAGGACCTGGCTGGTGACACGAATATGCCGCTCGCCGCTCACCAGCAGATGATCGTCCTGCCGCACTTCTGCCCGGCGTTGACCGTGGGTAAGGCGCTGCTCATCGGCCTTGAGCTCGTGCCGTGCCGTACCGGTGACAACGATGCTGCGCTCGTGATCGACCTGCACCCGCTGGTCATGCAGCACATGTTGGGTCCAGTTGCGCTGGGCCCGCAGGTAGATCTCCTCGGCGCCCTTGCGATCCTCGATGCGCAATTCGTTGTAGCCTCCCCCGCCCGGGCTGCTCTGGCTGCGCAACACGCTGCGGGTCTTGTCCGCAGGCAGGTCCAGCGGCACCGGGTTGGCGCCGTTGGGCAGGCATCCGACGACCAACGGCTTGTCCACGTCGCCATCGATGAACCCCACCAGGACTTCCATCCCGACCCGGGGGATCATCACTGCGCCATAGCGATCGTGAGCCCAACCGGAGGCCACGCGCAGCCAGCAACTGGAATGCTCGTCGCATTGACCGTCGCGATCCCAGACCAGTTGCACCTTGACCCGTCCGAATTCATCGCAATGGATCTCGCTGTCCACCGGCCCGGTCACCACCGCCGACTGATAACCATGGGCACGGGGCTTTTCGTGATGCAGGGGTGGCCGAAAGAACACGTCCCATGGCGTGGCGAGAAAGGTGTTTTTGTAGCCCTGGAATTCATCCGGGCCGGCGCCGGCCGTTTCTTCCAGCACCTGCGGTTGGCGGCCATGATGGTCGATCTGCGTCAGGAGCCAGAGATCATTCCACGGTTCCCGCGGATGTTCCTTGATCCGCATGAAGTGTCCGCTGACGAAGGCGCTTTCATCGCTGCCGCCTTCTGCCACGCAGTGGTCGGCGCCGTGGCGCTCAAGGGCGCGTCGGGTCAGATGCTTGCCGTCGTCACGGGCGCAGAAACCGCCGGGATAGTGATAGTCCTCGAGCACAGGGCGCTGTCGATTGTCGAGGTGGGTTTGCAGTAACAAACCGGGCCTGCGGAAGTCGTAATCGCGCAACGTCACGGCAGTGGTACGGGTCTGGAGCCGCACCGCCAGGCGCTTGATGGCCGGCTCGTCGACGGCCATGCCGCTGTCCGGCAGGTATAGCGTCGACTCAGGCAGGCGCGGAAACACCGTCTGGTCGTCACCGAACACCAGCAGATGACCGTCAGGGCGATGCCTGAAGTGATAATGGATGCCGACTTCGGCGCAGATCCGCTCGATGAAGGCCAGGTCGCTTTCGCCATACTGCACGCAATACTCGCGCTCGGGGTATTGCCCGCCAAGCGTGAACTGGCAGGCATCCGCCAGGATCCCGTGCTCCTTCAACACCTGGGCGACGATATCGGGCACGCTCAGGTGCTGGAAAATCCGCTGGTTGATGCGATGGCGCAAGTAGGCCAGGCGAGGCACCAGGCTGATCTGATAACGGGTCAGGCGTTTGCCCGAATCCCCCTGGGCCACGCTATAGACCTGACCGTGTACGCCACTGCCCCAATCATCGAACCCCAGAAATGCCTGGCGATGCAGGAGCTCTTCCAGCGCCAGGTCAGACCGCTCGCTGATCAGTTCCAGATCAAAGCGATAGGGCTGGCTGATGGCTTCCTTACCCTTGAACTCGAGCACCTTGAGTTCATTCGG
Organism: Pseudomonas sp. A-RE-22; assembly: GCF_019956035.1. NCBI lineage: Bacteria > Pseudomonadati > Pseudomonadota > Gammaproteobacteria > Pseudomonadales > Pseudomonadaceae > Pseudomonas > Pseudomonas sp. A-RE-22. The sequence goes on from NZ_JAHBCZ010000011.1 coordinate 132,771, forward strand.
CCCGCTGTCGAGCGTCAGCGTGAAACGCGGTTGGTTGGCAGGCGGGAACATCCGATGTGCCTCTGCGAAATGGAAGCGGGCGATTCTGCACGAGCGATAGGGGGAGTGGATTGGAGGTCAGGAAAAACAGATTTGCCTTACAGCCAATGAGCCAAAAGCGGCAAGACGTGATGCATTTTCCGATAGACATTCGTGGCATCGTAGCCAACCGCAACCGTCCCACGAATGAATCAGCCGTTTCCTGCAACACAACGGATCTTGGCGCCGTGACAGCCGTGATAACGTGCGCTGGTCGCAAAAAAGCAAAGGACGCACGAGATGACGACACGTTACGCAAAGATCGCAATGACCCTGGCGCTCGCCGCATTCGCCTTCCTGACCGTGTTCAATAACATCACGGACTACAGCTCCAACTTCAATTTCGTCCATCACGTACTGAGTATGGATACCACCTTTCCCGACAATGCCGCCCGGTATCGAGCCATCGATCAACCGTGGATGTGGCACGGGGCCTATTGGCTGATTATCCTCGGCGAAGCGATGACGGCCGGGTTGCTGGGCTACGGAGCACTGGAACTGTGGCTGGCACGCCAGGCCGAGGCCGCGGTTTTCTCCCGCGCCAAGCGCTGGGCCGTTGCCGGCCTGACGGTGGGCTTCTTCGTCTGGTTCTTTGGTTTCATGGTCGTCGGTGGCGAGTGGTTCCTGATGTGGCAATCAGAAATCTGGAATGGCCAGGACGCTGCGTTCAGGTTCTACATGGCGATCCTGGGCGTGTTGATCTTTCTCAACCAGCCTGACGCCAACCCGGACTGAGCCCATGAAAAAAAACGGCCCGCCTCCATTGGAGACGGGCCGTTTTTATGCAAGTCGCCCTGCGAGCCATCAAGGCCGCGCCGAAGGCCTTACTGGTTCAGGCGAAAATCTTTTTCCGCCGCGTCGAAGCGCTGCAGCATACCCGCGGTAGGCGAGCCCATCTTGCTGACAATGTAGATGGCCAGGCTGGCGAAGATGAAGCCCGGGATGATTTCGTACAGGCCCAGCAAGGCGAAATGCTTCCAGACAATCACGGTGATTGCACCCACCAGGATGCCGGCGAGCGCGCCATTGCGGGTCATGTTCTTCCAGATCACGGAGATCAGGACAACCGGGCCGAAGGCGGCACCGAAACCGGCCCAGGCGTAGCTCACCAGGCCCAGTACACGGTTTTCCGGGTTGGCGGCCAGGGCGATGGCGATCAACGCCACCAACAGCACCATGGCGCGGCCGACCCAGACGAGTTCCAACTGGGAAGCGCCCTTGCGCAGGAAAGTCTTGTAGAAGTCTTCGGTCAGGGCGCTGGAGCACACCAGCAACTGGCAGCTCAGGGTACTCATGACCGCCGCCAGGATCGCCGACAGCAACACACCGGCAACCCATGGGTTGAACAGGATCTTCGCCAGCTCGATGAACACGCGCTCAGGGTTTTCGGTCACCGGACCGGCCACGTCTGGGTGTGCCGAGAAGTAAGCGATACCGAAGAAGCCGACAGCCACGGTGCCGCCCAGGCAGAGGATCATCCAGGTCATGGAAATGCGCCGGGCATTGGCGATCGACTTGACCGAATCCGCCGCCATGAAGCGCGCCAGGATGTGCGGTTGGCCGAAGTAACCCAGGCCCCAGCCCATCAGCGAGATCACGCCGATGAAGGTGGTGTTTTTCAGCATATCGAACGAAGTAGGATCTTTTGCTTCAATGGCCAGGAACGTGGTGTCCACACCACCGGTAGCCAGCAGCACAATGATCGGCGTGAGGATCAACGCAAAGATCATCAGGGTGGCTTGTACGGTGTCGGTCCAGCTCACGGCCAGGAAACCACCGACGAAGGTGTAGGCGATGGTCGCTGCAGCACCGGCCCACAGCGCGGTCTCATAGGACATGCCGAAGGTGCTTTCGAACAGACGGGCGCCGGCCACGATGCCGGAAGCACAGTAGATGGTGAAGAACACCAGGATCACCACCGCAGAGATGATCCGCAGCACGCCGCTCTTGTCTTCGAAACGGCTGGAGAAGTAGTCCGGCAGCGTCAGTGCGTCACCGTTGTGCTCGGTCTGTACCCGCAGGCGACCAGCCACGAACAACCAGTTCAGGTAGGCACCGGCGATCAGGCCGATGGCGATCCAGCTTTCCGACAGGCCGGACATGTAGATTGCACCGGGCAAACCCATCAACAACCAGCCGCTCATGTCGGAAGCACCGGCAGACAGTGCCGTCACGACGCTGCCCAGGCTACGACCGCCCAGGATGTAATCGGAAAGGTTGTTGGTGGAGCGGTAAGCCATCAGACCGATCAGGACCATGGCTGCGATGTAGATCACGAAAGTGATCAAGGTGGGATTACTTACACTCATGAGTTACGCCCTGGCTTTGTTTTTATGTAGCGGTGGCAGTTTAAAGCGTCGACAACACAGACGTTGTAGCGACGATTTGCAGTCCCGCGAATTTATGACTGATGTTTCCCCAGGAAAGCCATCAGCCGATGCCCCTCGGTTTTTAACCGGTTGCACCTTGGCCGCGAATGCTATTCAACAAATCAAATAAGGTGCAACCAGTTTCGCTCGAATAAGTTGCACCTGATCGGTTTTATCGCAAAATCTGTGTTTTTTGCTCCCTTTTAGTGCAGCCCCCAGCGCTCAGCTAGAAGCCAAAGCACTAAGCCGGTGCAGGATTCACGGGGCAACATTCGCTTCCGGATGAGCTGCCTGTCATTTCGAGAAAAAAAGGGTTGCACCCGGTTGCACCTCAATCATCCCGCAGCTAATCTTGCCGCCAGCTGATGCCACGCGATACGTGGTAAACATGAGGATAAAAATATGGCTACCACCACCCTTGGGGTCAAACTCGATGACCCGACCCGCGAACGCCTCAAGGCGGCCGCAACCTCGATTGATCGCACGCCGCACTGGCTGATCAAGCAGGCAATTTTCAATTACCTGGAAAAACTCGAGGGTGGTGCAACCCTGACCGAGCTGAACGGTTCACCTCGCACCGACAGCGATGATGCCGGCGATGTACAGGTCGACCATGCTCACCAGTGCTTCCTCGAATTTGCCGAGAGCATCCTGCCGCAATCGGTCCTGCGCGCCTCCATCACGGCCGCCTACCGTCGCCCGGAACCCGAAGTGGTGCCGATGCTGATCGAGCAGGCCCGCCTGCCGGCGCAAATGGCCGAAGCCACCAATAAGCTGGCTGCTTCGATTGCGGAAAAACTGCGTAATCAGAAAAGTGCCGGCGGCCGTGCCGGTATCGTTCAGGGTTTGCTGCAGGAATTTTCCCTGTCGTCCCAGGAAGGTGTAGCACTGATGTGCCTGGCTGAGGCACTGCTGCGTATCCCGGACAAAGGCACCCGTGACGCGCTGATCCGCGACAAGATCAGCACCGGCAACTGGCAGCCACACTTGGGCAACAGCCCGTCGCTGTTCGTCAACGCCGCCACTTGGGGCCTGCTGCTGACCGGCAAACTGGTCGCCACCCATAACGAAGCGGGCCTGACCTCCTCCCTGAGCCGCATCATCGGCAAGAGCGGCGAGCCGATGATCCGCAAGGGCGTCGACATGGCCATGCGTCTGATGGGCGAGCAGTTCGTCACCGGCGAAACCATCGCCGAGGCCCTGGCCAACGCGAGCAAGTTCGAAGCCAAAGGCTTCCGCTATTCCTACGACATGCTGGGTGAAGCCGCACTCACCGAACATGATGCGCAGAAGTACCTGGCCTCGTACGAACAAGCCATCCATTCGATCGGCAAAGCGTCCCATGGTCGCGGGATTTATGAAGGCCCGGGCATTTCCATCAAGCTGTCCGCCCTGCACCCACGTTACAGCCGTGCCCAGTACGAGCGCGTCATGGACGAGCTGTACCCGCGCCTGCTGTCGCTGACCCTGCTGGCCAAGCAATACGACATCGGCCTGAACATCGACGCCGAAGAAGCCGACCGCCTTGAGCTGTCGCTGGATCTGCTGGAGCGTCTGTGCTTCGAGCCGCAACTGACCGGCTGGAACGGCATCGGTTTCGTGATCCAGGCCTACCAGAAGCGTTGCCCATACGTGATCGACTACGTCATCGACCTGGCCCGCCGTAGCCGCCACCGGTTGATGATTCGCCTGGTAAAAGGCGCGTACTGGGACAGCGAGATCAAGCGCGCCCAGGTCGAAGGCCTGGAAGGCTATCCGGTCTATACCCGCAAGGTGTACACCGACGTGTCCTACATCGCTTGCGCCCGCAAGTTGCTGTCGGTGCCGGAAGTCATCTACCCGCAGTTCGCCACGCACAACGCCCATACCCTGGCAGCCATCTACCACATCGCCGGTCAGAACTATTATCCGGGCCAGTACGAATTCCAGTGCCTGCACGGCATGGGTGAACCACTGTACGAACAGGTTGTAGGCAAGGTTTCCGAAGGCAAGCTGAACCGTCCGTGCCGTGTGTACGCTCCGGTCGGCACTCACGAAACACTGCTGGCGTACCTGGTACGTCGCCTGCTGGAAAACGGCGCGAACACTTCGTTCGTCAACCGTATCGCCGACCAGTCCATCTCGATTCAGGAGCTGGTGGCCGATCCAGTGGCCAGCATCGAGCAAATGGCGACGCTGGAAGGCGGTTTCGGCCTGCCGCACCCGCGCATCCCACTGCCGCGCGACCTGTATGGCAGCGACCGCGCCAACTCCAGCGGCATCGACCTGGCCAACGAACATCGCTTGGCGTCGCTGTCCTGCGCCCTGCTTGCCACTGCCCATAACGATTGGAAAGCCGTGCCGATGCTCGGCTGTGCCGCCAGCGAAGAAACCCCGGCCCCCGTACTGAACCCGTCCGATCACCGCGACGTGGTTGGCCATGTGCAGGAAGCCACGGTCGCCGACGTCGACAACGCCATCCAGTGCGCCCTCAACGCCGCACCGATCTGGCAAGCCACGCCGCCAGCCGAGCGCGCCGCGATCCTCGAACGTGCCGCTGACCTGATGGAAGGTGAGATCCAGCCGCTGATGGGCCTGCTGGCCCGCGAAGCTGGCAAGACCTTCGCCAACGCCATTGCCGAAGTGCGTGAAGCCGTGGATTTCCTGCGCTACTACGCGGTGCAGGCGCGCAACGATTTCACCAACGATGCCCACCGCCCACTGGGTCCGGTGGTCTGCATCAGCCCGTGGAACTTCCCGCTGGCGATTTTCAGCGGCCAGGTCGCCGCTGCCCTGGCCGCCGGCAACCCGGTCTTGGCCAAGCCCGCCGAGCAGACGCCATTGGTGGCTGCCCAGGCTGTGCGCCTGATGCTCGAAGCCGGCATTCCGGAAGGCGTGCTGCAACTGCTGCCGGGTCGCGGCGAAACCGTCGGCGCCCGCCTGGTGGGTGACGAGCGAGTCAAAGGCGTAATGTTCACCGGCTCCACCGAAGTCGCTCGCCTGCTGCAACGCAACATCGCCGGTCGCCTGGACAACCAGGGCCGTCCGATCCCGCTGATCGCCGAAACCGGCGGCCAGAACGCCATGATCGTCGACTCCTCGGCGCTGACCGAACAAGTGGTCATCGACGTGGTGTCGTCAGCCTTCGACAGTGCCGGCCAGCGTTGCTCGGCCCTGCGGGTCCTGTGCCTGCAGGAAGATTCCGCCGACCGCGTCATCGAAATGCTCAAGGGCGCCATGGCCGAATCGCGCCTCGGCAACCCTGAGCGTCTGTCCGTGGACATCGGCCCAGTGATCGACGCCGAAGCCAAGGCCGGCATCGAGAAACACATCCAGGCCATGCGCGACAAAGGTCGCACCGTGTACCAGATGGCAATCGCCGACAGCGACGAGTGCAAGCGCGGCACCTTTGTCATGCCAACCCTGATCGAGCTGGAAAGCTTCGACGAGCTGCAGCGCGAAATCTTCGGCCCGGTGTTGCACGTGGTGCGCTACAAGCGCAAGGAACTGGATCAGTTGATCAACCAGATCAACGCTTCCGGCTACGGCCTGACCCTGGGTGTGCACACGCGCATCGACGAGACCATCGCCAAGGTCATCGACAATGTGCATGCGGGCAACGTCTACGTGAACCGCAACATTGTCGGTGCTGTGGTCGGCGTGCAGCCGTTTGGTGGCGAAGGCCTGTCGGGCACCGGTCCCAAGGCCGGTGGTCCGCTGTACCTGTACCGCCTGCTGTCGACACGTCCTACCGATGCGATCCAGCAATCCTTCGTCCGTGGCGACGCCCTGACAGCGCCAGACCTGCGTTTACGCGACGCCATGAGCAAACCGCTGACCGCACTGCAAGCCTGGGCCGACAGCCAGAAGCTCGCCGAGCTGAGCGCCCTGTGCGTGCAGTTCGCGGCCCAGTCGCAGAGCGGTATTACCCGGACCCTGACCGGCCCGACTGGCGAGCGCAACAGCTACGCCATCCTGCCGCGCGAGCACGTGTTGTGCCTGGCCGACGTGGAAGGCGACCTGCTGACACAACTGGCGGCCGTACTGGCCGTGGGCGGCTCGGCCGTGTGGCCGGAAACCGACACCAGCAAGGCTTTGTTCGCACGCTTGCCGAAGGAGATTCAGGCACGCATCCAACGGGTTGCCGACTGGAACAAAGACGAGGTGCTGTTCGACGCGGTCCTGCACCACGGCGATTCGGATCAACTGCGCAGCGTCTGCCAGCAGGTTGCCAAGCGCGCCGGCGCCATCGTCGGGGTCCATGGCCTGTCCCAGGGCGAAACCAGCGTGGCGCTGGAGCGCCTGGTGATCGAGCGAGCGTTGAGCGTCAACACCGCCGCCGCGGGTGGTAATGCCAGCCTGATGACTATCGGCTAAACCGCTGTAAACCAGGCACCTGCAATGGGTGCCTGGTAGTAGAAAGTCCCTGTGGGAGCGAGCTTTGTGGGAGCAAGGCTTGCTCGCGATCCAGGCGCTGCGGCCCTCAAGAGACCGCGGCGTTTTCATCGCGGGCAAGCCTTGCTCCCACAAAGCCCCACATTGGGATTAGTGTCGCCCGCACCTCCGCATCACTGTCATCAATCATCCTGTTCAGCCTTTATCAGCACGCCTAGACTCGGCCCATCCCAAAAAAAGGTAAGCCGCCATGTCCGAGACGCTGCTCAGTTCCCGCAATCTGGCTTTCGAGCTGTATGAAGTCCTCGATGCCGAGGGCCTGACTCAGCGCGAGCGGTTTGCCGAGCACAATCGCGAAACCTTCGACGCCGCCATCGGTACGGCCCGCAGCATCGCCGAGAAATTTTTCGCGCCGCACAACCGCAAGAACGATGAAAACGAACCGCGCTACGAGAACGGCGAGGCGATTCTGATTCCCGAGGTAAAACCGGCGGTGGATGCCTTCCTCGAGGCGGGTTTTCTCAACGCGGCACGCAGCTTCGAGGCGGGCGGCATGCAACTGCCGACGTTGCTGTCCCAGGCCTGCTTCGCGCATTTCCAATCGGCCAACGCCGCCTCGACCTCTTATCCGTTCCTGACCATGGGCGCGGCGAACCTGATCGAAAGCTTCGGCAGCGAGGAGCAGAAGCAACGCTTCCTGCAACCGATGATCGACGGCCGTTTCTTCGGCACCATGGCCCTGACCGAGCCCCATGCAGGCTCTTCGCTGTCGGATATTCGTACGCGCGCGGAGCCTGCATCCGACGGCACCTATCGACTCAAGGGCAACAAGATCTTTATTTCCGGCGGCGATCATCCGTTGTCGGAAAACATCGTGCACATGGTCCTGGCGAAACTGCCGGACGCGCCGCCGGGCGTGAAGGGCATTTCGCTGTTTATCGCGCCCAAGTTCCTGGTCAACGACGACGGCAGTCTCGGCCAGCGTAACGACGTATTGTTGGCCGGGCTGTTCCACAAAATGGGCTGGCGCGGCACCACCTCCACCGCGCTGAACTTCGGCGACAACGGCGAATGTGTCGGTTACCTCGTAGGCAAACCGCACCACGGCCTTAGCTATATGTTCCAGATGATGAACGAGGCGCGGATCGGCGTCGGCATGGGTGCGGTGATGCTGGGTTACGCCGGCTACCTGTATTCCCTGGAATACGCCCGCGAACGCCCGCAGGGCCGGGTGCCCGACAGCAAGGACCCGACCACCACCCCCGTGGCGATCATCCAGCACGCCGACGTGCGCCGCATGCTGCTGACCCAGAAGGCCTACGTTGAAGGCTCGTTTGACCTGGGCCTGTACGCCGCGCGCTTGTTCGACGACACCACCACCCTGGAAAGCGAAGCCGAGCGTCGGCGCGCCCATGAGCTGCTGGATTTGCTGACCCCGATCGTCAAATCCTGGCCCTCGGAGTTCTGCCTGAAGGCCAACGAGCTGGCGATCCAGATTCTGGGGGGCCACGGCTACACCCGCGAATACCCGGTGGAGCAGTATTACCGCGACAACCGCCTGAACCCGATCCATGAAGGCACCCACGGCATCCAGTCCCTGGACCTGCTGGGGCGCAAACTGGCGCAGAACGGCGGTGCCGGGCTCAAGCAATTGATCCGCCTGGTGGCCAACACCACTGAACGCGCCCAGGCGCACGCATCACTGACACCGTTGCGCCAGCCGCTGGAAGCGCTGGTGGCGCGCCTGCAAACGGTCACCCTCGGCCTGCTGACGGACCTGGCCCAGGGCAAGGTCAACAGCAGCCTCGCCAACTCGGCGCTGTACCTGAAGGTATTTGGGCACATGGTGATCGGCTGGCGCTGGCTGGAACAGGCGATTCGTGCCGAGGAAGGCCTGGCCAAGGGGGATACCGCAGACAGCGACTTCTATAAGGGCAAGCTGCAAGCGGCGCGCTACTTCCTGACCTGGGAAGTGCCGGGTTGTCATCATGAGCTGGCGATTCTTGAGGCGCGGGATGATACGTGCCTGGGGATGCGGGATGAGTGGTTCTGAGCCGGATCATGCAGGGGGGCTGAATCCCATCGCGAGCAGGCTCGCTCCCACAGGGGGTTCCAAGTGAACACGACATCTGCGTTCACCACCATCCACTGTGGGAGCGGGCTTGCTCGCGAAGGTGGTGGATCAGGCAAATCAATTGCAACTGACATACCGCCTTCGCGAGCAAGCTCGCTCCCACAGTCAGCCCTAACTGGCGGTTTCAGGCCTGCTGGATCGTCTTGGCAATCACATCGACCGTGGCGCTGACTTGCTCTTGGTAACGGTCGAGTTCCGCTTGATGTTGTTTCTGCATTTCCATCTGCTGCGAACACAAGTTCATGGCCGCCAATACCAACAGGCGATCACCGATCAGCGTCGGGTATTTCCTTTTCGTGTCGGCCAGTGCGGCCTTGAGCATCGAAGCGGCGTCCAGCAGGGCCTGTTCCTGCCCGGCCGGCGCCTTGATTGAATAGTCCTCTCCCAGGATCGAGATGACTGTCACCCCATCGGCGCCGTGCTTCATGCGCTGACAGGCCCGGCGCTGGCGCGCTCGATCAGGGCCTGGATGCGGGCGGCGGTGGTGCCGTGCAGTTCTTCCTGTTCCATCAGGCTCAGTTGCAGGCTTTCGTTTTCATCCTTGACCTTGGCAAGCTCCGCGCCCAGGGTTTCGTTCAGGCCGGTGAGGTGACGGTTCTGTTGCACCAGGTCATTGACCAGTTGCTCCAGCTGGCTGAGGGATGTTTCCAACATATTGATTTCCAGGCTTTTTCAAGGGGCGCGTACGATAAAGAAAAGTCACTGCCAATGCCACGCTTTACGGGCTGGCAGGGCTTTGCGGCGAGTTTTAGAGACTGCGAATGGGGAATCTGGTTCCGACCCTTCGTCGCACCGCCACCTTTGCTCTGTGACAAAAGCACGCATGTCACTCAAGACTTTAGTCGTATGACCGATAAGTCAGGGAACAGCAGTCACAGCCCCGCACGGACGCGTCTACTTCCGGTACTTTCCATGTCCCTACGTAATATGAACATCGCGCCTCGGGCATTCCTGGGGTTTGCCCTGATCGGCGCCCTGATGCTCGCCCTTGGGGTATTTGCCCTGACCCAGATGAGCACCATCCGCGCATCTGGCGAAAGCATCGCCCGCAACAGCGTGCCCAGCATCAAGGCCCTGGATGAGTTCACGCAGCTCACCCTGCGCCTGCGGGTGCTGTCCTATCGCTTGTTGACCAACCGCGAACCGGACATCCAGCAGAAAACCTACGATCTGTTCGAGCAGCGCAACCAGCAGATCCGCGCGGCCCAGGCTGCCTATGAAAAGCTGATCAGCGCCCCGGAAGAACGGGCCGCCTACGATCAATACGTGCAACTGCTGGGGCAATACCGTCAGCTTGAAGATCGGATGAAAACCCTGTCGCGCAACAATCAGATCGAAGATCTGCGGGCTCTGCTCAACACCGAGCTGTTGAGCAACTCCGAAGCCGTCAACGCGGTACTCGGCCGCCTGCTGGAGATCAATAACCAACAAGCCGACGCTTTCAATCGGGGTGCAGAGCAACAATATTCAAGAGCCTTCAATTGGGTTGTCACACTGCTGGTCATCGCCACCGGCCTGACCCTGCTGTTCGCCTGGCTGCTGACCAACAGCATCACCAAGCCGATTGCCAACGCGCTGGATGCCGCCGAGGAAATCGCCAAGGGCAACCTGACCCGCCCGATTGTCGTCGATGGCAGCGACGAAGCCGGTCGCCTGCTGCGGGCGATGTCGACCATGCAGGAAAAACTGCGCGACACCTTGCAGCGGATCTCAGGGTCGGCCACACAGCTTGCGTCGGCGGCCGAAGAGCTCAACGCCGTCACCGACGAAAGTGCTCGTGGCCTGACCCAGCAGAACAACGAAATCGAGCAGGCCGCCACCGCGGTCAACGAAATGACCAGCGCCGTGGAAGAAGTCGCGCGCAATGCGGTGAGCACCTCCGAAGCCTCGAAAAACGCCACCACCTCCGCAGGCGATGGTCGCGACCTGGTACAGGAAACCGTCAGCGCCATCGAACGCATGAGCGCCGATGTGCAAAGCACTGCCGCCTTGATCGGCAACCTGGCCGATGAGTCCCGTGACATCGGCAAGGTGCTGGACGTGATCCGCGGCCTGGCCGACCAGACCAACCTGTTGGCGCTGAACGCCGCCATCGAAGCCGCCCGTGCCGGTGAGGCTGGTCGTGGTTTTGCCGTGGTCGCCGACGAAGTCCGCGCCCTGGCCCACCGTACCCAACAGTCGACCAGCGAGATCGAGCGCATGATCGGCAGCATCCAGAGCGGCACCGAACACGCTGTGGATTCGATGCGCAACAGCACCGAACGCGCGGAGTCGACGCTGAACATCGCCCGCGGTGCCGGCATGTCCCTGGACACGATCAACACCGCCATCGTCGAGATCAACGAACGCAACCTGGTGATCGCCAGTGCCGCCGAAGAACAGGCCCAGGTGGCCCGTGAAGTGGACCGCAACCTGGTGAACATCCGCGACCTGTCGGTGCAATCGGCCACCGGCGCCAACCAGACCAGCGCCGCCAGTGCCGAACTGTCGCGCCTGGCCGTGGATCTGAACAGCATGGTTGGGCGGTTCAGCCTTTAACCCCTGATGATCGTTCCCACGCTCCGCGTGGGAATGCAGCCGGGGACGCTCCGCGTTCCTAAAGCCGAACGCGAAGCGTCCGTTGAGGCATTCCCGCGCAGAGCGTGGGACCGATCAGCTCCCCTCCCTCCCAACCTTTTTTGACAGCATCACATTTCAACAGGTTAGAATCGCTGGCACGCAGACTGCATGGTCAGCCTGTGCCCGCCCTTCAGTTTTCCCGGAGTAACGCCTTTGACTGCGACGACCATCAACAGCCTGTTCTTGATCGGCGCGTTGCTGGTAGGTGCGAGCATTCTGGTGAGTTCTCTTTCGTCCCGCCTGGGCATCCCGATCCTGGTGATCATCCTGGCCGTGGGCATGGTGGCCGGTGTCGACGGCGCCGGTATTCTTTTCGACAACTACGCCACGGCCTACCTGGTCGGCAACCTCGCATTAGCGGTCATCCTGTTGGACGGTGGCTTGCGCACGCGGGTGTCGAGCTTTCGCGTCGCACTGTGGCCGGCGTTGTCGCTGGCCACCGTCGGTGTATTGATCACCACCGGGCTGACCGGCCTGGCGGCGGCGTGGCTGTTCAACCTGAACCTGATCCAGGGGCTGCTGATCGGCGCCATCGTCGGTTCCACCGATGCCGCGGCGGTGTTCTCGCTGCTGGGCGGCAAGGGCCTGAACGAACGGGTCAGCGCCACCCTCGAGATCGAGTCCGGCAGCAACGACCCCATGGCGGTGTTCCTGACCGTTACCCTGATCGGTATGCTCGCCAGCGGCGAAACCGGCCTGCATTGGAGCCTGCTGGGGCATCTGGTGCGCGAGTTTGGCATCGGCGCGGTGCTTGGCCTGGGCGGCGGCTGGCTGATGCTGCAACTGGTCAATCGCATCAACCTGGCCAACGGCCTGTACCCGATCCTGGTCATCAGCGGCGGCCTGGCGGTATTCGCCTTGACCAACGCCCTGCACGGCAGCGGCTTCCTGGCGGTGTATCTGTGCGGCCTGGTGATCGGCAACCGCCCGGTGCGCAGTCGCCACGGCATCCTGCATATGCTCGATGGCATGGCCTGGCTGGCACAGATCGGCATGTTCCTGGTGCTGGGGTTGCTGGTCACCCCCCACGACCTGCTGCCCATCGCCCTGCCCGCCCTGGGCCTGGCATTGTGGATGATTCTGTTTGCACGTCCGTTGTCGGTCGTGGTCGGCCTGCTGCCATTCAAGGCGTTCCACGGTCGCGAAAAAGCTTTTATCTCCTGGGTCGGCCTGCGCGGCGCGGTGCCGATCATCCTGGCGGTGTTCCCGTTGATGGCTGGCCTGCCCCACGCCCAGCTCTATTTCAACCTGGCGTTCTTTATCGTGCTGGTCTCGCTGTTGGTGCAGGGCACCAGCCTGCCGTGGGTCGCCAAGTTGCTGCACGTGACCGTCCCGCCCGAGCCGCTGCCGATTTCCCGGGCGGCGCTGGAAGTCCATGTCACCAGCGAGTGGGAGTTGTTCATCTATCGCCTGGGCGCGGAAAAATGGTGCATCGGCTCGCCCCTGCGGGACCTGAAAATGCCGAACGGCACGCGCATCGCCGCCCTGTTCCGTGGCCAGCAATTGCTCCATCCGTCGGGTAGTACCGTGCTGGAAGTCGGTGATTTACTGTGTGTTATCGGCCATGAACACGACTTGCCGGCCCTGGGAAAACTGTTCAGCCAGGCGCCGCAACGGGGCCTGGATCTGCGTTTCTTCGGCGACTTCGTACTCGAAGGAGACGCCCAGCTGGCTGCGGTTGCGGCGCTGTACGGACTGAAACTGGACGGCATCGATCCCGACATGTCCCTGGGCCGCTTCATCGCCCAGAAAGTCGGCGGTGCGCCGGTAGTCGGCGACCAGGTGGATTGGAACAACACCCTGTGGACCGTCGCGGTCATGGACGGGAACAAGATCGCCAAAGTGGGCGTCAGATTCCCCGAAGGAAGTCGCCCGGGTCCCGGCTTGTTCCTCTAAACTGCTCCCACTCTCACTTGCTCGACCGGTCTTTATGCCTACCCTGCGCACCTTTTTCGCCATCGCCCTGCTGGGCCTGAGTCTCTCCGTCTGCACACTGCAAGCCGCTGACCTTCCCGCCAGCGCTTCAGTGCAGTCCAGCCTGGACAAAATCGCCGACCGCAAACTGCCGGAAGCCGAGCAGAAAGCCCTGCAGGCGATCTTGCAGAACACGCTGACCCAGCTCACCAACAAGGCCGACTACGAACAGAAGCTGCAGGCGCTCAAACAGCAACTGGCCACTGCGCCCAAGCAGAACATCGAGAACCAGCGCGAACTGGCGCGGCTCAAGGGCACCACGGTGGTGCCGGTGGCGCAACGCTACGCCAACTTGCCGATTCCCCAGCTCGAGCAAATGCTCACGGATCGCTCCACCCAGCAGGGTGACCTGCAAAAAGCCCTGGCCGACGCCAACAGCCTGGTCATCACCGCCCAGACCCGCCCCGAGCGGGCCCAGGCGGAGATTTCCAACAGCCAGAGCCGCATCCAACAGATCAACGCCACCCTCAAGGCGGGCAGGGACGCTGGCAAAACCCTGAGCGCCGAGCAGCGCGACCAGCTCAACGCCGAGCTGGCGGCGCTCAATGCGCTGATTCCACTGCGGCGCCAGGAGCTGGCCGGCAACAGCCAACTGCAGGACCTGGGCAACAGTCAGCACGACTTGTTGATGGAAAAAATCGCCCGCATGGAGCAGGAAATCCAGGACCTGCAAAACCTGATCAACCAAAAGCGCCTGGCCCAGTCCCAGGAGACGGTGACCCAGCAATCCATCGAAGCCCAGAAGGCCGGTGGCAGCAGCCTGCTGGCGACCGAAAGCGCGGCCAACCTGAAGCTCTCCGACTACCTGCTCAAGAGCACCGACCGCCTCAACGAGGTCACCCAGCAGAACCTGCAGACCAAGCAACTGCTGGACAGCGTCACCCAGACCGACGCCGCCCTGGACGAGCAGATCAGCGTGCTCAAGGGCAGCCTGCTGCTCTCCAAGATTCTCTATAAGCAACGCCAGACCCTGCCGCGCCTGAAGATGGACCAGAACCTGGCCGACCAGATCGCCGACATCCGCCTGTACCAGTTCGAAGTCAGCCAACAGCGCGAGCTGCTGAACAATCCCAGCGCCTATGTCGACAGCCTGCTGGCCTCCCAGCCGTCGGAACAAGCCACACCGCAACTGCGCAAGACCTTGCTGGAACTGGCACTGACCCGCGTCGACCTGCTGGAACGCCTGAATCGCGAATTGAGCGCAGTGCTCAACGAATCCATCACCTTGCAACTCAACCAGAAACAACTGCTCAGCACCGCCCAGAACCTGCGGGCGACCCTTGAAGAGCAGATGTTCTGGATCCCCAGCAACAAACCGCTGGATTTCGACTGGATGCGCGGCGTGCCGCTGCGCCTGGAGAAACAGGTCGACTCACTGCCCTGGGCCTCGAGCCTCAGTGAACTGGCCGATGGCCTGACCCAACGGCCGTTGCTGTTCCTGCCCCTGGCACTGCTGATCGGCGCGCTACTGTGGCGGCGCAAGAGTCTCTATGCTCGACTGAACAAGGTTCACCAGGACGTTGGCCACTTCAAGCGCGACAGCCAGTGGCACACGCCCCAGGCGATCCTGATCAATATCCTCCTGGCGATGCCGTTGGCGTTGGCGCTGGCCCTGTGCGGCTACGCCCTGCAGATCGACGCTCGTGGCCAGAACGCCAACCTCGGCGCGGCGCTGCTGCAGATCGGCCAAGCCTGGCTGGTGTTCTACACGGCCTATCGAGTGCTGGCCCCCGGCGGCGTGGCCGAATTGCATTTCCGCTGGGAGAAACCCCAGGTCGAATTTCTCCAGGGCTGGATCCGCCGCCTCGGGCTGGTGGTGCTGGCGCTGGTGGCCGTGGTAGCCGTGGCCGAACTGCAACCCTCGGCCCTGGCCGACGACGTGCTGGGCATGCCAGTGGTGCTGACCTGCTACGCGTTGATGGCGTGGCTGCTCAGCCGTCTGCTGCTGAGCAGCCCGACGCACAAGAACACTTCGCTGTTCCGCAAGGCGGTCGGGGTGCTGTTCACCGCGCTGCCGATCGCGCTGTTCGTCGCGGTGTGCTTCGGCTACTACTACACCGCGCTGAAGCTCAGCGACCGGTTGATCAACACCCTGTACCTGCTGATGTTCTGGCTGGTGATCGAAGCCACCTTCGTCCGCGGCCTGTCGGTCGCGGCGCGGCGCCTGGCCTACCAGCGTGCCCTGGCCAAGCGCCAGGCCGCCAAGGAGGCCGGCGACGGCGAAGCGGTGGTCGAGGAACCGACCCTGGACATCGAAAAGGTCAACGAGCAGTCCCTGCGCCTGATTCGCCTGGCGCTGCTGGGCGGTTTCATCGCCGCGCTGTACTGGGTCTGGTCGGACCTGATCAGCGTGTTCTCGTACCTGGACAACATCACCCTCTACGAATACACCAGCGGCACTGGCGCGAACATGAGCATGGTGCCCATCAGCATCGGTGACATGCTCGGGGCGCTGATCATCATCGGCATCACCTTCGCCCTGGCGCGCAACCTGCCGGGCCTGCTGGAAGTGTTCGTGCTGTCGAAACTGAACCTGGCCCAGGGCAGTGCCTATGCCACCACCACGCTGCTGTCCTATGTGATCGCCGGCGTCGGTTTCGTCACCACCCTGTCCACCCTGGGCGTGAGCTGGGACAAACTGCAATGGCTGGTGGCCGCGCTGTCGGTGGGCCTGGGCTTCGGCATGCAGGAGATCTTCGCCAACTTCATCTCCGGCATCATGATCCTGTTCGAGCGTCCGGTGCGCATCGGCGACACCATCACCATCGGCAACCTGTCGGGCACGGTCAGCAAGATCCGCATTCGGGCGACCACCATCACCGACTTCGACCGCAAGGACATCATCGTCCCGAACAAGACCTTCATCACCGGGCAACTGATCAACTGGTCGCTGACCGACACCGTCACCCGGGTAACCCTGAAACTGGGCGTGGACTACGGTTCGGACCTGGACCGGGTGCGCGAATTGCTGCTCAAGGCCGCCCGCGAGAACCCACGTGTGCTGAAGGAACCGGAACCGATCGTGTACTTCCTCAACTTCGGTGAAAGCACCCTGGACCATGAGCTGCGCATGCACGTGCGCGACCTCGGCGACCGCAACCCGGTACTGGACGAGATCAACCGGTTCATCAACCGTGAGTTCAAGAAGGAGCACATCAACATCTCCTTCCGGCAGATGGAAATCTATCTGAAGAATCTGCAAGGCCAGGAATACAAACTGGTGCCCGCCGAGCCTGATAAGAAGACCCTCACGCCCGTGCCCTCGACCGTAGCCAACATCAAACCGGTGCCCGAGCCGCCGCAAGACACACTCGACTGATGCGCGCTGCCTGAAGGCGGCGCGCCGGAGACGGCCATGAAAACGCTGGAAACCTTGACCTTCGATAACCGCTTCGCCCGCCTGGGCGACGGTTTATCGACCCACGTGCTGCCCGAGCCCATCGACAATCCGCGACTGGTCGTCGCCAGCCCGGCGGCCATGGCGCTGCTGGACCTGGACCCGGTGGAAGCCGAGGCACCGCTGTTTGCCGAGATCTTTGGCGGCCACAAGCTCTGGGCCGAAACCGAGCCACGGGCGATGGTGTATTCGGGACATCAGTTCGGTCACTACAACCCGCAACTGGGCGATGGCCGGGGGCTGCTGCTGGGCGAGGTGTACAACGAGGCCGGCGAACACTGGGACCTGCACCTCAAGGGCGCCGGCCAGACGCCGTTCTCACGGATGGGCGACGGGCGCGCGGTGCTGCGCTCCTCAATTCGCGAGTTCCTCGCCTCCGAAGCCCTGCACGCCCTGGGCATCCCCACCACCCGCGCCTTGTGCGTGATCGGCTCCGACACCCCGGTGTGGCGCGAAAAGCAGGAGCGCGCCGCCATGGTGCTGCGCCTGGCACCCAGCCACATACGCTTCGGGCATTTCGAATACTTCTACTACACCAAGAAACCCGAGCTGCATGCGACCCTCGCCGAGCACGTGTTGAACCTGCACTTTGCCGAGTGCCGTGAACAACCGGAGCCGTACCTGGCGATGTTCCGCGAGATCGTCGAGCGCAACGCCGAGCTGATTGCCAAATGGCAGGCCTACGGTTTCTGCCACGGCGTGATGAACACCGACAACATGTCGATCCTGGGCATCACCTTCGACTTCGGGCCATTCGCCTTCCTCGACGACTTCGACGCCAACTTCATCTGCAACCACTCCGATGACCAGGGCCGCTACTCGTTCAGCAACCAGGTGCCCATCGGCCAGTGGAACCTCAGCGCCCTGGCCCAGGCCTTGACGCCGCTCATCAGCGTCGAAGCCCTGCGTGAGACCCTTGGCCTGTACTTGCCGCTGTACCAGGCCCACTACCTGGACCTGATGCGCCGCCGCCTCGGCCTGACCAGCGCCGAGGAAGATGACCAGAAACTGCTGGAACGCCTGCTGCAACTGATGCAGAACAGCGGCGTCGACTACAGCCTGTTCTTCCGCCGGCTGGGCGACCAGGCGCCCGAACAAGCCGTCGCCAGCCTGCGCGATGACTTCGTCGACCTCAAGGGATTCGATGCCTGGGGCGAGCTGTATATCGCCCGCGTCAACCGCGAGGGCGCTATCGATCAAGACCAGCGCCGCGCCCGCATGCACGCGGTGAACCCGCTGTATGTGCTGCGCAACTACCTGGCGCAGAAAGCCATCGACGCTGCCGAATCCGGCGACTACGAAGAAGTCCGCCGCCTGCACACGGTGCTGAGCAAGCCGTTCGAGGAACAACCCGGCATGGACAGCTATGCGCAACGTCCGCCGGAGTGGGGCAAGCATCTGGAAATCAGTTGCTCGTCGTAACCCTCCCTCGCCAAAGGTTCAGGGTTGTCTGAACGACAGTCATCGCGAGCAAGCTCGCTCCCACATTGGGAACCGTGTTATCGCGATATTTGCGACAACAACCAACCCCTGTGGCAGCGAGCTTGCTCGCGATGGCGATCTTCAATTCACCACAGACTTCTCAGTCCAGCACTTGCACATGAAGCCAATCCACTCCCCGTGACGATCACCACGTTTATTTCGATGTAGGACCATTCAGGAGCAGGCTACGCCGCCTTGCGCCATTGCCTACAACTACGCCAGAATCCGCCGGCTTGTGCGCCTTGGGGTCGGGCTTTATCGTTTCCCCGTCGCTGAAAATCAGCGATCGGGTTTAGCGATCCGACTCAACACAGACGCAACAATGCCCAGTCTCGATTGCAGTCCTTTACGTCTGCAACTCGCTTAATGGTGGCTGTGCGTGGGAGACCTTCTGGTCTACCCGGGGTTTCTGTGACCCGGATCGCTAACCTGCGTACAGCCGCCACCTTTACTTGTTTAGCGATAGGTCGTGGTGGCTCAACCAATCACGGAGATTCACCATGTTCAAAGCAACCCCCAACCCGCCAGATACCGATCCAGGCCACCCAAACTCAAAAGAATTCGACGAAACGGCTAACCGCGTCCTCGACTACTACCTCAACCCAAAACCCAGCAAACCCGAGGCTGATCCAAGCCAACTGTTCACCGTCGTCAATGGCGTCGACACTGAAACCTTGCTCGCCAATCTCAGCGAAAACCTGGCTTCGGCCAACGCCATGATCAGTGACCTGGCATTCGATCTGAAAGGCTCCAGGCGGCACGTTGCCATGGGCGTTCAGCAGTTGATCGAACTGAGCAGCTTATTGGCGAACCGGGCACTGGACAATGTCGAGCCCCGCCAGCCGACATAGCGCCTCCCCCTGTGGCGCGGGAGCAAGCTCCCTCGCCGCAGTTAGTGCGCCGCGCCAAGCCATCAAATAAAGGTCTCAACCGATACGCCGAAGCGCTCCGCCAACCAGCGGATCTGCCTTAAATTGAGCTGGCGCTTGCCGCTCAATATCTCCGATACCACCGACTGGGCGCCTATGCCCGGCAAATCGCTCTGGCTCAAACCGTGTTCGCGCATCAGATAACGAAGCGCCTCAACACCAGTGGCCTTGGGCATCGGCCGGTGTTGATGATCCCAGGCCTCGATCCATTCACCGATGATGTCCACCAGGCTCATCAGCGGATGGGCTTCTTCTTCGCCAACCAACTCCAACAATTCATCGAGCGCTGCAACCAACCGGTCGTAATCCTCTTCGCTCCTGGGCTTACGCAGCAGGGGCGACACAAACTCCCAATGGGCGGCGACTTGTTCGATCAGTGCACTCATCCCTTTTCCTCCTTCCACTTGCCTCTGTCGTATTCCCGATGGTCAAGCACGCATTTGATATACAGACGCTGCGCTCGGTATCGAATCACCGCAATCAGCCGCAACTTGTTTCCACCGATGTCAAACACATGCAGCGGACCGACCTTATCGGTTGCCGGAAATATGGATTTCATCGCCGCGAAATCAGCCGGACTATTGCGCTTGATCAGCCGATACCATTGATCCAACGCATTCGCTGAATGTGGCCATTTATCCTTGGCCTCCCAAATGCGTTTCTCAGTGATCACATGCATGCAACGTCCTTATCGCATTTTGCTATGGGGAAGTTAAACACAAATCTGGCGCATCGCAAATTGCGATAGCGCCAGTTAGACAAATGGTTAGCTCTTGCTGGTTTCCAGCCTAATCGCCAAAAGCTTTAGGCCTCGGTAAGAAATGTGAGCAGATATGAGTCCTGCTCATCCAACCTTATCGTTCCCCTGCTCAGGCGTCTCGATCCCCGGCTCTGCCTCTTCAACCCCCTTCTCCTTGGGTTTGGCCGCTGGCTTTTCCTCGGGATAGCCGGGCATGCCGCGGGCGTCTTCAGGGGTCAGTTCGTCCCGGTCGTGGCGGCGATCGATGGCATAAGAAGGGGCGGCGTTGGGGTCTTCGTCGCGACCGGCGGTGCCGAGGACGAAGCCGTCGTCGTTGGGGTTGTCCACTGCCTGGGGAGTGGCTGGGTCTTGAGGATGGCTCATGGGACCTCCTGAGTCTGCAAACAGATACGTGGTGTCTTTTTGAGGCCGTGACACCTTTTCAGTGCGGCGCACCTGATGAATGGCAGCCTTGGATAACTTTGGCGAACCCCGGAAGGAAGGTCGGTGAACAGCCTGTGGGAGCTGAGCTTGCTCGCGATGAAGGCACCCTCGACCTACCGGAAGACCGCGTTATCGTTCATCGCGAGCAAGCTCAGCTCCCACAGAAGCACGCTCACTCAAGGGAGTCTGCCCTACGCCATATCACTCTGACTGAATTCCTCGGCCAGAAAATCAATCAGCGTACGCACCGACGGCAGCAACCCGCGTCGTGAAGCAAAGATCGCATGGACGATCCCGCACTTGGGTGTCCAGCCCGGCACCAGCTCCACCAGCCGGCCGGCCGCTATGTCTTCGCGGACCACCACGGTGGGCAGATGGGCAATGCCAATGCCGGCCAGCACGGCGTGACGCAGGGCGAGCAGGTCGTCGGTGACCATGCGCGGTTCATGGCGGATCAGCGCACGGGTGCCGTCCGGGCCGAACAATTCCCACTGGTATTCACGCTGCGCCGCGCCCCAATGCACGCTGGGCAAGCCGTTGAGGTCTGCCGGGGAAGCCGGTGAAGACAAGCGTTCCAGGTAAGCCGGACTGCCCACCAGGCACTGGGTACTGTTGCTCAGCACTTTCATGACCATGTCGGTGTTTTCCAGCGGCGGAAAGCGTACCCGCAAGGCGATATCGAACCCTTCATGGATCAGGTCCACCCGGCGGTTGGTGCTCTCGATGAACAACTCCACCCGCGGATACTTGAGCATATAGCGGGTCAGCATCGGCCCGACCCAACTGTTGAGCAGTGCCGTCGGGCAACTGATGCGCACCAGCCCTTGGGGCTCGGAGCGATTGCGCTCGATCACTTCCGCTGCACTCTCGGCTTCGACCCGCATCGCCAGGCAGCGCTGGTAATAGGCCTGGCCGATCTCCGTCAATGTGCAGTGGCGGCTGGTGCGATGGAGCAAGCGTACCCCGAGCCGATCTTCCAACTGGGCGATACGCCGGCTGAGCTTGGACTTTGGCATGTCCAGCGCCCGGCCCGCAGCGGCGAACCCACGGTGCTCGACCACCTGGGTGAAGTAGTAAAGCGTGTTGAGGTCTTCGATGATCGTTCTCCAAATAGAACGCTAAGGCGGATTTTTGCAGTCTAGCGCATCAAAGGTGCCAGTTTTAATCTACACCCATCGAAACGCAACACGGGTTGAAGCCGGGGCGCTTCGACCGGATGAGTCACCGAACATCGCTACACCGACATTGAAAACCTTAACCACGCCGACACCTTCGGCAACCAAAACTTAATGAGGACTACGCCATGACCACTTCCTACAACCGTCTCGACAAAGATAACGCCGCCGTCCTGCTGGTGGACCATCAAGCCGGCCTGCTGTCCCTGGTGCGCGACATCGACCCGGACCGTTTCAAGAACAACGTGCTGGCCCTGGCCGATCTGGCGAAGTACTTCCAGCTGCCGACCATCCTCACCACCAGCTTCGAAACCGGCCCCAACGGCCCGTTGATGCCCGAGCTCAAGAGCCTGTTCCCGGACGCGCCGTACATCGCTCGCCCCGGCCAGATCAACGCCTGGGACAACGAAGATTTCGTCAAGGCCATCAAGGCCACCGGCAAGAAGCAACTGATCATCGCTGGTGTGGTTACTGAAGTCTGCGTGGCCTTCCCGGCACTGTCGGCCCTGGCCGAAGGTTTCGACGTGTTCGTGGTTACCGATGCGTCCGGCACGTTCAACGAACTGACCCGTCAATCGGCCTGGGACCGCATGTCGTCCTCGGGTGCTCAGTTGATGACCTGGTTCGGCCTGGCTTGTGAACTGCACCGCGACTGGCGCAACGACGTGGAAGGGCTGGCGACCTTGTTCTCCAACCACATCCCGGACTACCGCAACCTGATGACCAGCTACAACACGCTGACCAACGCCAAATAACAGCCACACCGATTTACCCCTGTGGGAGCGAGCTTGCTCCGGGCGGCGATCCGACGATAGCGGTCTGACAGTCGATGCAATTGACTGATACACCGCCATCGCGAGCAAGCTCGCTCCCACAGGGGTTTTTGTGGTGGTTTCTATATAGTGTTCAATCTGTGCAAATGATTTTCTGGAGACTGACCTGATGCTGATCCCCTGCCCCCATTGCAACGGGCTCAATCGCATACCCGCCGAACGCCTGGGCGACCAGCCCAAGTGCGGGCGCTGCAAGGCCCAGGTGTTATTGAACAAGCCTTTCGAACTCAAGCAAGGCGACTACGCCAGCCAGATCAAAGGCGACCTGCCATTGCTGGTGGATGTATGGGCCGATTGGTGTGGGCCGTGCAAGTCCTTCGCGCCCGTGTTCGAACAAGCCACTGCGCAGCTGGCGGGCAAATGCCGCTTGGCCAAGCTCGACAGCGAGGCCAACCAGCAATTATCGGCGCAGTTGGGAATCCGCTCGATTCCCAGCCTGATCCTGTTCAAGGACGGCCGGGAAGTGGCACGCCAGAGTGGGGCGTTGCCGTTGCCGCAGTTGATGGCTTGGCTGCGCAGCCAGGGGATTTGAATCAAGTCGCTCATGCGGGAGCGGGCTTTGCTCCCACACAGTTGCTCCCACATTGGTTTTACACAGGCCAGATCAGGCGCTTTCCAGCAGGCTATGCAGCTCCATGAACTGCAAGGTCAGCTTGTGCCGTGGGTCGAGGTGGATCAGCGGCAGGCTGGCCTGGTGGGATTCGCGCATGCGCACCGAACTGCTCAGGTACACCGGCAATACCGGCAGCCCTTCGGCGATCAGTTCGTCGAGAATCTGCTGCGGCAGGCTGGCCCGCGCCTGGAACTGGTTGACCACGATGCCTTCGACTTCCAGGCCTTCGTTATGGTCGTCCTTGAGCTCTTCGATTTCCGCCAGCAGGCCATACAGCGCCTGCCTGGAGAAGCTGTCGCAGTCGAAGGGGATCAGTACCCGATCGGCGGCGATCAATGCTGAAACCGCATAGAAATTCAGTGCGGGCGGGGTGTCCAGGTAAATCCGGTCGTAATCTTCCTCCAGCTCTTCAAGCAGTTTGCGCAGCTTGTTGATCTTGTGCTTGGCCTCAAGCTTGGGCTGCAGATCCGTCAGCTCCGCCGTGGCGGTGATCACGTGCAGGTTGTCGAACGGCGTTTCGTAGATATCCACCTTGTTCTTTTTCGAGAACGGCCCGGACGACAGGGTTTGCTTGAAGAAGTCGGCAATGCCCATGGGAATGTCATCGCCGGTCAAACCAGTCAGGTATTGAGTGGAGTTGGCCTGGGCATCCAGGTCCACCAACAGCGTGCGATAGCCTTCGCTGGCGCTCACTGCCGCCAGATTGCAGGCGATACTGGATTTGCCCACGCCACCTTTCTGATTGAACACCACACGCCGCATGTCAAAACCTCCGTGTATCAAAGATTCCCGAGTGTAGTAGGCAGCGACACCGCTTAGCTACCTTCTGCGTAGAAGGACTACAAGCAACAGTGGCTTTTCCAACGATTCAGGCGTCAATTCGTCCAGACCGTGACAGAAACAACCGACAGACAGGCTCATGATGATCGCGACAATGGTCCAAGCCTGGCCTTGAGCGGACCAACTCGTACATTTCGTTGGGCAAAATGTAACCAATATTTGCTACAAGCCAGTCGCACCGGGATAATGCGCGCCACTTGGGTCTCAAGACCATGCAGGGATGGACGCGGGTCAAGCCACTGAACCGTGACAATAAAAGCCCGCAGGGGTGGGATGAATTTTTGTGATCAATTTCAATATCGCCCAATGGCGCGCATGGGCCCCTGGGCTCGAAAGCGTGGACGATTGGCAGGCATGGAGCCGACAGCCGGTCGTATTGCCGGCCAGCGATGCCGCCCCTGACGTTTCGTTCCTGCCGGCCATGCAGCGCCGGCGCCTCAGCCGCCTGGCGCGGATGGCCTTCAGTGTTGGCTGGCCGCTGGCCGAGGGCCGGCCGGACCTACCGTTGGTCTTTATTTCCCGCCACGGCGAAACCCCGCGCACTTTTGAGATTCTCAAGGACCTGGCAGCCGACCAGCCTTTGTCGCCGACCCAATTCAGTCTGTCGGTGCACAACGCGGTGATTGGCCTGTGGTCGATCATGCGCGGCGAAACCAGCGAAATGACCGCCCTGGCCGCCACTGGCGACGGCCTGGAACACGGCGTGCTGGAGGCCGTCGCGCTGTTGAACGAAGGATCGCCTGCGGTGCTGCTGGTGATCACCGAAGAACAACCTCCGCAAGTCTATGCACCGTGGGTCGATGACGTGCCGTTTCCCTATGCCATGGGCCTGCTGCTGACCCCGGGCGATGACTGGCAACTGGACCTGTGCGCGCAGGCCGGCCAATCACCGGGCAGCGACTGGCCCCATGCCCTGGATCTATTGCGTACGCTGCTGGACGACAAAACCACCTGCCAACATGCCTGGAAGAATCGTGTATGGACCTGGCAACGCAACCGGTGACGGGTAAACATCGCGACGCCTATTACTGGCGCCTGATCGCGACCGCCGCAAGCTTCGTCCTGTTCGGGCTGGGCGGGCTGTGCCTGCGTTTGCTGGTGTTCCCGCTGCTGGCCTGGTGGCCCGGCGATGCCCAGGCCCACCGCCTAAGGGCGCGCCGCACGGTCGGGCGGTTGTTCTGGTTCTTTATCCGGTTCATGGCCCGCACCGGCGTGCTCACCTATCAGATCGATGGCGCCGAACGACTCGGGCGCCCCGGGCAGATGATCATTGCCAACCACCCGTCGCTGATCGACGTGGTGTTCCTGATCGGGCTGGTGCGCGACGCCAACTGCGTGGTCAAGCAAAGCCTCTGGGACAACCCCTTTACCCGGGGCCCGCTGCATTCGACCCAATACATCAGCAACGACGGCAGCATGGACATGCTCGATGCCGCCAGCGACGCCCTGCAAGAGGGCCAGACGCTGATCGTCTTCCCCGAAGGGACGCGCACCCAGCCAGGCCAGGTGCCGGCCTTTCATCGGGGGGCGGCGGCCATCGCCCTGCGGGGTGCGAAAATCCTCACACCCGTCACGATCAAGGTCTGCCCCACGACACTGACCAAGGCTGAACCCTGGTATCGCATCCCTCAGCGCCGCGTGCACTTCAGTTTTCACGTCGGGGCCGATATAGACCCACAGGCGTTCGCCGCGCTCGGCCCGCCTCCCCAGGCTTCGCGCAGGCTCAACGATTTTTTGCATCACTATTACATCAAGGAGCTCGCCGAAGATGAGCGATCTGCACCGTGACATCAAACAGCTGATCATCGACGCCCTCGGCCTGGAAGACATCGGCATCGACGACATCGGCGACCACCAGACCCTGTTCGGCGAAGGCCTGGGCCTGGACTCGGTGGATGCCCTGGAACTAGGCCTGGCGATCCAGAAGGAGTACGGCATCAAGATAGACGCCGACGCCAAGGACACCCGTAACCATTTCAGCAATGTGGCAAGCCTTGCGGCCTTCGTCACTGCAAAACGCCCCTGAGACCGGATCATGCAAACTCGTGACGATATTTTCCACACCCTGCGCGATGCTCTGGTCGAGCTTTTCGAGCTGGACCCTGAGCGTGTGACGCTGGAATCGAACCTGTACCAGGACCTGGAAATCGACAGCATCGACGCGGTCGACCTGATCGACCACATCAAGCGCCAGACCGGCAAGAAAATCGCCGCCGAAGAATTCAAGTCGGTGCGCACCGTCAATGACGTGGTCGAGGCAGTTTATCGACTGGTTCAACCGGCCGCATGACCCGGCTGATTGGCCTCGGCTTGCTGCTGGCGGGCCTGCTCTACCCCTTTGCGGTGTATTTCGGCATGGAGCACTTCGCCCCGTGGCAGTTCGGGCTGCTGCTGGGCAGCCTGTGGCTGGCCCGGGCGTTGCTTGGCAAGGGTGGGACCGGCAGCCGCTGGATGGCGGCCACGGCAATCGTGTTCTGTATATTGCTCGCGCTGTTCGACAGCCCGCTCCTGCTGCGCTGGTACCCGGTGCTGATCAGCGCGTTCATGCTCGGGTTGTTCGTGCTGAGCCTGAAATACGGCCCGCCGATGATCGAACGCCTGGCCCGCCTGCGCGAACCGCAGCTGCCGGCCAAGGCGGTGGTGTATACGCGCCAGGTCACGGTGGCCTGGAGTGTGTTTTTCCTATGTAACGGTTTGCTCGCCGCCGCCCTGACCCTCTGGGCGCCGCTGAGCTGGTGGATGTTGTACACCGGCCTGATTTCCTACGGATTGATGGGGCTGCTGTTTGCCATTGAATGGCTCATACGACAACGGGTAAGAGGCCGCCCATGAATTGGATAACACTTGAGCAGGTGCTGCTCAAGGCTCAGCCGGAACGCGCCGTTGCGGTCGATCCGGCGCTGAATCACTCGCAACTGCGGGACGCGGCGTTGCGCCTGGCGGCTGGCCTGCAAGCTCGGGGCGTGCGGCATGTGGCGGTGCACCTGGAAGATGCCGCCGACCTCGCCGTCGCCCTGCTCGGTGCCTGGCGCGCCGGGGTCCGAGTCCTGCTTCCCGCCGACCTGCAAGCGCAGACACGCCAGCGCTGGGCGGCGGACGTGGACCTGTGGCTGACCGACCAGCCCGGCGATACACATCCCGGCAACTTGCAACAGGCGCCGATGGACGCCGCCGAACTGGACCTCGATCACTGCTGGCTGAGCCTGTGCACCTCCGGCTCCAGCGGCGAGCCCAAGCGCATAGAGAAAACCCTGCGCCAGTTAAGCAACGAGGTCCAGGCCCTGGAACACCTGTGGGGCGCCGACCTGGGCCCGGCCTGCATGATCGGCAGCGTTGCTACCCAGCACATCTACGGGTTGCTGTTCCGGGTGCTGTGGCCGCTGTGCGCCGGGCGTGCGTTCGTGCGTCGGCAATTGGCCTTCCCGGAAGACCTGCAACGCGCCAGCCGCGAGCAACCGACCTTCGCCTGGGTCGCCAGCCCGGCACTGCTCAAGCGCATGGGCGACAACCTCGATTGGCCGGCCTTGAGCTGCGTGCGCCGGGTGTTCTCCTCTGGCGGCGCCTTGCCCCCCGAGGCAGCGCAAAGCTTGCAGCAGCGCCTGGGGCAATGGCCGACGGAAATTTTCGGCAGTTCGGAAACCGGCGGCATCGCCTGGCGCCAGGGCAGCGGATTGTGGCAACCCTTTGCCGACGTCGAACTGAGCCAGGACAGCGACGGCGCCTTGCTGATCGCCTCGCCCTATCTGCCGACCGGGCATGTGGAACACACCGCCGACGCGGCACGAATCGCCGAAGATGGGCGCTTCGAGTTGCTCGGGCGACTGGACCGTATCGTCAAGCTCGAAGAAAAACGCATCTCCCTGCCGATGCTCGAACAAGCGCTGGCGGCCCACGACTGGGTCAGCGAAGCGCGGCTGGGGGTGGTGCAGGAGAATCGTGCCTCCCTCGGCGCGCTGCTGGTGCTGAGCGACGTCGGCCTGCGTGCCTTGCGCAACCAGGGCCGGCGCGCCGTTACCGAAGGCCTGCGCCGGCGCCTGAGCGAACATTGCGAACCCCTCGCCCTGCCACGGCGCTGGCGCTGGTTGCGGCAGTTGCCGCTCAACGCCCAGGGCAAGCTGCCCCAGGCCGAGGTCGAGGCGCTGCTGATGGCGCCACGGCCCAAGGCTCCCGAAGTGTTGGAACGCGTCGAAACCGACGGTGAGTGGAGCCTGCAGCTGGTCGTACCGCCAGACCTGGCGTACTTCAGCGGTCACTTCCCCACCGCGCCGGTACTGCCGGGCGTGGTGCAGGTCGATTGGGCCTTGAGCCTGGGCCGCCAATTGCTGGATCTGCCGCCCCGGTTCGTCGGCATGGAAGTGCTGAAATTCCAGCAACTGGTGCGCCCCGGCGATGAAATCCAACTGCACCTGCGCTTCGACCGCGAGCGCGGCAAGCTGTACTTCGCCTACCGCAATGACACGGCGGCCTGCTCCAGCGGGCGGATTGTGCTGGGGGAAAGGGATGAGCATGCATAACCCCTGCGCCGTCATACCGGTCTACAACCACGAAACCGCCATCTCGGCGGTGGTCCAGGCGTTGCTCGCCAACGGCCTGCCCTGCGTGCTGGTGGATGACGCCAGCAGCCCGGCGTGTGCCGCCGTGCTCGATCGGCTGGCCGAGGGCGAGCGGGTTCATCTGGTCAGGCTGGCGGTCAACCAGGGCAAGGGCGGCGCGGTAATGACCGGCCTACGCGAGGCTTCGCGCCTGGGTTTCAGCCACGCCTTGCAGGTGGACGCCGACGGGCAGCACGATCTAGGCGACGTGAAAGTCTTCATCGAACAATCCCGTGCCCACCCGGACGCGGTGATCTGTGGTTATCCGCGCTACGACGCCAGCGTGCCGAAAGGTCGCCTGTACGCGCGCTACCTGACCCACGTGATGGTCTGGATCAACAGCCTGTCCTTGCAAATCCGCGACTCCATGTGTGGCTTTCGGGTCTATCCGCTGGCACCGACCCTGGCGCTGATCGACTCGGCCAATATCGGCAAGCGCATGGATTTCGATTCGGACATCCTCGTGCGCCTGGCCTGGCGCAATCAGCCGATGCACTGGCTGCACACGCGGGTCCATTACCCCCAGGACGGGGTCTCGCACTTTCGCCTGTTCCACGACAACGTGCTGATTTCCAGCATGCACACCCGGTTGTTCTTCGGCATGCTCGTGCGCTTTCCCCTGATTCTCTGGCGACGGTGGCGGGCATGAGCCTTCAGCAAGACAAGCAACATTGGGCCGACCGCCAGGAGCGCGGCAGTTTCTGGCTGATGAAACTCACCGCAGTCGCCGCCAAGGTGCTCGGCCGGCGCTTGCTGACCCCGGTGCTGTACGGCATCGTCCTGTACTTCTTCATTTTCGGCCGCAGTGCCCGTCAGGCGGCCCGGCAATATCAGCAGCGCCTGGCCGACTGGAGCGCACGTCCCGAGCTGCGCCCGACCCGCTGGCGGGTGTTCGGGCAGTTCATGGCGTTTGCCGACTCCCTGCTGGACAAGCTCGACGTCTGGAACGGCAAGCTGAGCATCGACCAGATCGAAATCGTCGATAAGGCGCTGCTGCGCAATCATTTGCGAGACACCCGTGGGCAAATGCTGGTGGGCGCGCACCTGGGCAACCTGGAGATGTGCCGGGCCCTGGCCGAGCTGGGCGAGAAAGTGACCATGAACGTGCTGGTGCACACCAAGCACGCCGAGCAGTTCAACCGTTTGCTGGGCGAAGCCGGTGCCACGCATCTGCGGCTGATCCAGGTCAGCGAGCTGGACCCGGTGATCATGTTGCAGTTGAGCGAACGCCTGGAGCGCGGCGAGTGGCTGGCAATTGCCGGCGACCGTGTACCGCTGCACGGCGGGCGCAGCGTGACCGTGGATTTCATGGGACGCCCGGCCGCCTTTCCCCAGGGCCCCTGGCTACTGGCCGGCCTGCTGAAATGCCCGGTCAACCTGCTGATGTGCCTCAAGCACGAGGGGCGCTATCGCGTCACCCTCGAACCTTTCGCCGATGCCGTGGTGTGGAAACGCAACGACCGCGAGCAAGTGATCGCCCACTGGGCCGGCCGCTACGCCGAGCGCCTGGCGCAATACTGCCTCCAGGCCCCCCAACAGTGGTTCAACTTTTACCCTTTCTGGAAGACCGATGACGATGCCCACTCTTGAGCCGGTAACCTTCGGCGAACGCCCCTTGCGCATCGAAGATGTGCTGGCCCTGGCCAACCGTCAGGCACCGACGCAGTTGCAGGATGATCCGGCGTTCCGCCAGCGCATCGCCAAGGGTGCGCAATTTCTCGATTCCTTGCTGGACAAGGAAGGCGTTATCTACGGCGTGACCACCGGTTACGGCGACTCCTGCGTGGTGGCCGTGCCGTTGCACCACGTCGAGGCCCTGCCGCGTCACCTGTACACGTTCCACGGCTGCGGCCTGGGCAAGCTGCTCGACGCCCAGGCCACCCGTGCGGTGCTGGCGGCGCGTCTGCAGTCGCTGTGCCACGGCGTGTCGGGGGTGCGGGTGGAACTGCTGGAACGGCTCCAGGCCTTTCTCGAACACGACATCCTGCCGCTGATTCCGGAAGAAGGCTCGGTGGGCGCCAGCGGCGACCTGACGCCGCTGTCCTACGTTGCCGCCACGCTGTCGGGCGAGCGGGAAGTGATGTTCCGTGGCGAACGGCGCCTGGCCGCCGATGTGCACCGCGAACTGGGCTGGACCCCGCTGGTGCTGCGGCCCAAGGAGGCCCTGGCGCTGATGAACGGCACCGCCGTGATGACCGGCCTGGCCTGCCTGGCCTTCGCCCGCGCCGACTACCTGCTGCAACTGGCGACGCGCATCACCGCGCTGAACGTCGTCGCCCTGCAAGGCAACCCGGAACACTTCGACGAACGCCTGTTCGCCGCCAAGCCACACCCGGGGCAGATGCAAGTCGCCGCATGGCTGCGCAAGGACCTGGCGATCGACGCCCCAACCGCGCCGCTGCATCGCCTGCAGGACCGCTATTCCCTGCGCTGCGCGCCCCATGTGCTTGGGGTATTGGCCGACAGCCTGGGTTGGCTGCGCGCGTTCATCGAAACCGAACTCAACAGTGCCAACGACAACCCGATCATCGACGCCGAAGCCGAGCGCGTGCTGCACGGCGGGCATTTCTACGGCGGACATATCGCCTTCGCCATGGACAGCCTGAAGAACCTGGTGGCCAACGTCGCCGACTTGCTGGACCGCCAGCTCGCGCTGCTGGTGGACGAGCGCTACAACCATGGCCTGCCAAGCAACCTCTCCGGCGCCAGCGCCGACCGGGCGATGCTCAACCATGGCTTCAAGGCCGTGCAGATCGGCACCAGTGCCTGGACCGCCGAAGCCCTGAAAAACACCATGCCGGCCAGCGTGTTCTCGCGTTCCACCGAGTGCCACAACCAGGACAAGGTGAGCATGGGCACCATCGCCGCCCGCGACGCCATCCGCGTACTGGAGCTGACCGAACAAGTCGCCGCCGCCACCTTGCTGGCGGCCAACCAGGGCGTGTGGCTGCGCAGCCGTGCCGAAGACGCCCGCCCACTGCCGCCGGCCCTGGCCGCCATGCACGAGCAACTGGCCGAGGATTTCCCGCCAGTGATCGAGGACCGCGCCCTGGAAGGTGAACTGCGCCTGTGCCTGCAACGCATCGCCAACCAACACTGGAGGCTGCATGCGTAACCAAGGTGTCTTGCACGTCGACACGCAGGTCGTGGTGCCATTTTTCGATGTCGATTCGATGAACGTGGTCTGGCACGGCCACTATGTCAAATACCTGGAAGTGGCCCGCTGCGCCTTGCTCGACCTGATCGGCCACAACTACAACGACATGCTCGAATCCGGCCACGCATGGCCGATCATCGACCTGCAACTGCGCTACGTGCGCAGCGCCATGTTCGGCCAGGCCCTGACCGTGCGCGCCAGCCTGGTGGAGTGGGAAAACCGGCTGAAGATCAATTACCTGATCAGCGACGCAACCACCGGCGACCGCTTGACCCGTGCCAGTTCGGTGCAAGTGGCCGTGGACCTCGCCAGTCGCGAAATGCTGCTGGCCTCGCCCCGGGTCTTTGTCGAAGCCGTGGAAAGGAAACTGCCATGAAGCGCCTGTCAGCCTGGCTGTTGCTGTGCTGCCTGGCACCCGTGGCCCAGGCGTTCGACTTGCAACAGTTGAGCGATCAACTGGCCCGCCCGGAAGTGATCCACGGGCAGTTCATCCAGGAAAAGCACCTGCGCGCCCTGCCCCAGCCCCTCACCAGCAAGGGACGCTTCGTGCTGGCGAAAAACCACGGGCTGCTGTGGCTGCTGCAAACCCCGCTGCAACAGGACTACCGCATCACCGCCCAGGGCATCGCCCGGCGAGACGGTAACGCCTGGCAGATGCTGCCGAACAAGAGCGCCGGCGCCGAGCAGAACCGCTTGTTCCTGGCGGTATTGCAAGGAGACAGCACAGGCCTGCAACGGGATTTCGAACTGAGCCTGTCGGGCGAGCCGCAACAATGGAAGCTCACCCTGACCCCGCGCTCGGTGCTGCTCAAACAGGTTTTCAACCAGATCAACATCGACGGCGGCGAACTGGTGCAGCGCATCGAACTGCTGGAAACCCAAGGCGACAGTACCGTGCTGCGCATGCAGGACAGCAACAGCGCACAACCCTTGAGCGAAGCGGAGCAACATGATTTTGCCGAGTGAACGGATGCTGCCCCGGCTGTTCCTGATCCTGCTGCTGGCAGTGCTCGCGCTCGCCGGTTGGCAATGGCGTAACGGCGCGCCGCTGTCGGCCAATCTCATGGAACTGGTGCCGGGCACGTCGCCCGATGCCCTGGAGCTCATCGCCGAACAACGCATGCAGGAGCCGCTCAATCGCGAGATGCTGGTGCTGGTCGGTCACACCGATCGCCAGCAAGCCATCGCCCTGGCGCAAACACTCGGCGAGCAATGGCAGGCCAGCGGTCTGTTCGACAAGGTGCAATGGACGTTGCAGGCCGACTTGCCGGCGCTGCGCGCGCAATTGCTCACCGGGCGGCTGGCGATGCTCTCGGCGGCGGACCGCCAGCAATTGATCGAGCAGCCCCAGGCGTTCATCCAACAACGGGTGCAGGCCCTGTTCGATCCGTTCAGCGGCTTCAGCCTGGTGCCGAACCAGGACGACTGGCTGGGCCTGACCGGGCGCATCCAGAACAGCCAGCCACAGCGCGGCGCGATAAAGTTCGACATCGGCAGCGGTGCGTTGGTCGCCGATGCCGACGGTAAAAGCTGGGTGATGCTGCGGGCCCGCGCCCAGGGCAACGCCTTCGACATGAATCTGCCGCTGCAAGTGGCCGAGCTGCTGCAACGCAGTCGCGACCAGGCGAGCCAGGCCCAAGGTCAACTGCTGGCGGCCAGCGGCCTGCTGTACGCCGCCAGCGGCCAGCAACAGGCATCGCGGGAAATCACCTGGGTCGGCGGTGGCGCGACCGTCGGCATCTTGCTGCTGCTGTTGCTGGCCTTCCGGCGCCTGCGCGTATGGCTGGCGTTCGTGCCGGTGCTGGTGGGCGTGCTGTTTGGCGCGGTGGCCTGCGTGGCCTTGTTTGGCCGCATGCATGTCATGACCCTGGTCCTGGGTTCCAGCCTGATTGGCGTAGCCGTGGATTACCCGCTGCACTACCTGTCCAAGAGCTGGAGCCTGAAGCCCTGGCGCAGCTGGCCGGCCTTGCGCCTGACCCTGCCGGGGCTGAGCCTGAGCCTTGTGACCACCTGCATCGGCTACCTGGCCCTGGCCTGGACGCCGTTCCCGGCCCTGACCCAGATCGCGATATTTTCCGCCGCCGGGCTGGTGGGCGCCTACCTGAGCGCCGTCTGCCTGCTGCCGGCGCTGCTCAAGGGCGCAGAGTTGCGCCCCGCCCAATGGCCGCTCCAGGTCTGCCAATACCTGCTCAAGGCCCGTGAAGCCCTGCTGAAACGGGTACGCACGCCGGTCCTGCTGATGTTGTTGCTGACGTTCTGCGCGGGTGGGCTCTGGCACCTGACCACGAAAAACGACATCCGCCAGTGGATCGGCACGCCCCAGCACCTTACCGACGAAGCCCGCGACATCGCGCGCATCACCGGTTTCCAGCCCACCAGTCAGTTTTTCCTGATCCGCGCCGACGATCAATCCCAACTGCTGGAGCGCCAGACCGCCCTCAACGAGCGGCTGGATCAGTTGATCGGCCTGGAAAAGCTCCAGGGCTACCTGTCGCTGAACCAACTGGTCAGCCCGCCAGCCGAACAGCAGAAAGTGCGTGAGGCCCTGGCCCGCTTGCCAGCCTTCTGGCAACCGCTGCTGGACCTGGGCGTCCCGGTCGCTGCGCTACAAGCAGAGCTGGCGCAATTACAGGCCCTGCCAGTGACCGACATTGACGCCGCGCTGGTCGGTCCGTTGGCCGAGCCGTATCGCACACTCTGGCTCGGACCAACAGCGCAAGGCGTCGCGGCGGTGGTCAGCTTGCAAGGTTTGAACGATGCGACGCTGCTGCGGGTACAAGCGGTGGATCTGCCAGGCGTACAACTGGTGGATCGCCTGGGCGACCTGAACCGAGTCTTCGCCGCCACGCAGGTCAGCGCCGCCGAGTTGAAACTGGCCTCCTGCGTGCTGATTGTGCTGGTGCTGATCTGGCCGTTTGGTGTCGGCGGCGCCTTGCGCATCGTGGCATTGCCGTTGCTGGCCGCACTGTGCAGCCTGGCGAGCCTAGGCTGGCTGGGGCAGCCACTGACCTTGTTCAGCCTGTTCGGCCTGTTGCTGGTGACGGCCATCGGCGTCGACTACGCGATCCTGATGCGCGAGCAGATCGGCGGTGCCGCCGTGAGTCTGCTGGGCACGTTCCTGGCGGCGGTCACCACCTGGCTGTCGTTCGGCCTGCTGGCGCTGTCCAGTACACCGGCGGTGAGCAACTTCGGCCTGGCGGTGAGCCTGGGGCTGGCCTTCAGCTTCATGTTGGCGCCGTGGGCGGGACATCAAGCCCACGCGGCGACGGTCGCGGAGCCCGCCCAATGATGACCCTGCTGTTCTGGCTCATGGCCCTGGGGCTGTTCGCAGTCGCCACACGCCTGGGTGCTCGCTTCGGGTTGATCCCGATTGTCAGCCAGTTGTTGCTGGCGACCTTCGGCCTGCCGCTGCTGATGTATTTCTGGATCGAACCGGGCTGGCAACTCAGCGGCGTACAACTGGTATCGCCGGTGTGGCTAAAGAACCTCTACAGCCTCGCGTTCGCGCTGTTGCTGGGGCACATCCTCAGCGACGTGATCGACCTGCGCCTGGACCGCCAGAGCGTGAAAATCGCCCTGCCAAGCTTCGTCGTTCCATTCGCCTGCGGTCTGGCGACAGCGTTCTGGCTGCTGCCGCCCCAGCCCTGGATCAGCTCCCTGGCGGTGGGACTGCTGTTTGCGATCACGGCGATCCCGGTGCTGTACCTGTACCTGCGTCACATCGACTACCCACCCGCCGCCACCCGGCGACTGGTGCAAACGGCGATCCTGATCGACCTGGCCTGCTGGAGCCTGTTCGGCCTGGCCCAGGGCAGTCTCCACCTGGGCAGCCTGCTGTTGCCGTTGGCCGGCGCCTGCGTGCCGCTGCTGTTGCGCCTGGTTGGCCTGCGCCAGCCGTTGCTGTACAGCGGTGTGTTTTTTGCCCTGCTGGTGGTGGCCGAGCACTATCGGCTCAATGCACTGATCGTCGGCATTGGTTATCTGCTGTGCATGGCCGCGCTCAAAGTGCCCTTGAGGCTGCCGCTCAATATCACCTGGATGCAGGGCTTGCAGACATACCTGGCGATCCCGCTGATCCTCACGTTCGGCATTGTGCAGATCGACGTCCACAGCGCCATGAGCAGCCTCGACTGGGTGCAATTGACGGCGTTGCTGCTGTTGCCCATTGCCAGCAAAATGCTGGGCAACTGGCTGGGCCTGGGTTGGGCCGCCGCGTCATTCGCCGGCGCCAGTCGCTGGCGTGAAAGTGTCCTGCTGAACATTCGCGGCTTGAGTGAAATCGTCTTCCTCAATCTGCTCTTGCAACAACAGCTCATCAGCCCAGCGTTGTATTTCACGCTGATGCTGATGGGACTGATCGCCACATTACTGCCGGCCGTGACCGGTTTCCACCGTATTCCCTCGATTGCCGTCCCGGCCAGGAGCTCCAGTGCCAACAGTTGAAATGGAACGTCGACAGGTCGTCATCATCGGCGCAGGCCCTTCCGGCGCCATCGCCGCCGCGTTGCTCAAGCGCAAGGGCCACGATGTGCTGGTCATCGAGCGCCAGCATTTCCCCCGGTTCTCCATCGGTGAGAGCCTGTTGTCCCATTGCCTGGATTTCGTCGAAGAAGCCGGCATGCTCGACGCGGTGAATGCCGCCGGGTTCCAGCGCAAGAACGGCGCCGCGTTTGCCTGGGGCGAGCGCTACAGCGCCTTCGATTTCGGCGATACCTTCAGCAACGGCAAGCCCACGACCTTCCAGGTACAACGTGCCGACTTCGACAAGTTACTGGCCGACCAGGCCGTCCTGCAAGGCGTGGAGATCCGCTACGGCCAAGCGATCACCAGCGCCGACTTCAGCCTCGCCAAGCCCCAACTGGGCGTGCAGCGCGAAGATGGCAGCGAGTACGGCGTCGAGGCCGACTTCGTGCTCGATGCCAGCGGCTATGGCCGTGTCCTGCCGCGCCTGCTGGACCTTGAAGCACCGTCGAATTTCCCGGTGCGCCAGGCGGTGTTCACGCACATCGAGGATCGCATCGACGCCCCGGCGTTCGATCGAGAGAAGATCCTGATCACCACCCACCCGAGCAAACGCGACGTGTGGTTCTGGACCATTCCGTTCAGCGGCGGGCGCTGCTCGGTGGGCGTGGTCGCGGCGGCGGAACATTTCGCTGGCCGCACCGACGACCTCGATGCCTGCCTGCGCGGTTTCATCAATGAAACCCCAAGCCTGGCCGGCGTGCTGCAGAACGCCGTATGGGACACCCCGGCGCGGACCATCGGCGGCTACTCGGCCAACGTCAAGACCCTGCACGGCCAGGGCTTCGCCCTGCTGGGCAACGCCGCGGAATTCCTCGACCCGGTGTTTTCCTCCGGCGTGACCATTGCCATGCGCTCGGCGAGCATGGCCGCCGACGTACTCCATCGTCAGTTGCAAGGTGAAAGCGTGGATTGGCAAAGCGAGTTCGCCGAGCCGCTCAAGCGCGGCGTCGACACCTTCCGCTGCTATGTCGAGGGCTGGTACGCCGGCACCTTCCAGGACGTGATTTTCTACACCGAAGGCTCGGACGACATCCGCCGCATGATCAGCTCGATCCTGGCCGGCTACGCCTGGGATCAGCGCAATCCGTTTGTCAGCGAACCCAAGCGGCGCCTGCGCGTGCTCTCGGAAATCTGCGCGAGTCCGGCGCCATGAGTCTGCAACCATGAGCTACTTGAGCGACAACTACGTCGAAGAAACCCGCTTCGGCTTCTGGTTCCTGCGCAGCCACACCTGGCAGCACCATGTGTTGCGCGTGGCGATCAACGACCTGCGCAGCCTGTTCAGCACCCCGCTGCCGGCCAACCCGGTGCTGCTCGACGCCGGCTGCGGCCAGGGCAAGTCGTTCCAATACCTGCGCCAGGTGTTCGCGCCACAACGCCTGATCGGGGTGGATGCCGACCCCCATAGCCTGGACCTGAGCCGGGAGGAAGCCACACGCCAAGGCATGGCCGTGGAACTGATCGGCAGCGACTGCGCAACGTTGGCGGTGCCCGATGCCAGCGTCGACCTGCTGTTCTGCCACCAGACCTTCCATCACTTGGTGGAGCAGGAAAAAGCCCTCGCCGAGTTCTATCGCGTACTCAAGCCCGGCGGCTATTTGATGTTTGCCGAATCCACCGAAGCCTACATCGACACCTGGGTGATCCGCTGGCTGTTC
The DNA here is from genome assembly GCF_019956035.1 of Pseudomonas sp. A-RE-22. Classification (NCBI taxonomy): domain Bacteria; kingdom Pseudomonadati; phylum Pseudomonadota; class Gammaproteobacteria; order Pseudomonadales; family Pseudomonadaceae; genus Pseudomonas; species Pseudomonas sp. A-RE-22. The sequence goes on from NZ_JAHBCZ010000011.1 coordinate 170,702, forward strand.
CGTCATCCCATGCATGTGCAGAAAAGTGCCGCGCAGTATCTGGAGATGATCCGCGGGCAAGGCTTCCAGTTCGAAGCCCGTAACGTGTCCTACCCGTACCTGTGGTGGAGCCGCGCCAAGGACTTCGGCTTGCTGGAGCGTTTTGGCCTGCGCCGGGCCAAACCGTTCGGCGAGCGCGAGGAAACCCTGGTCAATGCGGTGGCTCGCAAACCCGTCGAAGGGGCCATCGGATGATTCGTGCCCTGCTTGTCGGCTGCCTGTTGCTGCTCAGTGCCTGCGCCAGCCATGCGCCGCTGCCCGAGCGCACGCCAACCCTGGCCTTGCCGATGCAACTGCACATCGAGCGGACATTGGCCGGCCAACGCCAGGACTGGCTGCTGGTGATCCAGCGCGAAGACGCCGGCATCCGTTGGTCGATGATGGACCCGCTGGGCATTCCCGTGGCCCGCCAGCGCCTGGTCGCTGGCCAGTGGCAGGCCGACGGTCTGCTGCCGCCCAATGCCGAAGCCCGGGAGTTGTTCGCCGCGCTGTTGTTCGCCCTGACCCCCGAAGCCGAACTGCCGGGCAACTACCCGACCGCCCGGCAACAAGCGTCGCAACGGACCCTCGATTCCCGCTGGCAGGTGCGCTACACGCAGCCGCTGGATTTTGAAATGAGCCTGCCCCAAGGCCCCCGCTACCGCATCACACCGTTGACCGAGAACGCCCCATGACCGCCTATTTGAATGCCCTCGGGGTGATCTGTGCCCTGGGCCGCGACAAGCACACCGTCGCGCGCAACCTGTTTGCCGGCGACTGTTCGGGCGTTCGTATCAAGGACGGCTGGGTCGCCGAACGTGCATTACCGGTTGCCGCGGTGCCGGGTGAACTCGCCCCCATCCCCCCAACCCTGTTGGCGCACCGCAGCCGCAACAATCAGCTGCTGCTGGAAGCCGGGCTGCAGATTCGCGCCGAGATCGACCAGGCCATCCAGGCCTACGGTCGCGCCCGCATCGGCATCGTGTTGGGCACCAGCACTTCGGGGATCGATGAGGCCAGCCAGGGCATTGCCCATTACCTGCGCGAGCAACACTTCCCCGACGGCTACGACTACCAGCAACAGGAACTCAGCGCGCCGGCCAACTTTCTTTCCGACTGGCTCGGCCTGAGCGGTCCGTCCTACGTGATTTCCACGGCTTGCACCTCCAGCGCCCGCGCCTTGATGAGCGCCCGGCGCCTGCTGGACCTGGGCCTGTGCGATGCCGTGCTGTGCGGTGGCGTGGACAGCCTGTGCAAACTGACCCTCAACGGTTTTTCCGCACTGGAAGCGGTGTCGAACGAACGCTGCAATCCGTTTTCGGTGAACCGCAGCGGCATCAACATTGGCGAAGCAGCCGTGCTGTTCCTCATGAGCAAGACGCCAGGCGACGGGATACCGATTGCCTTGCTCGGCGACGGCGCCAGTTCCGATGCCCACCATATTTCCGCACCTGAACCCAACGGTCGCGGCGCCCGCCAGGCTATGGAAAAAGCCCTGCGTTGCGCTGGCCTCGAGGCCAGCCAGATCGACTACCTGAACCTGCACGGCACCGCCACGCAACACAATGACGCCATGGAAAGCCAGGCGGTGGCCGGGCTGTTTCCAGCGGGCGTGCCCTGCTCGTCCACCAAGCCCATGACCGGCCATACTCTCGGCGCGGCCGGGGCACTGGAAGCGGCATTCTGCTGGTTGGCCCTGAGCGCAGAAAATACCGCCCTGGCCCTGCCGCCGCATGTCTGGGACGGCCAGGCCGATCCGGCCCTGCCAGCGCTGGACTGGGTCACCGCCGGCACCCACCTGAACCCGACCACCCCGCGCCGCCTGATGAGCAATTCATTTGCATTCGGCGGCAACAACGTCAGCCTGATTATCGGAGACGCCCCATGATTGACTGGCCGCTCGCCGAACTGCTGCCCCATGCCGGCGACATGATCCTCATCGACCGGATCCTGTCGTTCGATGACGAACAGATCCATACCCATGTCACCGTCAAGCCCGGCGGTTTGTTCAGCCGCGACGATGGCGCGCTGCCGGCCTGGGTCGGCATCGAGCTGATGGCCCAAAGCGTCGCCGCCTTTGCCGGTTGCCATGCACGCCAACGGGGTGATGCCGTGGCCCTGGGCTTTTTGCTCGGCACCCGCAAGTTCGAATGCAACGTCGAGTGTTTTCCCGCCGGCGTCGAGCTGACCATCCACGGCGTGCGCTCCCTGGAAGACGACAACGGCATGGGCGTGTTCGAATGCCACATCCACGCCCCCGGCATCCATGCCACGGCCCGGCTCAACGTATTCCGTCCGCCCCAGGCCGCCCATTACCTTCATGAACCGTCCGCAACAGGAAACCCGTCATGACTGAATCCGTATTGGTCACCGGCTCCAGCCGTGGCATCGGCCGCGCCATCGCCCTGCGCCTGGCCCGGGCCGGGCACGACATCGTGCTGCACTGCCGCAGCGGCCGCGCCGAGGCCGAGACGGTCCAGGCGCAAATCCAGGCCCTGGGCCGCAACGCCCGGGTGCTGCAATTCGACGTGGCCGACCGGGCCGCGTGCAAGGCCATTCTCGAAGCCGATGTCGAAACCCACGGCGCCTATTACGGCGTGGTGCTCAACGCTGGCCTGACCCGCGATGGTGCCTTCCCGGCCCTGAGCGAAGACGACTGGGATGTGGTGATGCGCACCAACCTCGACGGTTTCTATAACGTGCTGCATCCGGTGATGATGCCGATGATCCGTCGTCGCGCCGCCGGGAGGATCGTCTGCATCACCTCGGTTTCCGGGCTGATCGGCAATCGCGGCCAGGTCAACTACAGCGCCTCGAAGGCCGGGTTGATCGGCGCGGCCAAGGCGTTGGCAATCGAGCTGGGCAAGCGCAAGATCACCGTCAATTGCGTCGCGCCAGGCCTGATCGACACCGCCATGCTCGATGAAAACGTACCCGTGGAAGAACTGATGAAAATGATCCCCGCCCAGCGCATGGGCACCCCGGAAGAAGTGGCGGGTGCGGTGAACTTCCTGATGTCCGCCGAAGCCGGCTACATCACCCGGCAGGTCCTGGCCGTCAACGGAGGCTTGTGCTGATGAAGCGCGTCGTCGTCACCGGCATGGCCGGTATCACCTCCATAGGCAGCGACTGGGAAACCATCGCCGCCAACTTCGCCGCCAACCGCAGCGGCATCCGGCGCATGAATGAGTGGGACCGTTTCACCGAACTGAACACCCGCCTGGCCGGGCCCATCGACGACTTCCAGGTCCCGGCCCACTGGACCCGCAAGCAACTGCGCAGCATGGGCCGGGTTTCGCGCCTGGCGGTCGCGTCGGCGGAACAGGCCCTGGCCGACGCCGGCCTGCTGGGCGACGAATCGATCAAGGACGGGCGCATGGGCGTGTCCTGCGGTTCGTCCACCGGCAGCACCGACGAGATCAAGGCCTTTGGCAACATGCTGCTCAACAGCGTGGCCGAAGGGTTGAACGCCAACTCCTACGTGCGAATGATGCCCCACACCACGGCGGCCAACATCAGCATCTTCTTCGGCTTGACCGGGCGCCTGATCCCCACCTCCAGCGCCTGCACCAGCGGCAGCCATGGCATCGGCTATGCCTACGAGGCCATCAAATTCGGGCGCCTGCCGTTGATGCTTGCCGGTGGCGCCGAAGAGCTGTGCCCGACCGAAGCGATGGTGTTCGATGCGCTCTACGCCACCAGCCTGAAAAACGAAGCACCGCAAACCAGCCCGCGCCCCTACGACAAGGACCGCGACGGCCTGGTGATCGGTGAAGGCGCCGGCATGCTCGTGCTTGAAGAACTGGAACATGCGTTGGCACGCGGCGCACGGATCCATGCCGAGATCGTCGGCTTTGGCAGCAACGCCGACGGCCAGCACGCCACCCGCCCCGAACTGCTCACCATGCGCCGGGCCATGGAACTGGCCCTGGAAGATGCCGGCCTCGAACCCTCGGCCATCGGCTACGTCAACGGCCACGGCACCGCCACCGAACAAGGTGACATCGCCGAAACCCTGGCCACCAGCAGCCTGTTTGGCGAACACATGCCCATCAGCTCGCAGAAGAGTTTCCTCGGTCACACCCTGGGTGCCTGCGGCGCGCTGGAGTCCTGGTTCAGCATCGAAATGATGAACCGCGACCTCTACGTGCACACCTTCAACCTCGATGAGGTTGATCCCCAATGCGGCAAGCTCGATTACCTGCGTAACGAGTTCAGGTCGATGAGCAACGAATACGTGATGAACAACAACTTCGCCTTTGGTGGGGTCAACACCTCGCTGATTTTCCGCCGCTGGCACTGAATCGGATTCAAAACCCTGTTACCCCTCGTCAAGGAGACCATGATGTCGTTGAAGAAAATCGCCGTGACCGCCGCCCTGTTGCTCAGCACCCTGCCAAGCCTCAGCCAGGCCCGTGATACCGCGCTGTTCCTGCCGTTCGACAAAGTCGTCGCCGAAGCCATCCGCACCGGCAAGATCGACGGCAGCGTGAAGTTCTACCTGGCGGGTAACAAACCGGCCGGCAACATCACCGTGATCAGCCCAGGGGCGGTGACCAACAAGAAAACCAACGCCTTCAACAAATCCGATGAAGTAGCCTGCGAATGGGTCCTGCAATCGGCCCTGATCAGCCTGCACCAAGCCGCCAAGAACGCCGGCGCCAATGCCGTCACCAACATCGTCAGCTTCTACAAGAGCAACGAACGCAAGGACTCCACCACCTACGAATGCCACGCCGGCGCGATCATGGCGGGTGTTGCGTTGAAAGGGGATTTGGCGAAGGTGCAATAAAAAAGCACCTTTTGAAGTCCCCGCTGGGATATAGGAACTGTGTAGGAGCTGTCGAGTGCAACGAGGCTGCGATCTTTCCCAGACACTTGAGTCCCAAGCGAAAGATCAAGAGATCGTCCGAACGCGGCCCGAGCCTTCGGCAGCTCCCACAGGGACGTCAAGCCAGTTGAGCGACTCGGCTGGCTTGCGGTGCGGGGTCTGCATTTTTGTAGGTGACCCAGAATACCGAGGGGATCAGTCGTGCTTTGCAGGGGCAGGTACTGTGGCTATCCAGGGTGCCGGCCATATGCCTGCCATGGCTGACCATGTGCCCTATACCGCCCCTGATCTGATAGGTGTTCCCGTCTTTACCACAAGAGACGCGGTCATCTTCGCGGGCATGCTGCAGGCCAAACATGTTCACCTTGCCGTCGCCATCCAGCACTTTCCCACCGCACGTGGTCTTGTCACCCTGACCGATGAAGTAACCCTCGTTCATTGGATGTTCTCCTTCATCGCATTCGAGTGCAGGCGATGAACATCCGCCAGCCTGAGAGCAGGCAAAAAATCCTCTGCCATCGGCACACCTTCACGCACGATGATCAGGAAACGTCTCTGAAGTGTATTGATGATCTCGTCGCCATTGCTCAGGCGGCTGCCGACCAGTGCGATGTTGCTGTTGGCTTCCCCGGCGGCGGTTATGATCCGTGCCGTGGTGCCATCGGCATACACAACCTGATCGCCTTTCTGCGCAGCTCGTACTTTCCAGCCATTATCCAGGGTGAACGTCAACGACGATGACACTTGCTGGATCGTTCCGCCGTTACGCGTCTGGCTGCCCTCGGTGGCCACTCGGTAAATAGCGATGGGAGGATGAGCTTGGACGTGCGCCTTTTGTCGATTAATCCATGCCACGACTTCTTCGCTGTAATCGTCGAGTTGCCGTTGCTCCACGTACAAGTCGTCCAAATGGCGGAGGTATTCAGCAGAGACTTCGTTGGTGTATGGGGACTGCAAGGGTTCATTCATTACTAAGGCTCCTGTTCAAGGGACGTTATCCGTTGGCCTTTGGAACGCTAAGCCGGACGAATTTCGGAGCAATGAATAAGACGTTGCAGCGCTAGCAAGTCGCAATCCCGGCAGCACGGTATTAGGAGCGAACAGGAAATTTCGGAAAAGAAAATGCGCGCTTTCCTACAGCCAAGAAGAGTCTGACAGTCCAATTCTGTTTTGCCGTTTGTCGGAACTGTCATCTTCGACAGTATCGGTGGGGTTCCGGATCCCATCAGGCTTTAACCACTTGAAAAATTGCCTTTCCATTTTCAGATGTTTAAACCCGGTTTCAGAAATGGATAAAAAATTGATGAATACGATCGCCTGGTCAGGCGTCACAGCCGTGTCTTCTCAACGCCACGCCACATCGCCCTCCGTGGAACAAGGCGGCATTGTTGTGGACGGTGTGCTATTTACCCGCGCCTATGCGCAGGTGAATGGCATTCGCCTTCACTATCTTATGAGCGGTAATGGCGAACACCCGGTTTTGCTGGTGCATGGGTTTCCGGGAAGTTGGCGCAGCTGGGAGACGTTGATGGGGCCATTGGTGCGTGCTGGTTTTACCCCGATCGTTCCTGATTATCGCGGTGCTGGCGAAACTGATATTTCAACAGGTGGCTATGACAAAAAAAGCATGGCGCATGATTTACACGAACTGGTAACCCTCCTGAACATCAAGCAGGTCGATATTATTGGTCACGACATGGGTTTAATCATTGCCTATGCCTACGGCGCGCTTTACCCCGATGAAACCAAACATATCATCTTGATGGATGGATTCATTCCTGGCATCCCTGGATGGGAAACCGCTTACAACGGCAATATTGACGCGGGCGTGGCAAGTAAATGGCACTTTCGCTTTTTTGGTAAAACGGCCCTGTCCATGATCCAGAGGCAGGAGAAAACCTACCTGGACATGTTTTTTGATAATTTTGTCTTCGCGGGCAACGGTACGGTACGTGAAGAGGTGCGCCAGGCGCTGGTGGAGGACTACTCCCGACCTGGGCGCATGGAGGCGGCATTCAAGCTTTATTCGGCCTGGGTAGAGCATGATGTGAAAGACAACCTGGCTTTTGCCCAGAATAAGTTGACGGTTCCGCTGCTCACCATCGGCGGCGACAATTCGAGAGGTAAAACCTTGGCCGAGCAGGCCTTGCACATTGCTACGCAACCGCACTCATTAATACTGGTCAATACCGGACATTGGGTATTGGAAGAACAACCGCAGGCTACCCGCGACGCGATCCTGACCTTTCTTGCACAATAAACAATCAGTCAAATTCGCTTTGTCACAGGCGCTCGAACAGCACCTTCCTTTGTATGTGCGGTATCTATCTACCACCCTATCGTCGCCTGCCTTCAATAGGTTGCCCTTCCGAAAAACTCTCAGGAAGAGCACATGCAGGAAGATACCGCCCCCATACCGTCTTTCAACCTTCCGCAGGCCGATAGCGTCACTGACGCCAGCACCCCACTGACAAACCGGCTCACGACCTCGCAGCAGCACATGATCCGCTTGAACAGTGCCGTTCCCTGGCCCTCGACGGCCACGAGACAGCATCTGGACTACTGGTTCAAAAGAACCTTCCCCGCCTTGGCGGGCACCATGGCCGTCGAAACATTGTCGGTGTGCACGCTGCAAGAGGAGCCTATCGCCCCATCGGAACGCGTCCCCAACGGGCCGATGTCCCGGCGGACAGTGAAAGATATCGTTTTCCTCGAGACCCTTTTCTGGCGCGCCGCTGCCGGCCAGATGAATACCCGTGAGTTTTTCCTCGAAATCGACAACCTCGAGGTTGTCGTGACGAAAGACAACCTCACCCAAGTGCCCAGCGCCCTGAACAGTCGTGAAGCAAAGGAGGAAATCAAACGCCTGCTGAACACCACGCCAGCGTCTTATGAACGGCTGCTGGCGCGGGTCCTGGATGACTTCTGGAGTAAACCGGCCGATTTCACCCGAGGCCGCAACGTCGGTGACTGGCTGGCGGAAGAACTGGGCACGCAACTGCAGGTACAAGCAGATCTTCATTTGCTGGATACAACGCTGAGCCAGGCAATGCACAAGGCAGTGACAGACCATCTGGCGGCGCAGGCCACCAGACCCGGGGTTTTCAACCTGAGCCTCACTCTCCAAGGTTGGGGATTCAGCCTGCCGGTGCCGGGTGCCGTCGTGCTGACACGGCCCGACCATACCGATCATTCGGCGGACGCCGTGCTGTACCGTCCGGGTCATCCGCTGGAGGTGCATGGCAGCCTGACGGAACTGAAGGCCAGCCTGATGGAGGACGATAACGTTGAGGACCGGTTGGACACCGCACCCATAGCAGGGAATTTCCTTGTTCATTTGGTCAGCGATTTGCGGGCGGTGCAGAAAGCAGCCGTGAGCAATACCTTGTTGAACGGCCCGACCGAGGAAGAGGAAATCGCCGCCTGGGTGAGCAGGCTGGATGCCGCGGCGGACATCGGCGATAAGCTGGACCTGGCGGGCGCCATGGACGAGCGCGAGCTGCGGCTGAACCTGAAAAACTTGAATGACTGGCTGCACGACCTCCCCCACATCACCGGTGACGACCGCCTGGCATGGTGGCGGGCGGCGCAGGCCCTGCACAGCAGCCTGGTCGATACACCGCCCCCAGCGGACCCGGTGACGCTGGCCACCGCGCAGGCGCTTCGGGAGCGGACCCGTCGCCTGCTCGCCGGCTTCATCGGGGAGAAATACCCGCCAGCCGACCCTGAAGATGTGTCGCTGAGTATCAGAAAACAACTGACTGACCCGCATGCACCAACGGGCGCCTCACCGTTCGGGTCCGGGGTTTCGCAAGGTGGCGTGAGGGGGGTCATGGATGACCGCCGTTCCATGACCGAGTGGGCGATGTCCAACCTGACCCAGGACGAACGCAACGCCGCTCAGCCTAGCGTCGTCGGGCCGCTGAGCTTTGCGCAGATTATAGAGACCATCGAGCGGGCAGACATCGGCACCCGGCTGGCGACCGATGTGCAACTCGCCGCCCGCCAATCACAAGCGCAATGGATGACCCTGAAAGCGCAACAGATACGGGCCCAGGCGTGGACCGCCCATATCTCGGGCGACCTGAGGCACGACAAGGACAGTATCGGACTGAACCTGGTGCTGGCAGCGTTGGACAGTCCGACACCGGATCGGCGCGCCAAGGTCAACGGGCACGACGTGGTGGTCCGTCAACTGCAGTGGGGCAACAGCGTGCTCAGGTCGATACTGGCGTTTGGGGTGAAAACCGTGTCGAGCCGCCCGTCGCTGACGCTGTACACGCCGGGAGCACCGGACGGCAAGGTGTTCAGGGACGTGGATGCGGCCAGCGGTCGAACGTTGGAAAGCACCTTGGCGCAGACGCTCACTGCCACGCCACAAATGACCCGCTGGCTCATTTCGCAACTGCCGCTGCTGGAGCAGGCCGTACAGCTTGCCAGTATGGTGCCGGCCTCGGAAAAGCTGACGTTCGAGGAGAAGATAAGAAAAGTCACACAGTCGGCTTTCGTCTGGGCGAGGACCAGGGCACAGAACGACTTTGCGACGAAAATCTCCTCGCCCGTGGTTGGAGGGAACTTGCTCCAAGCACTGTATGAAACGCAAATAACCCACGCGATGAAAACCGCGGACATGTTGACGGTGACCAACGCCGAACGCGACAGCGCAGCCGCGCGGGAGGGGCGCAGAAACGGCGTCATGTTGTTGACCGGGGCGATGTCGATGGCACCTGCGGGCCGGCTGGGCGGAATACTGGGACGTGCGATCCTGCCAACGATGGCCGGAGGGACGGCGGTGGCGGCAATCGATGTCGAAGACGGTCACTTCAGCCAGTGGACACGTGATTTTATCAGCGGACTGGGCGAGGTCATCGCCGAAGCCGGGCAGGATCTGATCATGGCGCGTGCAAGGCGTCATCAGGCACGCCCGGCGCTGTCCTCCCTGCCCCGCATGCCAGATCCGGAGTTGGAGGCTTTTCACCTCAGGGGCTTTGACAGCAAGGGGTTGATCCCCGAAGGCCGCAATCGGTACAGGGACACCAGCGGGCAGGGTTACCTGACCATAGGAAAGTACTTCTACAAATCGGCGATTCAGGGAGGCGAACGGATTATCTACGCGCCTAACAACCGTACAAACCAGCGGACGGTGACCTGGAAAAACGGCAGTTGGCAGGTTGAAGCACGACAGCGGTTGCTGGGTGGCGGGGCTTTACAGAGTCTGATCGGTCGATCTCCAGAGACCTTGCAACAGAAGCGATGCAACATATTGCTGGAAGGTGCTTTGGCGGACCAACGCAGGCCCTCCGTTGAATTGGTCAACACCGTAAAGAATCTTGTTGATTCAATGCCTGATGAGCTGGTTGTACGAATACTCCATGAGAGCATGGAGGATGTTGGCATGCGCGACTTGGATTCTTATCGCGCACAAATAACCTCCCTCTATCAAACGCAGGTAATTCCCCACGCAAACATGAAGCATAAAATCAACATATGGATGCACGTCGATACTGCGACCAAAGTCATCGAATCAAGAGGTGATGGCTTCAACCTTACAGCCGCCCAACAAATACTGATATTTGACAAGATAGAAATACTTGGTCCAAAGCTGTTCAATCACCGAGGTGAGTTCAATACGGCCATCACCATATTGCCAGATAACGTCACCGGGGCTGTATTTCTAGCGATCACCCCCGAACGAGGAAAAAAGCGAGACGCCGTCCGTAATATTGCAGATACCCATACCGAAATATTGGAAGTCGCACAAGCCAAACTCCTCGCCGAGCTGGAACCGCTATTCCCAGGGAGCGGCCCGGATGTAGAGGCCGCCAGGAGAAGATACGTTAACGCCGCCGAACGCCAAGACGAATACAAAAGAAAATTCATCAATGCCTTCAGTACGGAAATGCGCCGCAGAAACAGACTCGGGCTACTGACAGAAATCAGGCAACATGAAATCCCTTACATCATCGCCAACAAAGGCAAGTCGCAACGCAGGATGATGGTTGTTACCGAAGAGGAGATTACAAAATTCACCCGAAACTTATCCCGCTATGATGCGTTCGACATCGAGGTCGTGACACAGGCCCGGACAAACAGGGTGACCGGCACCCGACCTCCAACCACGCCACCTACTTCAGCGGTTCCATCGCCTGCGGCCGACAAGTTCATGGTCGATACCAGCCCATTGGCGGACACGCAAATGTCCTACGATAACTTCCCTGAAACAGCCAGGGCGAAAGTAGTAGAAATCATGGATGACATTCGTGCTGGCAGGGTGACGACGAAGAAAATCAATCAGTATTACTGGTACGACATGGCTCGACTGGTTCCAGGAGGTGGCCGGGGCTTGTGGCGCGCCGCGTTCGAACGCCAGGGCGATACGTGGACACTCCAGGGTTTTTATAATTATCACGTAAACAAACCGGCGACCGTCTGGGGGGATTGAGATAGAGAGCCCCAGAAGGCGTAGGCACATCCAACATCTTTGGTGGCTGATGCACCGCTATCGCGAGCAAGCTCGCTCCCACAGGAGATTTGCGGTGATTGAAGGTTCTGCGACCACCGACGATCAAGGGTGGGAGCGAGCTTGCTCGCGATGGCGTCGGCACATCCAATATCTGCATCGCGATCAAGCTCGCTCCCACAGGCGTTTTTCCGCTTGACCCGCTACTCGGTATTACCTGTCAACAACGCCACAAACGCCTTCGCCATCGGCGAACGCTGGTCCTTGCGCTGGACCAGCCACACCGCCGACACCGCTGCCGGATCGAGTAGCGGTCGATACACCACCCCATCGATACGCATGCGCTGGTAAGACGCCGGCAATACCGAGACACCCAGCCCCGCCGCCACCAAGCCGATGATGGTCATGGCTTCGCCGGCTTCCTGGGCGAAGTGCGGGCTGAAGCCGGCGTCGCGGGCCAGGTTCAGGAGCTGGGCATAGAGGCCGCTGCCGTAGCTGCGGGGGAAGAACACGAACGGCTCCTGGGCCAAGGCCGAGAGGAACAGGCCGTCTTCATTGCCCTGGGCCAGGGGATGCTTGGCACTGAGCACGGCTACCAGCGGTTCGCGGCTGAGTTCGATTTCCACCAAGGAGTCGGGCAACGGCAAGGGTCGCATGATGCCCACCTCGATCTCTTCATCCACCAGTGCGTCGGCCACTTGGGTACTGCTCATTTCCCGCAGGTTCAGGTGCACCGCCGGGAAGCGTTGCCGGAATGAAAAAATCGCCTGGGGGATGGTGGAGTTGAAAGGCGCCGAGGAGGTGAAGCCGATTTTCAGCTCGCCCAACTCCCCCAGTTGGGCGCGGCGGGCGACGTCAGCGGCTTTATCGACCTGGACCAATACCCGTCGCGCTTCTTCAAGGAACAACCGCCCGGCCTCGCTCAATTCGACCCGACGATTGGTACGCTCGAACAACCGTGCGCCAATCTCCTGCTCCAGCGCCTGGATCTGCTGGCTCAAGGGCGGCTGGGAGATGCCCAGGGCCAGCGCGGCACGGCCGAAATGCAGTTCTTCGGCAACGGCGATGAAGTAACGCAGGTGTCGCAATTCCATGGGCAATCCAATAGGTCGTATAACGTCTTAAACAGGTCGAACAATATATTGGATAGAATCATTAGCCGGCTATATGCTTTTTTCATTGCCTGCCAGAACGTGCCCTTGCGAGGTCCACCGTGAAAACTGCTGTCGCTCCACTGACCCATGAAATCCCGCCGCGTGTGCAGGATGATGTCGTCGCCGAACTCAAGGACATCTATATCGAGAAGGGCACGCCGATGTTCATGCGCACGGTGCTGGCGCTGTTCAGCGGTGGCTTTGCGACCTTTGCCCTGCTGTATTGCGTGCAACCGATGATGCCGCTGTTGTCCAAGGAATTTTCCATCAACGCGGCGCAGAGCAGCCTGATCCTGTCGGTGGCGACCGGCCTGCTCGCCATCGGCCTGTTGATCACCGGCCCGATTTCCGACCGCATCGGGCGCAAGCCGGTGATGGTCGCGGCGCTGTTCGCCGCCTCGGCGTGTACGATTGCCAGCGCCATGATGCCGACCTGGCAGGGTGTATTGCTGCTACGTGCCTTGGTGGGGCTGTCGTTGAGCGGGTTGGCAGCGGTCGCGATGACGTATTTGAGCGAAGAAATCCATCCCAAGCACATCGGCCTGGCGATGGGGTTGTACATCGCCGGCAACGCCATCGGCGGCATGTGCGGACGCCTGATCACCGGGGTCTTGATCGACTTTGTCAGCTGGCACACCGCGATGCTGGTGATTGGCGGCCTGGCGCTGATCGCGGCAGCGGTGTTCTGGAGAATCCTGCCTGAGTCACGCAACTTCCGTCCTCGTTCGCTGCACCCGCGCAGCCTGCTGGACGGCTTCACCATGCACTTTCGCGACGCCGGCTTGCCGCTGCTGTTTCTTGAAGCTTTCGTATTGATGGGCGCGTTCGTGACGCTGTTCAACTACATCGGCTACCGCCTGCTGGCCGAGCCTTATCACTTGGACCAGGCCTTTGTCGGGTTGCTGTCGGTGGTGTACCTGTCGGGCATCTACAGCTCGGCAAAAGTCGGTGCACTGGCGGACAGGCTCGGCCGACGCAAAATGCTCTGGGCGACCATTGCACTGATGCTGGCCGGCCTCACGCTGACCATGGCCACCCCGCTGTGGCTGGTAGTGCTGGGCATGCTGGTGTTCACCTTCGGTTTCTTCGGCGCCCACTCGGTCGCCAGCAGTTGGATCGGCCGCCGCGCCCTCAAGGCCAAGGGCCAGGCTTCGTCACTTTATCTGTTCAGCTATTACGCCGGATCCAGCGTTGCGGGTACGGCGGGCGGTGTGGCCTGGCACCTGGGCGGGTGGAACGGTGTCGGCTTGTTCATCGGTGGCTTGCTGGTGGTCGCATTGTGGGTGGCGGTGAAGCTGGCGAAATTACCGTTGCTGCCGGGGAATGTGCAGGTTTAAGCCATCACGACTTCACGACCCAACCAGGGACAGCGTGGACCCTTTGTGGCGAGGGAACTTGCTCCCGCTGGGTGGCGCAGGCGCCGGAAACATCAACGACCGGGCAATAAAAAGCCTGTCCGACACGAGGCCGGACAGGCTGGGTGACAGGGTTGCAATCAGACGTGATATTGCGCCGACAACTCATGCACCGCCCGCAGGAAGGCACCGGCGTGTTCGGGGTCGACTTCCGGGGTAATGCCATGGCCTAGGTTGAACACGTGGCCGCTGCCGCTGCCATAGCTGGCCAGGATACGCCCGACTTCAGCACGAATGGCGTCAGGCTTGGCGTAGAGCACGGTCGGGTCCATGTTGCCTTGCAGGGCGACCTTGTGACCGACGCGCTCGCGAGCGTTGCCAATGTCGCAGGTCCAATCCAGGCCCAGGGCGTCGGCGCCGACATCGGCGATGCTTTCCAGCCACAGGCCACCGTTCTTGGTGAACAGGATCACCGGGACTTTGCGCCCCTCGTGCTCGCGGATCAGGCCGCTGACGATCTTGCGCATGTAGGCCAGGGAGAATTCCTGGTACGCCGCCGCCGACAGGTTGCCGCCCCAGGTGTCGAAGATCTGTACCGCTTGCGCACCGGCCAGGATCTGGCCGTTGAGGTAGGACGTGACCGACTGGGCCAGTTTGTCCAGCAACAGGTGCATGGCCTGCGGGTTGTCGTAGAGCATTGCCTTGGTCTTGCGAAAGTCCTTCGACGAGCCGCCTTCGACCATGTAGGTGGCCAGGGTCCATGGGCTGCCAGAGAAACCGATCAGCGGCACACGACCATTGAGCTCGCGGCGAATGGTGCTGACTGCGTCCATGACGTAGCCCAGGTCTTTCTGCGGATCTGGGATCGGCAGGGCCTCGATGTCGGCCAGGGTGCTGATGACTTTCTTGAAGCGCGGGCCTTCGCCGGTCTCGAAGTACAGGCCTTGGCCCATGGCATCGGGAATAGTCAGGATGTCGGAGAACAGGATGGCCGCGTCCAGCTGCGGATACCGATCCAGCGGCTGCATCGTCACTTCGCAGGCGAACTGGGGGTTCATGCACAGGCTCATGAAGTCACCGGCCTTGGCGCGGCTGGCGCGGTACTCCGGCAGGTAGCGACCAGCCTGGCGCATCATCCACACCGGGGTGACGTCTACGGGTTGCTTGAGCAGGGCGCGAAGGAAACGGTCGTTCTTCAGGGCAGTCATGTCGGCATCCGGAAAAAAAGTGCGGGCATTTTCTCAGAGCGCGAGGCAAAAGGCACGGCAAGAGCCGTGCCTTTTATCTATCGGGGCAATTTGTCGCGGTGCAATGAAGTTCAGCAGCACCACAAAACAACTGTGGGAGCTTTTTTTGTGGGAGCAAGGCTTGCCCGCGATGAAGACACCGCGGTCTCTTGAGTACCGAGGCGCCTGGATCGCGAGCAAGCTTTGCTCCCACAAAGCTCGCCCACAGGGTTTTGTGTCGCTTGATCAGACTTGCAGGTAATCCAGGATCCCTTCCGCCGCATTGCGGCCTTCGAAGATCGCCGTCACCACCAGGTCGGAACCCCGGACCATGTCGCCACCGGCGAAGATCTTCGGGTTGCTGGTCTGGTGCTTGTACTGGCCCTGCTCTGGGGCCACGACGCGGCCCTGGCTATCGGTCTGGATGCTGAACTGCTCGAACCACGGCGCCGGGCTTGGGCGGAAGCCGAAGGCGATGACCACGGCGTCGGCCGGGATGATCTCTTCGGAACCGGGAATCGGCTCGGGGCTGCGGCGGCCACGGGCGTCCGGTTCGCCGAGACGGGTCTCGACCACCTTCACGCCTTCGACCTTGTCTTCACCGACAATGGCGATCGGTTGGCGGTTGTAGAGGAACTTCACGCCTTCTTCCTTGGCGTTCTTCACCTCTTTACGCGAACCGGGCATGTTGGCTTCGTCACGACGGTAGGCACAGGTCACCGACTTGGCGCCCTGGCGAATCGAGGTGCGGTTGCAGTCCATCGCCGTGTCGCCACCGCCGAGTACCACGACCTTCTTGCCTTTCATGTCGACGAAATCTTCCGGCGACTTTTCAAAGCCCAGGTTGCGGTTGACGTTGGCGATCAGGAAGTCGAGTGCGTCGTAGACGCCTGGCAGGTCCTCACCGGCAAAGCCGCCCTTCATGTAGGTGTAGGTGCCCATGCCCATGAATACCGCATCGTATTCTTCGAGCAGTTGCTCCATGGTCACGTCCTTGCCCACCTCGGTGTTCAGGCGGAACTCGATGCCCATGCCGGTGAAGACTTCGCGACGATTGCTCAGCACAGTCTTTTCCAGCTTGAACTCGGGAATGCCAAAGGTCAGCAGACCGCCGATTTCCGGGTTCTTGTCGAACACCACCGGGGTCACGCCACCACGCACCAGCACATCGGCACAGCCCAGGCCCGCCGGGCCGGCACCGATGATCGCCACGCGCTTGCCGGTCGGCTTGACCTTGGACATGTCCGGACGCCAGCCCATGGCAAACGCGGTGTCGGTGATGTACTTCTCCACCGAACCGATGGTCACCGCGCCAAAACCGTCGTTGAGGGTGCACGCACCTTCGCACAGACGATCCTGCGGGCACACCCGGCCGCAGACTTCCGGCAGGGTGTTGGTCTGGTGGGACAGCTCGGCGGCCTGGAGGATGTTGCCCTCGGCCACCAGTTTCAGCCAGTTGGGAATGAAGTTGTGCACTGGGCACTTCCACTCGCAATACGGGTTACCGCAGCCCAGGCAGCGGTGGGCCTGGTCGGCCGACTGCTGGGGTTTGAAAGGTTCGTAGATTTCCACGAACTCTTTCTTGCGTTGACGCAACAGTTTCTTCTTCGGATCCTTGCGCCCGACATCGATGAACTGGAAGTCGTTATTCAGACGTTCAGCCATTGTTAAAACCTCATCAAACTCTTCAGGCGCATATCACTGCGGGTTGGCACGAGTGCTGGAAAGCAACGATTTCAGGTTGGCAGCCTTGGGCTTGACCAGCCAGAAACGGCGCAAGTAGTCATCGAGGTTCTCGGCGAGTTCACGACCCCACTCGCTGTCGGTTTCCGCGACGTACTCGTTCAGCACGTTTTGCAGGTGGCTGCGATAGGCTTCCATCGCCTCGCCGCTGATCCGCTGGATTTCCACCAGTTCGTGGTTGACCCGGTCAACGAAGGTGTTGTCCTGGTCGAGCACGTAGGCGAAACCGCCGGTCATGCCAGAGCCGAAGTTATAACCGGTCTTGCCCAGCACGCAGACAAAACCACCGGTCATGTACTCGCAGCAGTGATCGCCGGTGCCTTCCACCACAGTGTGGGCCCCGGAGTTACGCACGGCAAAACGCTCGCCTGCGGTGCCGGCGGCGAACAGCTTGCCGCCCGTGGCGCCGTAGAGGCAGGTGTTGCCGATGATGGCACTGTCCTGGGTCTTGTAGACGCTGCCCTTGGGCGGAACGATGACCAGCTTGCCACCGGTCATACCCTTGCCCACGTAGTCGTTGGCATCGCCTTCCAGGTACATGTTCAGGCCACCGGCGTTCCAGACGCCGAAGCTCTGGCCTGCGGTGCCTTTGAAGCGGAAGGTGACCGGCGCCTTGGCCATGCCCTGGTTGCCGTGCTTGCGCGCGATTTCGCCGGAGATCCGTGCGCCGATGGAACGGTCGCAGTTGCAGATGTCCAGGTCGAACTCGGCACCGCTCAGGTCGTTGATCGCCGCAGCGGCCATGTCGACCATCTTCTCGGCCAGCTCCCCCTTGTCGAACGGCGGGTTGCGGTCGACCTGGCAGAACTGTGGCTTGTCTGCCGGAATGAGATCGCTGCCCAACAACGGGGTCAGGTCCAGGTGTTGCTGCTTGGCGGTCTGGCCTTCGATCACTTCCAGCAGATCGGTACGGCCGATCAGCTCTTCAAGCGAGCGCACGCCCAGCTTCGCCAACCACTCACGGGTCTCTTCGGCCACGTAGGTGAAGAAGTTCACCACCATGTCGACGGTACCGATGTAGTGGTCCTTGCGCAGCTTGTCGTTCTGGGTCGCCACGCCGGTGGCGCAGTTGTTCAGGTGGCAGATGCGCAGGTATTTGCAGCCCAGGGCGATCATCGGCGCGGTACCGAAGCCGAAGCTCTCGGCGCCGAGGATGGCGGCCTTGATCACGTCCAGGCCGGTTTTCAGGCCACCGTCGGTCTGCACCCGGACCTTGCCGCGCAAATCGTTGCCGCGCAGGGTCTGGTGGGTTTCAGCCAGGCCCAGTTCCCACGGCGCGCCAGCGTACTTGATCGAGGTCAGCGGCGATGCGCCGGTGCCGCCGTCGTAGCCGGAGATGGTGATCAGGTCGGCATAGGCCTTGGCCACGCCGGCCGCGATGGTGCCAACGCCCGCTTCCGCCACCAGTTTCACCGAGACCAGCGCCTTCGGGTTCACCTGCTTGAGGTCGAAGATCAGTTGCGACAAGTCTTCGATCGAGTAGATGTCGTGGTGCGGCGGTGGCGAGATCAGGGTCACGCCAGGTACCGCGTAGCGCAGCTTGGCGATCAGGCCGTTGACCTTGCCGCCGGGCAACTGGCCGCCTTCGCCGGGCTTGGCGCCCTGGGCAACCTTGATCTGCAGCACTTCAGCGTTGACCAGGTATTCCGGCGTCACACCGAAGCGGCCGGTTGCCACCTGCTTGATTTTCGAACTCTTGATGGTGCCGTAGCGCGCCGGGTCTTCGCCGCCTTCACCGGAGTTGGAACGCGCACCGAGGCGGTTCATGGCTTCGGCCAGGGCTTCGTGGGCTTCCGGGGACAAGGCGCCCAGGGAAATACCGGCCGAATCGAAGCGCTTGAGCACCGATTCCAGCGGCTCTATTTCACTGATGTCCAGCGGCGTGTCGAGGGTCTTGACCTTGAGCAGGTCGCGAATCATCGACACCGGACGGTTGTCCACCAGCGAGGTGTATTCCTTGAACTTGCTGTAGTCGCCCTGCTGCACGGCGGCTTGCAAGGTGCTGACCACGTCCGGGTTATAGGCGTGGTACTCGCCACCATGGACGAACTTCAACAGGCCGCCTTGCTGGATCGGCTTGCGCGGGCTCCAGGCTTCGGCCGCCAGGGCTTTCTGTTCGGCTTCGATGTCGACGAAACGCGCACCTTTGATGCGGCTCGGCACGCCACGGAAGCTCAGCTCGCAGACTTCTTCCGACAGGCCGATGGCCTCGAACAGTTGCGCGCCACGGTACGAGGCGATGGTCGAGATACCCATCTTCGACAGGATCTTGAGCAGCCCCTTGGTGATGCCCTTGCGGTAGTTCTTGAACACCTCGTAGAGGTCGCCCAGCACTTCACCGGTACGGATCAGGTCGCCCAGCACTTCATAGGCCAGGAACGGATACACCGCCGAGGCACCGAAACCGATCAGCACCGCGAAGTGATGCGGATCGCGGGCGGTGGCGGTTTCCACCAGGATGTTGGAGTCGCAGCGCAGGCCTTTTTCGGTCAGGCGATGGTGCACCGCGCCGGTGGCCAGCGAGGCATGGATCGGCAGCTTGCCCGGCGCGATGTGACGGTCGCTCAGCACGATCTGGGTACGACCGGCGCGCGCGGCTTCTTCAGCCTGATCGGCAACGTTGCGGATCGCCGCTTCCAGGCCGACGCTTTCGTCATAGTTCAGGTCGATGACCTGGCGCGCAAAACCCGGGCGGTCGAGGTTGGTCAACGAGCGCCACTTGGCCGGGGAAATGACCGGCGAGCTGAGGATCACCCGCGAGGCGTGTTCCGGCGACTCCTGGAAAATGTTGCGCTCGGCACCGAGGCAGATTTCCAGGGACATCACGATCGCTTCGCGCAGTGGGTCGATCGGTGGGTTGGTCACCTGGGCGAACTGCTGGCGGAAATAGTCGTACGGCGTACGCACGCGCTGCGACAGCACGGCCATCGGCGTGTCATCACCCATGGAGCCGACCGCTTCGTAACCCTGCTCGCCGAGCGGACGCAGCACCTGGTCACGCTCTTCGAACGTCACCTGGTACATCTTCATGTACTGCTTGAGCTGGTCGACGTCGTAGAAAGCCGAGCCGTGGTCGTTGTCTTCCATGGTCGCCTGGATGCGCAGGGCATTCTTGCGCAGCCATTGTTTGTACGGATGACGGGACTTGAGGCGGTTGTCGATGGCGTCGGTGTCGAGGATCTGGCCGGTCTCGGTGTCCACGGCAAAGATCTGGCCCGGGCCTACGCGGCCCTTGGCGACGACGTCTTCAGGCTGATAGTTCCAGACGCCGATTTCCGACGCCAGGGTGATGAACCCGTTGGTGGTGGTGACCCAACGCGCCGGACGCAGGCCGTTACGGTCCAGCAGGCACACAGCGTAGCGACCGTCGGTCATGACGATACCGGCCGGGCCATCCCACGGTTCCATGTGCATGGAGTTGTATTCGTAGAAGGCGCGCAGGTCCGGGTCCATGGTCTCGACGTTCTGCCATGCTGGCGGCACGAGCATGCGCACGCCACGGAACAGGTCGATACCACCGGTCACCATCAGTTCCAGCATGTTGTCCATGCTCGAGGAGTCCGAGCCCACGCGGTTGACCAGCGGGCCGAGTTCTTCAAGGTCGGGCATCAGGTCGTTGGCGAACTTGGTGCGACGGGCCACGGCCCAGTTGCGGTTGCCGGTGATGGTGTTGATCTCGCCGTTGTGGGCGAGGAAGCGGAATGGCTGGGCCAGCGGCCATTTCGGCAGGGTGTTGGTGGAGAAGCGCTGGTGGAACACGCAGATCGCGGTTTTCAGGCGCTCGTCGCTCAGGTCCGGATAGAAGGCGGTGAGGTCCGCCGGCATCATCAGGCCTTTGTAGATAATGGTCTTGTGGGAAAAGCTGCAGATGTAGTGATCGGTGTCGGCGGCATTGGCCACGGACGAACGACGACGGGAACTGAACAGCTTGATCGACATGTCCTGGTCGCTCAGGCCTTCGCCGGCGATGAACACCTGTTCGATCTGCGGCAGGCGCTCGAGCGCCAGACGGCCGAGGACACTGGTGTCGATCGGCACTTTGCGCCAGCCTACCAGTTGCAGGCCGGCGGCCAGGATCTCGCGATTCATGTTCTCGCGAGCCGCCTGGGCCTTCACCGGATCCTGGTTGAAGAACACCATGCCCACGGCGTACTGCTTGGGCAGGGTCACGCCAAACGTTTCCTGGGCAATGGCACGCAGGAACTCGTCGGGTTTTTGAATCAGCAAGCCACAACCGTCGCCGGTCTTGCCGTCGGCGTTGATCCCACCACGGTGGGTCATGCAGGTCAGGGCCTCAATGGCCGTTTGCAAAAGGGTGTGGCTGGGCTCGCCCTGCATATGAGCTATCAGGCCGAAACCGCAGTTATCCTTGAATTCATCTGGTTGGTACAGACCTGCTTTCATAGACACTTTCTCACCAGGCTGCCTCTAATCGAGGCAAATTTCTTTTCAATTCAACCAGTTGCATGCCGCGCCGAACGTACGCCAGCTTTGCGGGGGCAAAAGGGAGGTCATTGTACACACCGACACAGAGGCTCACAAATTTGACGACGAACTGTCGCAAATCCATGTCGCATTTGTGAAAGGTTTAAAGCTATATGCTGTGCTAGTCAAAACTTTTTTGGGTTCGACCGCTACGACTCAAACACTACTGTGACGCAGACACCACAAGGCGCGCGGCCTGAAAGGTCGCCCGCCCCTGCGGAAATTTTGAGGTTGCCGGGAGAGGCGGCCTGGGTAAGGCCGCCGAATCTTCAGCGAGTTGCTGCCAGTTCCTGTTGGACGCTGGCGACAGTGCGAGGCCAAGGTTTACCAGCCTGAACCTTCGCTGGCAAGGCCTTGATGGCGGAAACGGCTGCATCACGGTTGGCAAAGCTGCCATAGGTGATGACATACAGCGGCTTGCCATTGAGGACTTTCTTGAAATAGCGGTACTCGCCGCCCTGCTCCTTGACGAAGTTCTGTGCCGCGGCTTCGGAACTGGTGCCGAGGATCTGCACTACGTAGTTGCCCGGTGCCTGGCCAGCGTACCAGCTACCGCCCGTGGCCTTGGCCGGAGCAGCAGGCTTGGCTGCGGGTGCGGGTGCGGGTGCTGGCGCCGCCGGCTTGGCAGGCGTTGGAACCGGGGCAGGCTTGGCGGTGGCCACCTGGGTGGGCGCCGGAGTCGGCTTGGCGGCCGGGGCAGGCGTCGGGGCAGGACCGGCGGGCACGCCCACAGGCGGTGCGGTGGTGGTCACGGTCGGCGGCACGTCGCTGCTGTCGTCGACCGGTGGCGCTGCGCCGTCGTCGCCTTCGGTGACGCCACCGGCCGCTTCAGCCAGCGGACCGCGCATGACCGGTTGCGACTGGCCGACCAGCGGCAGTGGCATCGGCTGAGTGTTGCCGGCGAATTCCACTGCCGGCGCACCACCGTTGGGTTGCGGCGTCCCCTGGCCGAGAGGCAGTTGAGCCTGTTCGTTGGCAGGGGCACCCGTGGTGGGTGCCTTGGTGCGACCCGGCATCAGCCAGGCGGCGGCAACCGCGACCACGACGACGGCGGAAATTGCCAATACGTGTTTCTTCGGCATGTTGAACCCCATACTTGGACGCTTCACCGCTGAGCGGCTGGCAATCATGACTTCGATCAGAGCATCGCGGGCGACCTGGTTGATGTTGCCAGGCCAACCGTCGGCGCTTTCGTGAATCTCAGAGATCTGATCGGCGGTAAAAAGTTCGATACCCCGGCCCGCACCCTCAAGACGCTGGGCCAGGTATTCACGCGTTTCTTCCTCGGTGTAGGGCGCCAGCTCGATGACGTGGAAGCGCTCTTCCTCAAGATTCAATTGGTCCAGATCAGCGATCAGCGACGACTCGCCGAACAGGAACACATGAGGGCGACCCTCCGGCGCACCGGCCGCCAAGGCCAGCAGGGCCTCGAGGGCCGACTCGTCGAGTTGCTCGGCATCGTCCACCAGCAGATAGACTTCCTGCCCGGTCAGCGCCAGTTGCACGATCTGATCGAGAATTGCACCGACTTCGGCCTGCGCGACGTTCAGCGCCTGGGCCACCTGACGCAATATACCGGCTGCATCGCCGGCGCCACGGGCCGATACCACCACGCTTTGCACGGACTGTTTGTTGGTGCTGGCCACCAGCGCCTGGCGCAGCAAGGTCTTGCCGCTGCCCTGGGGACCGGTGACCACCAGCAGCAACTGGCTGTAGCGCGCCAGGTGATGCAACTGGCCCAGTACCGGCTTGCGCTGTGCAGGAAAGAACTTGAAGCCCGGGACCCGCGGTGCAAAAGGGTCATGACTCAATTGGAAATGGCCGAGGAAAGCCTCGTCGGCATGCAAACTAGTCATCGGATCTTATTAACCTTTAAGCTGAGCCAGGGCGCGGTAGTCCGCTCCCAGCGTGGCCTGTAGAACTTCTTTCGGATAATCGTCGGTCACCACCGCTTCGCCCATGTGGCGCAGCAGCACCAGACGCAGACGACCGTCGATCACTTTTTTGTCGATTGCCATGTGTTCAAGAAAATCCGCCTCGCTCATTTCCTCGGGCGGAACCACCGGCAACCCGGCGCGCTGGAACAGACGAATACCGCGATCACGCTCCTGTTCGTTGATCCAGCCCAAGCGCGCAGACATCTCCAGGGCCATGACCGTACCGGCCGCAACCGCTTCACCGTGCAGCCAGACACCATAGCCCATGTGGGTTTCGATGGCATGGCCGAAGGTGTGCCCCAAATTGAGGGTGGCGCGCACCCCCGACTCACGCTCATCGGCCCCCACCACGGCAGCCTTGGCGGCGCAGGAGCGTTCGATGGCGTAGGTCAGGGCCACTTGATCCAGTGCCCGCAGGCGGTCGACGTTCTCCTCGAGCCAGCCCAGGAACGGCTCGTCGCAGATCAGCCCGTACTTGATGACTTCCGCCAGGCCCGCAGACAGTTCGCGGGCCGGCAAGGTATTGAGGGTGGCGGTGTCGATCAGCACTACGTTGGGCTGATAGAAAGCACCGACCATGTTCTTGCCCAGCGGATGGTTGATCCCGGTCTTGCCGCCCACCGACGAGTCGACCTGCGACAGCAGCGTGGTGGGGATCTGGATGAAATCGACGCCGCGCTGATAGCAGGCGGCTGCAAAACCGGCCATGTCGCCGATCACACCGCCACCCAAGGCAACCACCGTGGTGCGGCGATCGTGGCGCGCAGTCAGCAGACCATCGAAAATAAGTTGCAGGGTTTCCCAGTTCTTGAAGGCTTCGCCGTCGGGCAATACCACGGAAATGACCGAGAAGGCCGACAGGCTGCGGGTCAGACGTTCCAGATACAGGGGCGCGACGGTTTCATTGGAAATGATCGCCACCTGCCGCCCGGCGATATGCGGCGCCAGCAGTTCGGGCTGGTCCAGCAAGCCTTCGCCAATATGAATCGGGTAGCTGCGCTCGCCCAGGTCGACCTTAAGTGTCTGCATGTGTCCCCACAGTGAAGATGGAATCAGGCGTCCTGCCTGCAATTAACGAAAGTCCACGGTGCTTGTTCTGACGCCAGTTAATGGCCATCCGCCACGCCCCAGGCGGGCCATGACGGGACGTCGAGAATAGCGCATTTCGCCAGGCGCATTAACGGGGAGGCAGTTGCTGAAGGCGATCGAGAATGTCCAGCACCACCATCCGCGGCGGCCGCTCGTCGGTTTCCACCACCAGGTCGGCGATCTCCCGATACAGCGGATCACGCAGCTCCAGGAGGTCGCGCAGGGTCTTGGCCGGGTCGGCGGTGCGCAACAACGGGCGGTTGCGATCCCGAGCGGTGCGACCCACCTGCTGCTCGACAGAAGCATGCAGATAGACCACTCGTCCGCCGGCATGCAGCGCCCGACGATTGGCTTCGCGCATCACCGCGCCGCCACCGGTGGCGAGCACCACGCCATCGAACGCGCACAGCTCGGCGATCATCGCCTGCTCACGGTCACGAAAGCCCGGTTCGCCTTCCTTGTCGAAAATCCATGGGATATTGGCACCCGTGCGCAATTCAATTTCCTTGTCGGAATCTTTGAACGGCAGGCGCAGCTCTTTGGCCAGCAAACGGCCGATGGTGCTTTTTCCAGCGCCCATCGGCCCAACAAGAATCAAATTTCGCACAGAATCAACGACTCACAGCAATCGCCTGGTTATTCATGATACGCGGAGTGAGGAACACCAGCAGCTCGGATTTTTTCTCCGAAACCACATCACGCCGGAAAAGGCGGCCAAGATACGGCACATCGCCAAGAAATGGCACCTTATCTACAACCTTGCTCTGAGTATTTGAGAAAACCCCGCCAATCACAATGGTCTCGCCGTCATTGACCAGGACCTTGGCGTTGACCTCGTTTTTCTTGATCGGCGGCACATCCTGCACCTTGTTCAGGTAGTCCGGTTCATCCTTGGTGACCTTGACCTCCATGATGATGCGGTTGTCCGGGGTGATCTGCGGGGTCACCTCCAGCGACAGCGAAGCCTCCTTGAACGACACCGACGTAGCGCCACTGGAGCTGGCTTCCTGATAAGGAATTTCCGTGCCCTTGAGGATCTTTGCCGTCTCCTTGTCGGACGTCACCACCTTGGGCTGGGAGACGATCTCCCCGTTGCCGGTTTTCTCCATGGCCGTCAGCTCAAGGTCCAGCAATACGTTGTCGGTGATGAACGCGATGCCGATGCCCGAGGTGTTGCCCGAGGTGCCCAGGTCGACGAACGGTTGGTTGGTGCTGGTGCTGCCCGGGGTGCCAATGGTGGTGGAAGTGCCGTTGGTGACCCCGGAGGAGTTCCAGTTGCCCTGGTTCTGTACCGAACCGCCCCAGCGCACGCCCAGGCTTTTGTCGTAGTCGACGTTAGCTTCGACAATTCGCGCTTCGATCATCACCTGGCGCACCGGAATATCCAGTTGCGCCACGATCCGGCGCAGTTCGTCGAGGCGGTCCTGGGTCTGGTAGGCAATGATGTTGTTGGTTCGCTCATCGACCGTGATCGTGCCGCGCTCATCGGCCTTGGCCTCGGCACTGGTCACCGACTGGAACAGCTTGGCGATGTCCGTCGCCTTCGCATAGTTGACCTGCAACAGCTCACGCCGCAGCGGCGCCAGGTCGGCAATCTGCTTCTGCGACTCCAGTTCCTGGCGCTCACGAGCGGCAATTTCATCGGCCGGAGCCACCAACAGCACGTTGCCGACCTTGCGCTTGTCCAACCCCTTGGTCTTGAGCACCAGGTCGAGCGCCTGGTCCCAGGGCACATTCTGCAACCGCAGGGTGATGCCACCCTGCACCGTGTCGCTGGCCACGAGGTTCAGGTTGGTAAAATCGGCAATCAGTTGCAGGACCGAACGCACCTCGATGTCCTGGAAGTTGAGCGAGAGCTTCTCGCCACTGTAGGCCGCGCGGTCGGCGTTGCGTTTTTGCAGGTCGTCGACGGTCATGGGCCGGACGCTGACGGTGAGCTTGTTGTCGGTCTGGTAGGTCGAGTAGTCGAAGGTGCCGCTGGGTTCGATGCTGATGGTCGCCCGGTCGCTGCCGGCGCTGGCATTGACGAATTGCACCGGGGTGGCGAAGTCCTTGACGTCCAGGCGCACCCGCAGCGGCTCGGGCAACTGGGTCCTGGCGAAATTGAGGATGATCTTGCCTTCGCGCTCCTGGATGTCCGGGGCAATGGACGGATCAGACAGGTCGATCACCACGTTGCCTTCGCCCTGGGTCCCGCGCTGGAAGTCCACCCCACGGATCGCCTTGCCCACCGGCGCACTGGCCCTCGCAGGCGCAGCGCTGGCAACCGCCGGGCGCGGGGCCTGGGTGGTGGAGTTCTTCGGGGCAGTGCTCTTCAGGGCGGCGCCCTTGCCAACCACCACGAACAGGTTGTTACCTTCGATCCGGGTGTCATACGGCGCCAGCTGGGTAAGGCCGATGATCAACCGAGTACGATCCCCAGCCTCGACCACAGTGGCGCTGCGTGCATTGCCCCCGCCCAGGTCGCGGCGCTTGCTGGAAAGTTGATTGGTCACGCCCGGCAGGTCCAGCGCAATCCGCGCCGGTTGTTCGGTGGTGTAGCCCCGGGGTGACGGCGGCGGCCCGTCGAAGGAGAGCTTCAACTCGACACGGTCCCCCGGTAACGCCGCCACATCCAACGTCTTCAGGCTGGCCCCGAGAACCATCGGCGACAACAGCGCTATCCATAGCGAAATACCGAGGGCTGAAAAAAACCTGTTCATTGTTCGAGTTCCACTATGAATGCTCTTTCAAAGGAATGGTCCGTGGTCGCTCCAGCCAGGCACCCTCGCCATCGGGAACGATTTCGACCACATCGACCTGGGTGGCACTGATGTTGACGATCCGCCCGTCGTTGCGTCCCAGATAGTCACCGACCTTGAGCCGGTGCACCCCGCCCGCGCCCCGCAGGAGCGCGAAGGAGCCACTGACGTTGGAGATCGTACCGACCATTTCAAACTGCTCGATGTTGAAGCCTTCCAGATACTGTTTGACCCGGTTCGGGTCGGGCCGGACGTTGCGCGAGCCCCGCTGCCGTTCGGCCTGGTCCACCCGGACCTGTCGGGAAAACGGGCTGCGCAGGTTGGCGGCACTGTAGGTAAAGGTTTCGTAGGGTCTGAACGTCGGCGTCGGCTCGATCTTGCCGGGTGGCCGCAGGCGCACTTCGTTCATGTAGGCGTCCAAATCACTGAAACCGTTGTCGTTACCGCAGCCCGCCAGCGCGACCAGGCCTGCCAGCAGGCAGATGCGACACACCGGCCTCATGGTTGCGCCTCCTGCTCGTTGTACCGGTAGGTCTTGGCCTGGATGCTCATGCGCAGCTTCGCGCCGGCCTCGGGCTCCATCGGCGCGATCTCGAAGTCGTGCAGCGTGACAATCCGCGGCAGCCCCGCCACCCCACTGACGAACGTCGCCAGGTCGTGGTAGCCGCCGGTCACGGTGATCTGGATCGGCAACTCGATGTAGAACGGCTGGGTGACCTCCGGCAGCAGCTTGATTTCCTCGAACTCCAGGCCGCTGCCCAGGCCGGTGCGAGTAATGTCCTCCAGCAGGCCCGGCACTTCGGTATCGCTGGGCAATTGCCGCAACAGCACACCAAAAGACGTTTCCATCTGCTTCATCTGCTCGGTGTAGCGCTCCAGGTTCGCGGCCATGTGGGCCTTGCCCGCGAATTGCGCCTTGAGGGTGTTTTCTTCCTCGCGCACCTGCTGCAACTGGTTCTCCAGGTCACTCAAGGCAAAGTTATAGCCCAGCCCCAGCACCAGGACCACCAGCAGGACACCCGCCAGCCATTTGATCGGCGCGGGCCAGGAACCGATGTTGTTGGTGTCCAGGTCACTGAGATCGATCTTGCGCAGTGCGTCGAACCACTCCCCCGGTTTCATTGGGCGTCCTCCGCATCGGCCGGGCGAGTCTGGCGAACCGTCAGCTGGAAGACATTGGCCTGGTCGAGCTGCCCAGCGGTGGTGGCCTTGACCTCCGTCAGGCTGGGCGTGTCGAACAGGTCCGACGAGTCCAGGTTGCGCATCAGGTCCGAGACCCGGTTGTTCGATTCCGCGGCCCCCTTGATCGAGAGCGTCCGGTCTTCCATCTTCACTTCGGTGAAATACACCCCGTCCGGCAAGGTCCGCACCAATTGGTCGAAGATGCGCCCACTGACCGGCCGGTTACCTTGCAAGTCCTGGATGATGCGCATGCGCTCCAACAATTGCTGGCGACGAGCCTTCAATTCGCTGATCTGCTTGATGCGCTCGTCCAGCACGGCGATCTGCTCGGAAAGATGGCTATTGCGAGCGACCTGGCGGTCGATGGCGCTGTCAATGTAGCGGACCGCGACCAGGACCACGCCGACCGCGCCGATCAGCGCCCCCACCAAGGCCAGCAAAAAGCGTTTACGCCGTTCTTCACGCAGCTCTTCGCGCCAGGGAAGCAGGTTGATCCGTGCCATCAGTCAAAACTCCTGAGGGCCAGCCCACAGGCAATCATCAGTGCCGGCGCATCACCGGCCAGGGCGCCGGCATTGACCTTGCTGCTCAGGGCCATGTTGGTAAACGGGTTGGCCACCTGGGTCGGCGTGCCCAGGCGCTGCTCGATCAGCCGATCCAGGCCGGCGACCGAAGCCGTGCCCCCGGCCAGCAAAATGTGGTCCACCGCACTGTACTGGCCCGAGGCGAAGAAGAACTGCAAGGACCGCGAGACCTGCTGTACCAGAGCCTCGCGAAAAGGTTGCAGCACTTCGCTGAGATAGTCGTCCGGCAGGCCACCCTGCTTCTTTGCCTGGCCAGCCTGCTCGGGTGTCAGGCCATAGCGGCGCTGGATCTCCTCGGTCAGTTGGCGGCCGCCGAACAATTGTTCGCGGGTATAGATGATGCGCCCGTTGTGCAGCACGCTGAGGGTGGTCATGGTGGCGCCGATATCGACGACCGCCACAGTCAGCCGTTCCTGGGAGGCAGCCAGTTGCGTGGCGAGCAGGCCAAAAGCACGCTCCAGCGCATAAGCCTCCACATCGACCACCCGGGCCGTCAGCCCGGCGAGCGCCAATGCGGCCTCGCGGACCTCGACGTTTTCCTTGCGGCACGCCGCCAGCAGCACTTCGACGCGCTCGGCACTGCGTGGCGAAACACCCATCACTTCGAAATCGATGGCCACCTCATCCAGGGGATAGGGGATGTATTGATCGGCCTCGATCTTGAGCTGGTTTTCCATGTCATCGTCGGACAGGCCGGCGTCCATCTCGATGGTCTTGGTGATCACCGCTGAACCCGCCACCGCCACCGCCACGCTACGCAAGGGCGTCTTGG
Organism: Pseudomonas sp. A-RE-22; assembly: GCF_019956035.1. NCBI lineage: Bacteria > Pseudomonadati > Pseudomonadota > Gammaproteobacteria > Pseudomonadales > Pseudomonadaceae > Pseudomonas > Pseudomonas sp. A-RE-22. The sequence goes on from NZ_JAHBCZ010000011.1 coordinate 200,279, forward strand.
CCTTGGCCAACAGGCGCGACAACGCCTGCCCCACCCCTTCGAGCTCGGCGATGTTCTTCTCGACCACAGCGTTGGCTGGCAACGGTTCGACCGCGTAGGACTCGACGCGGTATCGATCGCCCTGGCGGCTCAACTCCAGCAGCTTCACCGACGTCGAACTGATGTCGATCCCCAGAAGCGCATGGGCTTTTTTATTGAAGAGTCGTAGCACTACCAATTCCCTATGACTATCCGTGAGTTACGGACTCTCTAATATGCATTGCGTTCAATCACACCGGTCCGACGGACGTCCGGATGGCATTCCCGACGAAAAAAAATGCTTATAATGCCCAGCGTTTTTTTTCGCTTTGTTGCAAGCACGGGTCCATCCCTGCACCTGGCGCCTTTTTCATTCTTTGCCTGGATATCCAAAAGCCTTGATTCGTCTGCTGAAATTTTTCGGATGGTCCATCGTCGCCGTTTTCTGCGGACTGCTCTTGGGCCTGAGCGGTGCCTTTCTTTACCTTAGTCCGGGATTGCCGTCCGTGGAGGCGCTGAGAAGTATTCAGTTGCAGATTCCTTTGCGGGTATACAGCAGCGACAACAAGTTGATTGCCGAATTTGGCGAAATGCGCCGCACGCCGATCCGTTTCGCCGACATTCCCCCCAATTTCATCAATGCGTTACTAAGTGCTGAAGACGATAACTTCGCCAATCACTACGGCGTCGACCCGGGCAGCCTGATGCGCGCCGCCAGCCAACTGGTCAAGAGCGGGCACATCCAGTCCGGCGGCAGCACCATCACCATGCAGGTGGCCAAGAACTTCTTCCTGACCAGCGAGCGCAGCTTCTCGCGCAAGACCACCGAGATCCTCCTGGCCCTGCAAATCGAGCGGCAGCTGACCAAGGATGAAATCCTCGAGCTGTACGTGAACAAGATTTACCTGGGCAACCGCGCCTACGGCATCGAGGCGGCGGCGCAGGTGTATTACGGCAAGTCGATCCGCGACGTGAGCCTGGCGCAGATGGCGATGATCGCCGGCCTGCCCAAGGCACCCTCGCGCTTCAACCCGCTGGCCAACCCGGCACGCAGCAAGGAACGTCGCGACTGGATCCTGGGGCGCATGTACAAGCTCGGCAAGATCAGCGAGGCCGACTACACCGCCGCGATCAATGAACCGCTGAACGCCAGCTATCACGTACCAACCCCGGAAGTGAACGCCCCGTATATCGCCGAGATGGCCCGTGCCGAGATGGTCGGGCGCTATGGCAGCGACGCTTACACCGAAGGTTTCCGCGTGACCACCACGGTGCCGAGCAACTTGCAGGAAATGGCCAACACCGCGCTGCACGAGGGCCTGATGACCTACGACCAGCGCCACGGCTACCGTGGCCCTGAATCACGCCTGCCGGGCAAGACCAAGGAAGCCTGGGCCCTGGAGCTGACCAAGCAGCGCACCATCAGCAGCCTGGAGCCGGCGATTGTCACGTCGGTGGACAAGGACGGCATCAAGGTGCTGACCCGTAACGGCGAGCTGGAGGAACACGTGGCCTGGGACACCATGAAGTGGGCCCGGCCGTTCCTCAATACCAACAGCATGGGCGCCAACCCACGGCAACCGTCCGACGTTGCCCAGGTCGGTGACTTGATCCGTGTCCAGCGCCAGGCGGACAACAGCCTCAAGTTCAGCCAGATCCCAGCCGCCCAGGGCGCCCTGGTGTCCCTCGACCCGCAGGACGGTGCCATCCGTTCGTTGGTGGGTGGCTTCGCCTTCGAGCAAAGCAATTACAACCGCGCGTTGCAGGCCAAGCGCCAACCGGGCTCGAGCTTCAAGCCGTTCGTCTACAGCGCCGCCCTGGATAACGGCTACACCGCCGCCAGCCTGGTGAACGACGCACCGATCGTGTTCGTCGATGAATACCTGGACAAGGTCTGGCGACCGAAGAACGACACCAATACGTTCCTCGGCCCGATTCGCTTGCGTGAGGCGCTGTACAAATCCCGCAACCTGGTCTCGATCCGCCTGCTGCAGGCATTGGGCGTGGACCGCACCATCGACTACATCAGCAAGTTCGGCTTCAACAAGCAGGACCTGCCGCGCAACCTGTCCCTGGCCCTGGGCACCGCGACCTTGACGCCGATGGAGATCGCCACCGGCTGGAGTACGTTCGCCAACGGCGGGTACAAGATCACCCCGTACATCATCGACAAGATCGAAAGCCGCAACGGCGAGACGCTGTTCGTCGCCAACCCGCCACGCGTCCCCACGGGTGAGCAGGCCAGCGATGGCGTCGCCGCACCATCCACTGAGACGTTTACGGTCAATGCGACACCGGGCGAAGCCACCACGGCCCCGGGCCTGCCCCAGGCGCCCGCCATCGCGGAACGCATTGTCGATGGCCGCACCACTTACATCCTCAACAGCATGCTGCAGGACGTGATCAAGCTCGGCACCGGCCGTCGCGCCCTGGCCCTGGGCCGCACGGACCTGGCGGGCAAGACCGGTACCACCAACGAATCCAAGGACGCCTGGTTCTCCGGCTACAACGCCGACTACGTGACCACCGTCTGGACCGGTTTCGACCAACCCGAAAGCCTGGGTCGCCGCGAGTTCGGCGGCACCGTGGCGTTGCCGATCTGGATGAGCTACATGGGCGCCGCCCTCAAGGACAAACCGCCTCACACCCAGCCGGAACCGGAAGGCATCCTCAGCCTGCGGGTCGACCCGGTCAGTGGCCGCGCCGCTACACCGGGCACCCCGGGTGCGTATTTCGAACTGTTCAAGAGCGAAGACACGCCACCGTCGGCCAACGAGCTGGGCAACGGCGTCGCACCGGGTAGCCCGCTGCCGGCGGACGAGGCGGCGCCGATCGATCTGTTCTGACCGGGCACCACCTCAAAAGCCCCGCCTTCGGAAGAAGTGCGGGGCTTTTTTTGTGTTGATCGTTCCCACGCTCCGCGTGGGAATGCCTCTACGGACGCTCCGCGTTCGGCTCTTGATGGAACGCGGAGCGTCCCAGGCTACATTCCCACGCGGAGCGTGGGAACGATCAACATACATCCCTGTGGGAGCCGAGCTTGCTCGCGATGGCGGAAGCTCAGCTTGCATCGATGTTGAATGCCCGACCGTAATCGCGAGCAAGCTCGCTCCCACAGTGATTTTGCGGTGCCCATACAAAACCGGCAGGCACAAAAAAGCCCCGACTCACAGGAGCCGGGGCTTTTTGTTGAAGCGCTACAACGGCTTAGCCGTTGAACACATCATCCACGCTCTTGAGCGGGTAGTTCTTCGGATACGGCAGGGTGGCCACGCCAGTCTCGATGGCGGCCTTGGCCACGGCGTCGGAGATCAGGGTGATCAGACGGGCGTCCATTGGTTTCGGGATGATGTACTCACGACCGAATTCCAGCTTGATGCCGCCGTAGGCGTCGCACACTTCCTGAGGCACCGGCAGCTTGGCCAGTTCGCGCAGGGCGTTGGCGGCCGCGACTTTCATTTCTTCGTTGATGCGCTTGGCGCGAACGTCCAGGGCACCGCGGAAGATGAACGGGAAGCCCAGTACGTTGTTGACCTGGTTCGGGTAGTCCGAACGGCCGGTGGCCATGATCACGTCGTTACGAGTTGCGTGAGCCAGTTCCGGGGCGATTTCCGGATCCGGGTTCGAGCAAGCGAACACGATTGGGTTCGGCGCCATGCGCAGCAGGTTTTCCGCGCTCAGCAGGTTCGGACCCGACAGGCCAACAAACACGTCGGCACCGTCCAGCGCGTCCGCCAGGGAGCGCTTCTCGGTCGTGTGGGCAAACACGGCCTTGTACTGGTTCAGGTCGTCACGGCCGGAGTGGATCACGCCGGTACGGTCGACCATGAAGATGTTTTCGATCTTGGCGCCCATGCTCACCAGCAACTTCATGCAGGAGATGGCCGCAGCGCCAGCGCCGAGGCAGACGATCTTGGCTTCCGGCAGGGTCTTGCCGGCGATTTCCAGGGCGTTGATCATGCCGGCCGCGGTGACGATCGCGGTGCCGTGCTGGTCATCGTGGAATACCGGAATGTCGCACTGTTCGATCAGGGCGCGCTCGATCTCGAAGCACTCTGGTGCCTTGATGTCTTCCAGGTTGATGCCGCCGAAAGTGATGGAGATGCGCTTGACGGTGTCGATGAAGGCTTGCGGGCTCTCGGAATCGACTTCGATGTCGAATACGTCGATACCGGCGAAGCGCTTGAACAGCACGCCCTTGCCTTCCATGACTGGCTTGGAAGCCAATGGGCCGAGGTTACCCAGGCCGAGAATCGCGGTGCCATCGGAAATGACTGCAACCAGGTTGCCTTTACCGGTGTATTTGTAGGCCAGTTCAGGGTCGCGAGCGATTTCGCGGACTGGTTCGGCTACGCCGGGGCTGTAGGCCAGCGACAAGTCGCGAGCAGTAGCGGTGGCCTTGGTGAGCTCGACACTCAGCTTCCCTGGACGAGGATTAGCGTGATATTCGAGAGCGGCAGTTTTCAGATCAGACATGTGGGCATTCCGCTTTTTACTGTGTTGGACAGACGGACCGCCGAGGATACGCGCCTCGCAAAGTCCCCACAAGACTGACCAGTCACTGCTGTCAAGCGCCCTGCCCTACGACTTTGGGCCAAGAGCCGCGAAACACAAGGGCCATATGCATACAATCCATTGATAAAATGTCTACAATTTTTTCTTACAAGACCGTTTGCAGCATGGCTGGATCGGTCAGCGGCAACATCCATCGCGCCTGCCCGGCCTTGTGGCCACCACCCCGGGCGCGGTCGACGACCCAGCCACGGGCCTCGATTTTTCGGCCCTTTAACCGCTTCAGGGCCGAGGCGTCGAAGCGCCTCTGCACACCAGGTGCAATGTGCAAGACAACCGCCCCCTGCAATTCAATCCAGATGCCACCGCGATTGCGCTGCACGTTTTCGACACGTGCGCTCATCAGCACGAAACCGGGTGCATTGATTTGCTCCGCTCGCACGACGGGCGATTTTTTCCAGACACCGGATCCAGCTTGCCGCGCATGACGTTCGGCCATTTGCTGGCAACTGACCAGGTCGACGTTCGGCGCGACCGCCACCAGAAACCCCAGCCCCTCGGCAATCAAACGCTCCTCGAGGTTCTCGCCCTGGGCGTTGTAGACATGGGCCAGCGTGCGACCGTAATCATCCCGATCATCCTTGCCAGGCAACACGCCCACTCGGCCATCGCTGGCGGCTACCAAGGCCTCGAGTCGCTGACGCGCCGCCACGGCGAATGGTTCGTCGGCGCGGCCTCGCTTGCCCAGTTCCGGACTATTGAGCCCAATCATCCGAATGCGCCGGCCATCCTCCAAGTACAAGGTATCGCCATCCACCACCCGTTGCACCGCCACCTGGGGCAGGTTACCCGGCGAAGGACAGGACGCCTGGGCGCCACAGAGCCAAATCGCAGACACAAAAAAGGCGCCCACAAGGGGCGCCTTTTTCATCAGTCTGGAGCGGTCGAGACGACCATCCAAAATGATCAGCCTCAGGCTTTTGGAGTAACTTTGCCGAAAGCACCGAAACGATCGGCGAACTTCTGAACACGGCCGCCGGTATCCAGAGTCTTTTGCTTGCCGGTGTAGAACGGGTGGCATTCGTTGCAAACGTCGATCGCCAGGGCTTTGCCGTAGGTCGAACGCGTTTCGAACTTGTTGCCGCAGCTGCAGGTTACGGCAATTACTGGGTATTCCGGATGGATATCGGTTTTCATGCTGTTTTCCTCAGGCTAGCGTGCCGCCACCCAACACTATTGTTGAATACCGCACGTAATTAGGCCGCGGATTCTACCAGACAACATCAATCACGCAAGCTATGACTTGTACCAACCGTCTGCTAGGCTCCCGGCCTCAAGCACAATCCCTGTGGGAGCGAGCTTGCTCGCGATTGCGACAGCACAGTCGACATCACCGTCACTGAACCACCGCCATCGCGAGCAAGCTCGCTCCCACATCGAATCGTGCTCAGCCTTGCGAATTTGTCCGCCTATCGAGATCCCCCGCGTGCCCGACGCCATCCTGCGCCTCGCCCTGCCTTCGCCCCTGCGCCGCCTGTTCGACTACCGCGCCCCGGCCGGGGTCCTGCGCGCCCAGTTGCACCCGGGCATGCGCCTGCGGGTGCCGTTCGGCCGGCGGGAGATGATCGGTATCCTGGTGGAGGTCACCGACCACAGCGAGGTCCCGGTCGACAAGCTCAAACCAGCCCTGGCCCTGCTCGATGCCACGCCACCACTGCCCGCCGCACTGTTCAAGTTGTGCCTGTGGACGTCCCAGTATTACCAGCACAGCCTCGGCGACACCCTGAGTTGGGCGCTGCCGGTGCTGCTGCGCCAGGGCGAACCGGCCGAGGCGCGCCAGGAGCGGTTCTGGTCGGTGGCGCCCGGCGCCTCGCTGGACGATCCACGCATCGCCCGCGCCCCGCGCCAGCGCGAGGCCTTGGTGACCCTGGCCCAACATCCCCACGGCGTGGCGCATCAATTGTTGAGCAAACTGATGCTCAGCAAGGACAGCCTCGACCTGTTGCTGGCCAAGGACCTGGTTCAGGTGGAAGTGCGCAGGCACGCCCCCGGCGCCCGCCATGAACATTGGCTGGCCCAGCCGGAACTGCCGCTCAACGCCGAACAGCGGGCCGCTTGCGAAGCGATTCGCGCAGGTTTCGACAGTTATCACGCCTTTCTGCTGGCAGGTGTCACCGGCAGCGGCAAGACCGAGGTCTACCTGCAGCTGATCCGCCAGACCCTGGAGGCCGGCAAGCAGGCGCTGGTACTGATTCCGGAAATCAACCTCGGCCCACAAACCCTGGCGCGCTTCGAACAGCGCTTCAACGCCCGGATCGCCCTGGTGCACTCGGCGGTCAACGACCGCGAACGCCTGGAAGCCTGGCTCGCCGCCCGTGACGGCGAGGCCGACATCATCATCGGCACCCGGTCGGCCCTGTTCACTCCGATGAAGAACCCTGGCCTTATCATCATCGACGAAGAACACGACGGTTCTTATAAACAGCAAGAAGGCCTGCGCTATCACGCCCGCGACCTGGCATTGGTGCGCGCCCGCCAGGAAAACATCCCGATCGTCCTCGGCTCGGCCACGCCATCGCTGGAAAGCCTGCACAACGCCTATACCGGCCGCTACGGCCTGCTGCGCCTCAATGAGCGGGCCGGCGGCGCCAAGCAACCGCGTTTCCTGCGCCTGGACGTGAAAAGTCGCCCGCTGGACAGCGGTATTTCGGGACCGATGCAGCAAGCCATCGGCCAGACCCTGGCTGCCGGGCAACAGGTCCTGGTGTTCCTCAATCGCCGCGGTTTCGCTCCGACGCTGTTGTGCCACGACTGCGGCTGGATGTCCGGCTGTGAGCGCTGCGATGCGCGGATGACCGTGCATCAACGCCATGGCGAGCTGCGTTGCCACCATTGTGGCCACGTCGAGCGCGTGCCAAGGCACTGCCCGCAGTGCGGCAAAGTGGACTTGCGCCCGGTCGGCGCCGGCACCGAACGCGCAGAAGAACGGCTGGGCATCCTGTTCCCCGATTACCCGGTACTGCGGGTGGATCGCGACAGCACTTCGCGCAAGGACGCGATGAACCAGTTGTTCGCCACGATCCAGAAGGGCCAGCCATGCATCCTGGTGGGCACGCAGATGCTCGCCAAGGGGCACCACTTCCCACGGGTCACGCTGGTGTCGATCCTCGACGCCGATGGCGGACTGTTTTCCGGTGACTTCCGCGCCAGCGAGCGCATGGCGCAGTTGATCGTCCAGGTCGCAGGCCGGGCCGGGCGGGCCGAGGAGCCGGGCAAAGTGATCATCCAGACCCACCTGGCCGATCACCCGTTGCTGATCCAACTGACCGAACAAGGTTATTTCGCCTTCGCCGAACAGGCCTTGAGCGAACGCCGCAGCGCCGGCCTGCCACCTTTTGCCCACCTGGCGTTGTTGCGGGCCGAAGCCCACAAGCCGGGGCAGGCCGAAGGCTTTCTCGATGAGGCCTGCAGCGAGGCAGAGCGCTTGCTGGCGGAGCAGAACCTCACCGGCATCGAACTCCTGGGCCCGGTGCCGGCGCCGATGGAACGGCGGGCCGGGCGCTATCGCGCGCAGCTTTTATTACAGGCCAATGCCCGGGCGCCGCTGCATCGACTGCTGAGCGCCTGGCTGCTGGTGCTGGAACAGATGCCCAGCGGGCGGGCGGTGCGCTGGTCGCTGGATGTGGATCCGGTGGATTTGTATTGAATGGATCACAAGCCCGCCCCCCCTGTGGGAGCGAGCTTGCTCGCGATAGCGACTGCACAGTCGACATCTCCGTCACTGAACCACCGCCATCGCGAGCAAGCTCGCTCCCACAGGGGATTGTGTACATCCAGACTGCCAAGAATAGTCACCACACATCCCCAACCGACCCGCTACAGTTGGCAAGCCCGTCTTCGCCACGGATAATGCCCAGTTTTTCCACCAGCGCATCGAAGCGCCGCCGCGCCTGCGGTTGAAAGAGAAGACCATGAAAGACACCATTCGCCAGCTCATCCAGCAAGCCATCGCCCAACTCGTCACTGAAGGTGTGCTGCCAGAAGGCCTGTCGCCGGCGATTCAGGTCGAAAACACTCGCGACAAGACCCACGGCGACTTCGCCAGCAACATCGCGATGATGCTCGCCAAGCCGGCCGGCATGAAGCCACGGGACCTGGCGGAGAAAATCATCGCCGCCCTGCCGACCGACGAGAACGTCAGCAAGGCCGACATTGCCGGCCCCGGGTTCATCAACTTCTTCCAGAACACCCAGGCCCTGGCTTCGCGCCTGGACGCGGCCCTGGCTGACGAGCGCATTGGCGTACGCAAGGCCGGTCCGTTGCAGCGCACCGTGGTCGACCTCTCGGCCCCCAACCTGGCCAAGGAAATGCACGTCGGCCACCTGCGCTCGACCATCATCGGCGACGGTGTGGCCCGGGTCCTGGAGTTTCTCGGCGACACCGTGATCCGCCAGAACCACGTGGGCGACTGGGGCACCCAGTTCGGCATGCTGATGGCCTACCTGCAGGAAAACCCCATTACCAGCGACGAATTGTCGGACCTGGAGAACTTCTACCGCGCCGCCAAGCAACGCTTCGACGATTCGCCCGAGTTCGCCGACCGCGCCCGGGGCCTGGTGGTCAAGCTGCAGGCCGGCGATGCCGAGTGCCTGGCGCTGTGGAGCAAGTTCAAGGATATCTCCCTGTCCCACTGCCAGAAAATCTACGAGTTGCTGAACGTCAAATTGACCATGGCCGACGTGATGGGCGAAAGCGCCTACAACGACGAACTGATCAACGTGGTCAACGACCTCAAGGCCAAGGGCATGCTGGTGGAAAGCAACGGCGCCCAGTGCGTGTTCCTCGACCAGTTCAAGACCGCCGATGGCGAGCCGCTGCCGGTGATCATCGTCAAGGCCGACGGTGGCTACCTCTACGCCACCACCGACCTGGCAGCCGTGCGCTACCGTAACAGCGTGCTCAAGGCCGATCGGGTGCTGTACTTCGTCGACCAGCGCCAGGCCCTGCACTTCCAGCAAGTGTTCGAAGTCGCGCGCCTGGCCGGTTTCGTGACCCGTCCAATGGAGATGGAGCACATGGGCTTCGGCACCATGAACGGCGCCGACGGCCGCCCGTTCAAGACCCGCGATGGCGGCACGGTGAAGCTGATCGACCTGCTGACCGAAGCCCAGGACCGCGCCTACACCCTGGTCAAGGGCAAGAACCCCGAGCTGGCCGAGGACGAACTGCGCAAGATCGCCAAGGTCGTGGGCATCGACGCGGTGAAATACGCCGACCTGTCCAAGCACCGCACCAGCGACTACAGCTTCAACTTCGACCTGATGCTCAACTTCGAAGGCAACACCGCGCCGTACCTGCTGTACGCCTACACCCGCGTGGCGGGAGTGTTCCGCAAGCTCGGCAAGAGCTTCAATGAAGTGGACGGCCAGATTGTGCTTGAGGCCCCTCACGAACAGGAGCTGGCGGCGAAGCTGGCGCAGTTCGGTGAAGTGTTGAATAACGTCGCCGACAAGGGCACGCCGCACACCCTGTGCGCCTACCTGTACGATGTCGCTGGCCTGTTCTCCAGCTTCTACGAGAACTGCCCGATCCTCAACGCGCAAACCCCAGAGCAAATGCAGAGCCGCCTGCGCCTCGCCGCGCTGACCGGGCGTACGCTCAAGCAAGGCCTGGAACTGCTGGGCCTGGAAACCCTGGAGCGCATGTAAGTTGGCCGCCAAGAAAAAACCTGCACCCAAACGCGGCGCCAGTCGTTACCAGCCTCCAGCCAAAAAACCGATTCCGGGCTGGTTGTGGATGGCCATCGGCCTGACCGTCGGCGCTTTCATTGTGTTTCTGATGAAGCTGGAGCCGGGCCAGGGCGATGACGTCAAGCGCGTCCGGCAAGAGCAGCAGAAAGCCACGCGGATCGCCGAGGCCAACAAGACCCCGCCGAGCCCGACGCAACCGGTGAAGCCGAAGTACGACTTCTACACCTTGCTGCCGGAATCGGAAGTCATCGTGCCGCCCGAGGCCGTGCCGGAGAAAACCCTGCCGACGCCACAAGTGCCCACCACGCCGGTGACCCCGGCCGAAGCGGCGAAGATCGACACCGCTCGCGCCCAGGCGGCCCTGGCCGGCATCACGCCGCCACCGGCCCCTCCGGTGCAGAAAGCCGCGCCAGTGACGAAGTTCTTCCTGCAGGCCGGTTCGTTCCGCAAGGAAGCCGACGCCGACAAGGTCCGGGCGCAGATCATTCTGCTGGGCCAGTCCGTGTCGGTGGAGTCCGGCACCGTGAAGGACGAAACCTGGTACCGGGTACTGGTCGGGCCGTTCAGCAACCGCGAGGAACTGACCAAGGCCCAGAAGCAACTGGCTGGCAGCGGTTTCAGCAATCTGTTGTTACAACAACGCCAGAGCCGCTAGGCACACCGATCGTTCCCATGCTCTGCGTGGGAATGCAGCCCGTGACGCTCCGCGTCACTTGAGGCGTTCCCACGCGGAGCATAGGAACGATCATCGGGGGGCCGCTCGTCCCCTCTGCACCCCCGCAGTTGAAAAACCCCGCGCCACCCCCATATGAGTTCCATCCGGGCATTTTCGCCCCGCTGCGTGGAGACTCTCCCTTGACCACCATCGTTTCAGTCCGCCGTCATGGCAAAGTCGTCATGGGCGGCGACGGCCAGGTTTCACTGGGCAACACCGTGATGAAAGGCAACGCGAAGAAAGTCCGCCGCCTGTATCACGGCGAAGTCATCGCCGGTTTCGCCGGGGCCACTGCCGACGCCTTCACCTTGTTCGAACGTTTCGAAGGCCAGCTTGAGAAGCATCAGGGTCATCTGGTCCGTGCCGCCGTGGAACTGGCCAAGGAATGGCGTACCGACCGCTCCCTCAGCCGCCTCGAAGCGATGCTCGCGGTCGCCAACAAGGACGCCTCCCTGATCATCACCGGCAACGGCGACGTCGTTGAGCCCGAGGATGGCCTGATCGCCATGGGTTCCGGCGGAGCCTACGCCCAGGCTGCGGCCAGCGCCCTGCTGAAAAAAACCGACCTGTCGGCCCGTGAGATCGTCGAGACTGCCCTGGGCATTGCCGGCGACATCTGTGTCTTCACCAACCACACCCAGACCATTGAGGAGCAGGACCTCGCGGAATAAGCCTGTCCAGGCGAACCACGCCACGGCTCATTCTTGCTTGAGGACCACCCATTATTATGTCCATGACTCCCCGCGAAATCGTCCACGAACTCAACCGCCATATCATCGGCCAGGACGATGCCAAGCGCGCCGTCGCCATCGCCCTGCGTAACCGCTGGCGCCGGATGCAACTGCCCGAAGAACTGCGCGTCGAAGTGACCCCCAAGAACATCCTGATGATCGGCCCGACCGGTGTCGGTAAAACCGAGATCGCCCGTCGCCTGGCCAAACTCGCCAACGCGCCGTTCATCAAGGTCGAAGCCACCAAGTTCACCGAAGTCGGCTATGTCGGCCGCGACGTCGAGTCGATCATCCGTGATCTGGCCGATGCCGCCATCAAGCTGCTGCGCGAACAGGAAATCACCAAGGTCCGCCATCGCGCCGAAGACGCCGCCGAAGAGCGCATCCTCGACGCCCTGCTGCCACCGGCGCGCATGGGCTTCAACGCCGACGCCGCCGCGACCCAGGACTCCAACACCCGTCAACTGTTCCGCAAGCGCCTGCGCGAAGGCCAGCTGGACGACAAGGAAATCGAGATCGAAGTGGCCGAAATGGCCGGCGTCGATATTTCCGCGCCGCCAGGCATGGAAGAGATGACCAACCAGCTGCAGAGCCTGTTCGCCAACATGGGCAAGGGCAAGAAGAAAAACCGCAAGCTCAAGGTCAAGGAAGCGCTGAAACTGGTGCGCGATGAGGAAGCCGGTCGCCTGGTCAACGAAGAAGAGTTGAAGGCCAAGGCGCTGGAGGCAGTCGAGCAGCATGGCATCGTGTTCATCGACGAAATCGACAAGGTCGCCAAGCGCGGCAATGTCGGCGGTGCCGATGTGTCCCGCGAAGGTGTACAACGCGACCTGCTGCCGCTGATCGAAGGCTGCACGGTCAACACCAAGCTGGGCATGGTCAAGACCGACCACATCCTGTTCATCGCCTCCGGGGCGTTCCACCTGAGCAAGCCGAGCGACCTGGTGCCGGAGCTGCAGGGTCGCCTGCCGATCCGTGTCGAGCTCAAGGCGCTGACGCCGGAAGACTTCGAACGCATCCTCAGCGAGCCCCACGCCTCCCTGACCGAACAGTATTGCGCGCTGCTCAAGACCGAAGGCCTGAACATCGAGTTCACCCCGGAAGGCATCAAGCGCCTGGCCCAGATTGCCTGGCAGGTCAACGAGAAAACCGAGAACATCGGTGCCCGTCGCCTGCACACGCTGCTCGAACGCCTGCTCGAGGAAGTCTCGTTCAGCGCCGGCGACCTGGCGAGCGCCCACAACGAAGCGCCGATCCTCATCGACGCCGAGTACGTCAACAGTCACCTGGGCGAGCTGGCGCAGAACGAAGACCTGTCGCGGTATATCCTGTAAATCACTGACAGGTTTCCCGGGACCTGTGGGAGCGAGCTTGCTCGCGATGGCGGCATAACATTCAACCCATGTGTTGACTGTCGAACCGCTATCGCGAGCAAGCTCGCTCCCACATGGACCGTGTCGTTTTTGCAGATCAAGGCATCCTTCCGAGACGGATCACAGGCCATGACCAAACTCCCCACCGCCATCAACCTGCACAAAGCCTCCAGGACCCTGACGCTCAAATACGCGCCGGACGAGGAGTATCACCTGCCCGCCGAGTTCCTGCGGGTGCACTCGCCTTCCGCCGAGGTCCAGGGCCACGGCAAACCCATCCTGCAATATGGCAAGCTCAACGTTGCCCTGACAAAGGTCGAACCGGCCGGCCAGTACGCACTGAAACTGACCTTCGACGACGGCCACGACAGCGGGCTGTTCACCTGGGACTATCTCTACCAGCTGGCGGTGCGTCAGGAAGACTTGTGGAACGATTATCTTGGCGAACTCAAGGCCGCCGGAAAAACCCGCGATCCGAACGAGTCCGTCGTCAGGCTGATGCTCTAGCTCAAGGGCTGGCGCTTTAGGGCGAATTTTCTAGACTCATCTGCTTGAATGCCCGCGCGGCAACGTCAATGACTGGCCTGCTTGCGAAAAAAATTAAACTCGGGTAACCAATGGAGCTGGCAAGTTCCCTGCAAAGGAACCGCCGAGTTCCTGGCATACGTTTCCTCATTGGCCCTCGATGCGGAATTAACGGTCACCCGAGCAGCGTACCTGGTATTGGCTGTGTGGCTTGCGGCACACGATCCGGGTACTCGTCTGAAGGACAATGGAGCGTCGTAGATGAGCAACAAGAACAACGATGACCTGAAGTATCAAGCCTCGGAAAATACCCTGGGGTTGAATCCCGTCGTCGGCTTGCGCAGAAAAGATCTGCTGGCCTCTGCCCGCATGGTGCTGACCCAGGCCATCAAACAACCGCTGCACAGCGTCAAGCACGTCGCCCATTTCGGCGTCGAACTCAAGAATGTCCTGTTCGGCAAATCCGAACTGCAACCGGCCGGCGACGACCGTCGCTTTGCTGACCCGGCATGGAGCCAGAACCCCCTCTACAAACGTTACCTGCAAACCTACCTGGCGTGGCGCAAGGAGCTGCACGCCTGGATTGACGACAGCAACCTCTCGCCCGCGGACATCAGCCGTGGGCATTTCGTGATCAACCTGATGACCGAAGCCATGGCCCCGACCAACTCGGCGGCCAACCCGGCGGCAGTCAAGCGCTTCTTCGAAACCGGCGGCAAGAGCCTGTTGGATGGCCTGTCCCACCTGGCCAAGGACCTGGTGCACAACGGCGGGATGCCGAGCCAGGTCAACATGGGCGCGTTCGAAGTCGGCAAGAGCCTGGGCGTGACCGAAGGCGCCGTGGTGTTTCGCAACGACGTGCTGGAGCTGATCCAGTACCGGCCCATCACCGAGCAGGTCCACGAGCGACCGCTGCTGGTGGTGCCGCCACAGATCAACAAGTTCTACGTATTCGACCTGAGCCCGGACAAGAGCCTGGCGCGCTTCTGCCTGCGCAGCAACGTCCAGACCTTCGTCATCAGTTGGCGCAACCCCACCAAGGAGCAGCGCGAGTGGGGCCTGTCGACCTACATCGAGGCGCTCAAGGAGGCGGTGGACGTGGTCACGGCCATCACCGGCAGCAAGGACATAAACATGCTTGGCGCCTGCTCGGGCGGCATCACCTGCACCGCGCTGCTGGGCCATTACGCCGCCCTCGGAGAGAAAAAGGTCAATGCGCTGACCCTGCTGGTCAGCGTGCTCGACACCACCCTGGACACCGACGTGGCGCTGTTCGTCGACGAGCAGACCCTGGAAGCGGCCAAGCGCCACTCCTACCAGGCCGGTGTACTCGAAGGTCGCGACATGGCCAAGGTGTTCGCCTGGATGCGCCCCAACGACTTGATCTGGAACTACTGGGTCAACAATTACCTGTTGGGCAACGAGCCGCCCGTGTTCGACATCCTGTTCTGGAACAACGACACCACGCGGCTGCCGGCGGCGTTCCACGGGGACCTCATCGAAATGTTCAAGAACAATCCACTGATCCGTCCCAATGCACTGGAAGTGTGCGGCACGCCCATCGATCTCAAGCAGGTCACCGCCGACATCTACTCCCTGGCCGGCACCAACGACCACATCACGCCGTGGAAGTCCTGCTACAAGTCGGCGCAGCTGTTTGGCGGCAAGGTGGAGTTCGTGCTTTCGAGCAGCGGACATATCCAGAGCATCCTCAACCCGCCAGGCAACCCCAAGTCGCGCTACATGACCAGTGATGACATGCCGGCCAAGGCCGAGGACTGGCAGGAGAATTCAACCAAGCACACCGACTCCTGGTGGTTGCATTGGCAGGCCTGGCAGGCCGAGCGCTCGGGCAAACTGAAAAAAGCCCCGACCGTGCTGGGCAACAAGGCCTACCCGGCCGGTGAAGCGGCGCCCGGCACTTATGTGCATGAGCGGTAATGGATGCAACTCGTCTGGCGCGGGAGTGGGCTTGCTCACGAATACATCCCGCCAGCCGACATTAATGCAAGGCCCGCACCGCCGACGAACATAAAACTCATGTTCAAGGCGGATCCAATGTGGGAGCGAGCTTGCTCGCGATTACGGTGCGTCAGCCTACATTGCTGTTGGATGTGCCGCCGTCATCGCGAGCAAGCTCGCTCCCACAGGGGATCGGGCGAAATGAAAGACAGCGACCCAACCCACAGGGCTTGAAGCATGCCGCAACCGTACATCTTCCGTACCGTCGATCTGGATGGCCAGACCTTGCGCACCGCGGTACGTCCCGGCAAGCCTCACTTGACGCCGCTGCTGATTTTCAACGGCATCGGCGCCAACCTCGAGCTGGTGTTCCCGTTCATCGAGGCTCTGGACCCGGACCTGGAAGTCATCGCCTTTGACGTACCCGGTGTCGGCGGTTCATCGACGCCCAACCGGCCGTATCGCTTTCCTGGCCTGGCCAAACTCACCGCGCGGATGCTCGATTACCTGGACTACGGGCAGGTCAACGTGATCGGCGTGTCCTGGGGGGGCGCCCTGGCCCAGCAGTTCGCCTATGACTACCCCGAGCGCTGCAAGAAGCTGGTGCTGGCGGCCACGGCGGCCGGGGCGGTGATGGTGCCGGGCAAACCGAAGGTGCTGTGGATGATGGCCAGCCCCCGACGCTACATTCAACCGTCCCATGTGATGCGTATCGCACCGCTGATCTACGGCGGTTCGTTCCGTCGCGACCCGAGCCTGGCGGCCAGCCATGCGGCCAAGGTTCGTTCGGCGGGCAAGCTCGGTTATTACTGGCAACTGTTCGCCGGGCTGGGCTGGACCAGCATCCACTGGCTGCACAAGATCCACCAGCCGACCCTGGTGCTGGCCGGCGACGACGACCCGCTGATCCCGCTGATCAACATGCGCATGCTGGCCTGGCGCATTCCCAACGCCCAATTGCACATCATCGATGACGGCCATCTGTTCCTGATCACCCGGGCCGAGGCGGTGGCGCCGATCATCATGAAATTCCTGGAGGAAGAACGTCAGCGTGCGGTGATGCATCCGCACCCCTCACCACTGGGCGGCTGAAACCGCCCATTAGCGCCTGGCAGGACGCCGGACCGCGCAGCGACCCGAAACAGCGACTATGTTGTCTGGTTCGGTGTGTTTGTTTTTAGCCTGATGACGAAGGAGTTGACTCATGCGCGACAAACCGGCGAAGGGTTCCATGCCCGCCCCTGCCAACTTCATCAACGCACAAAGTGCGGTCACCGGCCTGCGTGGCAGGGACCTGCTGTCCACCTTGCGCAGCGTTGCCGTACACGGCTTGCGCAATCCGGTGCACAGTGCCCGGCATGCGTTGAAGCTGGGCGGTCAACTGGGCCGAGTGCTGCTGGGCGAGACCCTGCACCCCACCAACCCCAACGACCAGCGTTTCGCCGACCCCACCTGGCAGCTCAATCCGTTCTACCGCCGCAGCCTGCAGGCCTACCTGAGCTGGCAGAAACAGGTGACGAGTTGGATCGACGAAAGCACCATGAGCCAGGATGACCGCGCCCGCGCCCACTTCGCCTTCGCCCTGCTCAACGACGCCGTTTCGCCGTCCAACACCTTGCTCAACCCGCTGGCGGTCAAGGAACTGTTCAACTCCGGCGGCACCAGCCTGGTTCGAGGCCTCAGCCATCTGGTGGACGACCTGCTGCACAACGATGGGTTGCCGCGACAAGTCACCCCCCATGCCTTTGAAGTCGGCAAGACCCTGGCGACCACTCCCGGCGCGGTGGTGTTTCGCAACGAATTGCTCGAGCTGATCCAGTACCGGTCCATGAGTGAAAAGCAATACGCCAAGCCGTTGCTGATCGTGCCGCCGCAGATCAACAAGTTCTACATTTTCGACCTGAGCCCTTCCAACAGCTTCGTCCAGTACGCCCTGAAAAACGGTTTGCAGGTCTTCATCATCAGTTGGCGCAACCCCGACGTACGCCACCGAGAATGGGGCCTGTCCAGCTATGTCGAGGCCGTGGAAGAAGCCATGAACGTCTGCCGGGCGATCACCGGCGCCCGCGAGGTCAACCTGATGGGTGCCTGTGCCGGGGGCATGACCATCGCCGCCCTGCAAGGCCACCTGCAAGCCAAGCGCCAGTTGCGTCGGGTCGCCAGTGCCACGTACCTGGTGAGCCTGCTGGACAGCCAGATCGACAGCCAGGCCTCGCTGTTCATCGACGAGCAGACCCTCGAAGCCGCCAAGCGCCGCTCCTATCAGAAAGGCATCCTCGATGGCCGCGACCTGGCCCGGGTGTTCGCCTGGATGCGCCCCAACGATCTGATCTGGACTTACTTCATCAACAACTACCTGCTGGGCAAGGAGCCGCCGGCCTTCGACATCCTCTACTGGAACAACGACTGCACCCGCCTGCCGGCGGCTTACCACGGCGACCTGCTGGACTTCTTCAAGCACAACCCGCTGACCCATCCCGGCGGCCTGGAAGTGTGCGGCACGCCCATCGACCTGCAGAAGGTGACGGTAGACAGCTTCAGTGTGGGCGGCATCAATGACCACATCACGCCGTGGGACGCGGTGTATCGCTCGACCCTGTTGCTGGGTGGCGAAAAACGCTTCGTGCTTTCCAACAGCGGCCATGTCCAGAGCATCCTCAACCCGCCGGGCAACCCCAAGGCCAACTTCATCGAAAGCGCAAAATTGAGCAGCGACCCACGGGCCTGGTACTACGACGCCAAGCACGTCGAAGGCAGTTGGTGGACCCCATGGCTGGGCTGGATCCAGGAGCGTTCCGGCGCCCAGCACGAAACCCAGATGACCTTGGGCAATGCGAACTACCCGCCTCTGGACGCAGCTCCCGGCACCTATGTTCGCGTGCGCTGAAGGCCTTACCCCACGGCCAGGCGATTGGCCGTGGCATGACTTGATCATTAAGAAGACCGGATGAAAACCCGCGACCGCATCCTTGAATGTGCCCTGCAATTGTTCAACGAAAAGGGCGAACCGAACGTCTCCACCATGGAAATTGCCAACGAAATGGGCATCAGCCCGGGCAACCTCTATTACCACTTTCATGGCAAGGAACCGCTGATCCTCGGGCTGTTCGAGCGATTCCAGGGCGAACTGGCGCCGCTGCTGGACCCTCCGGCGGACGTGCAGTTGGCGCCGGAAGACTACTGGCTGTTCCTGCACTTGATCGTCGAGCGCCTGGCGCAGTACCGCTTTCTGTTCCAGGACCTGTCGAACCTGGCCGGGCGCCTGCCGAAGCTGGCCAAGGGCATCCGTCAGTTGCTCAATGCCCTGAAGCGCACCCTCGCCTCACTGCTGGCACAGCTCAAGGCCCAGGGATTGCTGGTCAGCGATACCCAGGCCCTGGGGCAACTGGTGGAGCAGATCACCATGACCTTGCTGTTCTCCCTGGACTACCAGCGGATCCTGGACCGCGAGGGCGAGGTTCGGCTGGTGGTCTACCAGATCATGATGCTGGTGGCCCCACACCTGCCGCCCGCGACCAAGGTCGCGACTGAGCAACTGGCGTTGCGCTACCTGGAAGAACACGAGTAACCCAGTGTGACGCTCCTCCCCACGCTCCGCGTGGGGATGCAACCCGGGACGCTCCGCGCCCCAAACAGCGGAACGCAGAGCGTCCCCGGAGGCATTCCCACGCGGGAGCGTGGGAACGAGCGCCCGACCTTCAGAGGCCGGGCGTTTTTGCATGTCCCGCAGAATCAGGACTGGGTGGTAGGCGTCGATGGAGCCGGCGCTGGAGTTGGCGTGGCGACCGGGGTCGGAGCGGCGGCGGAGTTCGCCGGGCTCGTCGGGGTCGCCGGTTTGGCGGCTGCGGTCGGCGCCTTCGGTGCAGCGGCTTTCGGCGCGGCCGGTTTTTTCACGGCCGGTTTTTTCGCCGCAGCAGGTTTGGCCGCCGCTTTTGCCGCAGGCTTGGCGGCGGGTTTCGCTGCCGGTTTGGCAGCTGCCGTTTTAGCCGCGGGTTTGGCCGCAGGCTTGGCTGCCGCTTTGGCCGCAGGTTTGGCCGCTACCGGTTTGGCCGCCGCCTTGGCAGCAGGCTTGGCCGCAGCAGTTTTAGCCGCGGGCTTGGCCGCTGCTTTCGCCGCAGGTTTGGCAGCGGGTTTCGCCGCAGCCTTGACCAGTGGCTTGGCCGCCGTTTTAGCAGCCGGCTTGGCCGCTGCAGTCTTGGTCGCCACCGGTGCGACCTTGGCGCCGGTGAGTTTTTCGATCTGCTTGGTCAGGGTGTCGACCTTGCTGTGCAGTGCCTTGACTTCATTACGGCTCGGCACACCCAGGCGCGAGATCGCACTGTTCAGGCGCTTGTCGAAAGCCCCTTCCAGTTCGTCCCATTTGCCCAGTGCACGATCCTTCACGCCGCCGATTCGCGACTTGGCGGACTCGGCAGAGTCCTTGGCTGCATCGACTTGTTTGCCGACTGCCGTCTTGGTGAGTTTTTCGGCCTTTTCGCCGTCCTTAACCAGGGACTCGAAGAGCTTGCTGCCGTCAGTGTCGATCTTCGAGTACACGCCTAAACCAGCAAGCCAGATTTTGCGGGAATACTTTTCAATCTTCCCGGCCCACGAGCTGCCCTCTTTTTCTGTGATTTTTTTGCCAGCCATCCCGTTCTCCTTAATGTTTACGCGCGACACGTTCGAGCAATGCTGTCAGCTCATCGAGCTTAGCAGAGAGTGTCTCAACGTCATGTTTAGACGGAATGCCGATACGATTCAAGGCACTTGCAACACGGGCATCGAATACCTTCTCGACTTTATCGAGTTGTACTTCAACCCGGGCCTTGAAAGTATTGACGTCGCTCTTGGCTTCAATCAATTCGCTGTTGGCCGCTTCAAGTTTTCCGGCAATTTTCTTTTTGCCTTTGGTTTCAATAACTTCGCCAGCCTTTACCAACTCCTGAAAGTACTCGCTGCCTTCCTGGCCGACCTTCGTGTAGGCGCCCAGGCCCGCCAGCCAGATCTTGCGCGCATACGTTTTCACGTCGCTGAGCGTGGAAGATTCAACGTCGGTTTTTTTCTTCAGAATAACTTTGGCCATGGTGCACCTCACTCGAAAAAAGGTTTGAGGAACTGCCCGCACATGGACGGGCTCAGGCACAAAGTAGTGAGAATAATTAGAAAGGGCACCCTAACAACTGACACAAAACCTGAGGGCGATGACTTCCCATGTGGGAGCGAGCTTGCTCGCGATTGCGGTGGACCAGCAACATTGATGTTGAATGACTCGCCGCTATCGCGAGCAAGCTCGCTCCCACAGGTGGACAGGTGGTGAACTTGAGTCATGCATTCCACCCACCCTTTCAATCAATCAAGCCAACGCCTTATCCAACGCCTTTTCGATTTCCGTCTTGATCGTGCCGCTCATGGCCGACATCAACATGCCCAGCTCCACGTCGACGCGGATCGAGTCGTCGCCCACATGCACTTCGCCCTTTACCCCGGAACGCTTGAGTTTCAGGGTGTCGCCCTCCCACTGCGGCTCCAGGCCATAGCTGTCGGACAACTTCTGCGCCAGCTTGTCGGCTTTCTCTCGCGCCACTTCCTTGCCCAGGCCATGGGCACGCTCAACAGTTATACGGGCCATCGGGTGACTCCTGTTTTATCGGGACTTGCCTGAACGTTTCAGACCCTGGCTGCGTCAAAACGTCCCGGCGGTAGCCCATCTTACCTTCAGCCTTGCCAAGACAAAGCCCTCCACCGGGATTAGAATGTCCCGCATTCTTTTTTGGTGACCGCGATATGACTGATCAGCGCAAAGGCAGCGATGCCGAACCCACCACTCACTTCGGCTTCAAGAACGTGCCGGAAAGCCAGAAAGCGGAAAAAGTCGCTGAGGTTTTCCACTCCGTAGCCGCCAAGTATGACTTGATGAACGACTTGCTCTCGGGCGGCATGCACCGCCTGTGGAAGCGTTTCGCGATAGAACTGTCGGGCGTGCGCAGCGGCAATCGCGTGCTGGACATCGCTGGCGGCACGGGCGACCTGACGAAGAAGTTTTCCCACATCGTCGGGCCGACCGGCCAGGTGGTCCTGGCCGACATCAACGAATCCATGCTCAAGGTCGGTCGCGACCGCCTGCTGGACCTGGGTGTGGCCGGCAACGTCGAGTTCGTCCAGGCCGACGCTGAAAAGCTGCCGTTCCCCGACAACCATTTCGACTGCGTGACCATCGCCTTCGGCCTGCGCAACGTCACCCACAAGGAAGATGCCCTGCGCTCGATGCTGCGGGTGCTCAAGCCCGGTGGCCGCCTGCTGGTGCTGGAGTTCTCCAAGCCCACCAACGCGCTGATGTCCAAGGCCTATGACGCCTACTCGTTCGCCTTCATGCCGCTGATGGGCAAGCTGATCACCAACGACTCGGAAAGCTATCGCTACCTGGCCGAATCGATCCGCATGCACCCGAACCAGGAAACCCTGAAGTCGATGATGGTCGAGGCCGGTTTCGACCGCGTGACCTACCACAACATGACCGCAGGCATCGTCGCCCTGCACCGCGGTATCAAACCCTGATGCTGCTCACCGGCCTACTCGCCAGCGTCGAACTCGGCCTCAACCGGGTGCTGCGCCTGGACAGCACGGCGCTCGCGCGCCTGGCGCACTTGAGTGGCAAGGTGATTGCCGTGGACTGTCGCAGCCCGGCGCGGCGGTTGTTCATCCTGCCCAGCGACGAAGGCCTGATGCTCGCCGCGCATTGGGAGGCCGAGGCCGACTGCACGCTGCGCGCCCCGGCGTCGAGCCTGCTGAACCTGGTCCTGGGCAAGGACAAGACCGCGGTGCTGCACAGCCCCGACGTGGAGCTCGACGGCGACAGCGGCGTACTGCTGGAGCTGGCGGCGATTCTCCAGGACCTGGAGCTGGACTGGGAATACGAAGTGTCCCGCTGGATCGGTCCGGTGGCGACCCAATTGCTCAGCGGCCATTTGCGCAGCCGCAGCCGCTGGTATCGGCAGGGGTTCGCCAGCCTGGGGCAGAATCTGAGTGAATACCTGGCCGAAGAATCGCGTACCCTCGTAGGCCAACGCGAAGCACAAGCCCGTTTTAATGAACTGGACCAGATCAAACTTGACCTGGAACGTCTCGAGGCGCGTTTCGAGCGCCTTTCCCGATCCCTTGAAACCAAGCGATAACGCATGAAGCTGCTTGCCGTCCGCCGTTTGTTGCGCATCCAGCGCGTCGTGATCCGCTACCGCCTCGATGACCTGCTGTTCGCCCTGCCGCTGCCCTGGTTTCTCCTGGCCCTGCGCTTCGTACTGCCGTGGCGCTGGTTTCCCCGGCGAACGCTGGACCTGAGTCGCGGTGCGCGCTTGCGCCTGGCCTTGCAGGACCTGGGGCCGATCTTCATCAAGTTCGGGCAGATCCTTTCGACCCGTCGCGACCTGTTGCCCGAAGACATCGCCGATGAACTGATGCGCCTGCAAGACCGCGTGCCGCCGTTCGATTCCAAGGTGTCGGTGGCGCTGATCGAGGAACAACTGGGCAAGAAGATCAGCGAAGTCTTCAGCCGCTTCGACGTCGAGCCCCTGGCCTCGGCCTCCGTCGCCCAGGTTCACGCCGCACAACTCAAGAGCGGCGAAGAAGTGGTGGTCAAGGTCATCCGCCCGGGCCTCAAGCCGATCATTGCCCAGGACCTGGCGTGGCTGTTCATCCTCGCCCGCGCCGCCGAGCGGTTGTCGGCCGATGCCCGCCTGCTACACCCGGTGGACGTGGTCCAGGACTACGAGAAAACCATCTACGACGAACTCGACCTGCTGCGCGAGGCCGCCAACGCCAGCCAGCTGCGCCGCAACTTCGAAGGTTCGCCGCTGCTGTATGTGCCGCAAGTCTATTGGGACTGGTGCCGGCCGAAAGTATTGGTGATGGAGCGCATCTACGGCATCCAGGTCACCGACCTGGCGACCCTGGCCGACCAGCGCACCGACATGAAGATGCTCGCCGAACGCGGCGTGGAAATCTTCTTCACCCAGGTGTTTCGCGACAGCTTCTTCCATGCCGACATGCACCCGGGCAACATCTTCGTCAGCACGGTGCAGCCGTGGAGCCCGCAGTACATCGCCATCGACTGCGGCATCGTCGGTAGCCTGACACCAGAAGACCAGGACTATCTGGCCCGCAACCTGTTCGCCTTCTTCAAGCGTGACTACCGTCGCGTCGCGCAACTGCACATCGATTCGGGCTGGGTGCCGGCCGAGACCAAGCTCAACGAGTTCGAAGCGGCGATCCGCACCGTGTGCGAACCGATCTTCGAAAAACCGTTAAAAGATATTTCCTTCGGCCAGGTGCTGATGCGCCTGTTCCAGACCGCGCGGCGCTTCAACATGGAAGTCCAGCCACAGCTGGTGCTGCTGCAGAAAACCCTGTTGAACATCGAAGGCCTTGGCCGCCAGTTGTACCCGGAGCTCGACCTGTGGAACACCGCCCAGCCGTTCCTCGAACGCTGGATGCGCGAGCGCGTCAGTCCCAAAACCTTGCTGGGCAACGTGCAGAGCCAGTTCGAGCAGCTCCCGCACCTGGCCAACATGACCCGCGACCTGCTCGAACGCATGTCCCAGCCCCACGCCCACGACCCGGCGCCCCCGTGGCACCGACGCAAGGACGACTGGCTGTTGCGCCTGCTGGGCGCCGCTCACCTGGGAGGCGGCGCAGTGCTGGCGACCGGCGGGCCGCTGAGCCAACTGGGTCACTGGCCCGCCGGTATCATGATGGTGGTCGGTCTGTATCTGGTCGTTCGCCGATAGCCAGCACCGGTTCGCACTGGCACACTGTTTCAACGCTGGGCCCGCCGACGTCAGGTGCGCGGCCCATGGTCGGAGTCAAAGATGAAAAACTGGCAGGACGAGATCAAATGGGACGCTGACGGCCTGGTGCCGGCCATCGCCCAGGACCACAAGACCGGGCGCGTATTGATGATGGCCTGGATGAACCGCGAAGCGCTGGCCCTGACCGCCGCCGAGAACCGCGCCATCTATTGGTCACGTTCCCGTGGCAAGCTGTGGCGCAAAGGTGAAGAGTCCGGGCACGTGCAGCACCTGCATGAGATGCGCCTGGACTGCGACGGCGACGTCATCATCCTGATGGTCGAGCAAGTCGGTGAGATTGCCTGCCACACCGGCCGTCAAAGCTGCTTCTATCGCGTCTTCGAGAACGGCGACTGGAAAACCGTCGACCCGGTGCTCAAGGACCCGCATGCCATTTATTCAGGACATACCCATGAGTGACACCCTGACCCGCCTGGCCCAGGTGCTGGAAGAGCGCAAGGGCGCCGCGGCCGACAGCTCCTATGTCGCCAGCCTGTACCACAAGGGCTTGAACAAGATTCTGGAGAAAGTCGGCGAAGAGTCGGTCGAGACCATCATCGCCGCCAAGGACGCCGCCATCAGTGGCGATTGCAGCGACGTGATCTACGAGACCGCCGACCTGTGGTTCCACAGCCTGGTCATGCTGGCCCAACTGGGGCAGCATCCGCAGGCCGTACTGGATGAACTGGACCGTCGCTTCGGTCTGTCCGGGCACGTCGAGAAAGCCTCGCGCCCGTCCGCCTGATCAACTTTTGAGAGGAATAGCTCCATGGGTATTTTTGACTGGAAACACTGGATCGTCATCCTGGTCGTCGTGGTGCTGGTGTTCGGTACCAAGAAACTGAAAAACCTCGGCACCGATGTCGGTGAGTCGATCAAGGGCTTTCGCAAGGCCATGAACGATGACGAAAAACCGGCCGACCCGTCGGCGGCTCCTGGCCAACCCGCGCAGCCGACCCAACCGGTACACCCCCAGGCCAGCCAGCCTGTGAATGCGCCGCACACCATCGACGTGCAGGCCCAGAAAGTCGAAGAGCCCGTCCGCAAAGACTCGTGAGCACTGACTAATGTTTGGGATCAGCTTCACTGAACTGCTGCTCGTCGGCCTCGTCGCCCTTCTGGTACTGGGCCCCGAGCGCCTGCCGGGTGCTGCGCGCACCGCCGGTCTGTGGATCGGCCGCCTGAAGCGCAGCTTCAATGCGATCAAACAGGAAGTTGAACGTGAGATCGGTGCCGACGACATCCGTCGGCAACTTCACAACGAACATATTCTGTCCCTGGAGCAGGAAGCGCGGAAAATCTTCACGCCGACCCAACAGGAACCGACGCCGGTTCCGCCCGTGGCCGAACCGACGATTGCGCCCCAGGCGCCGGTGGATGGTGCGAGGTCAGTGACAGAACCGGCGCCAGTGACACCGACGGCAGCGGATACAGCGCCCCCTGCTGTCCCTGCGCCTAACGACCCTACTTTGCCGCCGCGAGCCCCATGAGCGATATCCCAGAGAACGACCAGCCGATGCCGCTGGTATCGCACCTCACCGAGTTGCGCACCCGTCTGCTGCGTTGCGTCGCGGCGATTTTCATTATCTTCGCCGGGCTGTTTTCCTTCACCCAGCAGATCTACACCTTCGTCTCCACGCCACTGCGCCAGTACCTGCCGGTAGGCGCGACAATGATCGCCACCGACGTGTCGTCGCCGTTCCTGACGCCTCTGAAGCTGACGATGATGGTCTCGCTGTTCCTGGCGATTCCGGTGATCCTGCACCAGATCTGGGGCTTCATCGCACCGGGTCTGTACAAGCATGAAAAGCGCATCGCCGTGCCGCTGCTGGTGTCCAGTATCCTGCTGTTCTACACCGGCATGGCCTTCGCCTATTACCTGGTGTTCCCGCTGATCTTCAAGTTCTTCGCCGCCGCCACCCCGGCGGGCGTGGAAATGATGACCGACATCAGCAGCTACCTGGATTTCGTCATGACGCTGTTCTTCGCCTTCGGCGTGGCGTTCGAAATCCCCGTGGCCGTGGTGCTGCTGGTGTGGATTGGCGTGGTCGACGTGGCCTATTTGAAGAAGATCCGCCCCTACGTGATCATCGGCTGCTTCGTGGTCGGCATGATCCTGACCCCGCCGGACATCTTCTCCCAGACCCTGCTCGCGGTGCCGATGTGGCTACTGTTCGAGATCGGCATCCTGTTCGGTGGCCTGGTGCGCAAGCGCCGGGAAGAAGAGCCCGAGGAACAACCGGTCGATGACCACAACGACCAGCCGCCAGCGACCCAAGCGTGAACCTGCTGCTGCTCGAAGAGGCCGACTTCATCGGGCCTGACCGCGTGGTCCTGAGCGATCGCCGGTTGACCCACATGCAGGAAGTCCATCGCAGCGCCGTCGGTGACAGCCTGCGCGTCGGGCGCATCGGGGGGCTGATGGGCACCGCCCAGGTGCTGCGCCTGGAAGCCCGCGAGGCCGAACTGCAAGTGACCCTCGACCAGCCTCCACCGGCCAAGTTGCCGCTGACCCTGGTGCTCGCCCTGCCACGTCCGAAAATGCTTCGGCGGGTGTTCCAGACCGTCGCCACCATGGGCGTGCCGCGCGTGGTGCTGGTCAACAGCTATCGCGTGGAAAAGAGCTTTTGGCAGACGCCGTTTCTCGAACCCGAGGCCATCCGCGAGCAACTGATCCTGGGCCTGGAACAAGCCCGGGACAGCGTGCTGCCGGAAATCATCATCGAAAAACGCTTCAAGCCCTTCGTCGAAGACCGCCTGCCGGCCATGACCGACGGCACCTTGGGCCTGGTCGGTCACCCTGGCAACTACCCACCCTGCCCTCGCGCGCTGACAGAACCGGTGACACTGGCCATCGGCCCGGAAGGCGGCTGGATTCCCTACGAGATCGACCTGTTGGCCAAGGCCGGCCTGCAACCGGTGCAACTGGGCGAGCGGATCCTGCGGGTCGAGACTGCGGTGACGGCGCTGCTTGCACGACTGTTCTGATCCTCTGTCGCTTGCCACCGTGTCCCAAGCTCATTTAACTCATTTCTCCAGTTCCTCCCACAATGTGTCGATACAGCTACTATGAAAGGCAGTTCCGCCCTTCAAGGGAGTATCAGCATGTTCCGATGGCTAGGTAACGTAGGCGTTAATCGCAAACTCGGCTTCGGTTTCGGCTTGGTACTCTTCTTGACCGTAATGATCGCCTTCACTGGCTGGACCGGCCTGCGTAAGGTGATTGGCCACGGCGACACGCTGGAGCTCATCGCCAGCCTGAATGACGTGACCAAGGACCTGCGCTCCGCGCGCATGGATTACGACGCGACACGCGGCGAGAAAGGCCCAGGTGACCTTAATGATCTCCTCGGTAAATTGGAGCCTGGACTACGGACCGCGCGCCAATCGATCGAGCAACCGGTCGACGTGGCGATCATCGACAAGCAACTGGCGGCCGTCGCCGAGTACAGAACTGCCGTCGCCGATTTGATCCGCGCTACCGCCAGCCGTGAGGATGCCCGCAGCAAATTGGGCGCCAGCGCCGATAACGCCGTGACCCGTGTCTCCGACATTGAAAATGCCCTGCTGCAAGGCGATAGCGTGACACAATTCAACAGTGTGGTGACCTTGGGCAAGGCCATCCAGCAGGCTCGTTATCAGGTTCGCGGCTACACCTACAGTGGCCAGGCGGCCGCCGAGCAACCCGCGCAGGATGCCATCGATAACGCTTTGAAAATCCTCGACAGTCTTGCGGCCCAACTGCCAGAAGAACACGCCGCCAAGCTGCGGCAGGCCGGCGAATCGTTCAAGACCTATCATGCAACCGTCAGCCAGTTCCGTGACGCCCAGACCGCAAGCGCGGCCGCCATCAAGCGCATGTCCGACCTGGGGGTCGTGCTACGCGAGGCCAGTAGAAATCTCACAGTGTCCCAGACGAGCGTGCGCAATCATGAAGCTGCCCAGGCCGAGACTGTCCTGGTAACGGCCGCCGCACTGGCCCTTCTGTTCGGCTTGATCGCGGCGCTGGCGATCACCCGGCAGATCGTCGCCCCGCTGGACCAGACTCTCAAGGTTGCCGAATACGTGGCCGCAGGCGACTTGACCCACAACCTCACCTCAGAGCGCCGCGACGAACTGGGCCAGCTACAGCGCACCATGCAAAGCATGACCGTGGGCCTGCGGCAATTGATCGGCGGCATCAGCGACAGCGTCACGCAAATCGCCAGCGCCGCCGAACAGCTCTCGGCCGTCACCGAGCAGACCAGCGCCGGGGTCAACAAACAGAAAGTGGAAACCGATCAGGTCGCCACCGCCATGCACGAAATGACCGCCACGGTGCAGGAAGTGGCGCGTAACGCCGAGGAAGCCTGCGAAGCGACGGTCGCCGCGGAACAGCAGGCTCGCGAAGGCGAAAAAGTGGTGGGTGAAGCCATCGCCCAAATCGAACGCCTGTCCAAGGAAATGGGCAATTCCACCGAAGCCATGGGTCATCTCAAGCGCGAGAGCGACAAGATCGGCAGCGTGCTGGACGTGATCAAGTCCGTGGCCCAGCAAACCAACCTGCTGGCCCTCAATGCGGCCATCGAGGCGGCCCGTGCCGGTGAAGCCGGGCGTGGTTTCGCAGTAGTGGCCGACGAGGTTCGTGGCCTGGCCCAACGTACCCAGAAGTCCACCGAAGAAATCGAAGCACTGATCGGCAACCTGCAATCGGGCACCGAACAGGTCGCCACCACCCTGGACAACAGCCGCAACCTGACCGACAGCAGCGTCGAACTGACCCGTCGTGCCGGCGGCTCACTGGAAAACATCACCCGCACGGTCTCGGCGATCCAGTCGATGAACCAGCAGATCGCCGCTGCGGCCGAGCAACAGAGCGCCGTGGCCGAAGAGATCAACCGCAGCGTAGTGAACGTTCGCGATGTCTCCGAACAAACCGCTTCCTCCAGCGAAGAAACCGCCGCTTCCAGCGCCGAACTGGCGCGACTGGGGGTTCATTTGCAGACACTGGTGGGACGCTTCAAAGTCTAAACGCCGAAAAAGCGGCGAGTACAGCCTCCGTGGCAAAGGGCCTTGCTCCCGCGTGGGTGCGAATCGGCCATCAACCGCGTTCGGACTGGCAACGACTTCGCCGCCGAGCGCGGACAAGCGCCCTCGCTACGGATATACCCCCGCCTATTTTCTACAGATCCCGGTCAGATGGTCGATACTCTTTTCATAAGGCCTATATAAGGTTCGAGGGAGTATCAGCATGTTCAGTTGGCTAACCGAAAAGCTGGGAAACGTAAGTGTCAATCGCAAACTGGGTTTCGGTTTTGGCCTGGTGCTGCTCATGACTCTCCTGAGCACCTTCGCGGGCTGGAACAGCCTGAGCAGCGTGATCAGCCGCGCGGATAAACAGGCGTCCATTGCCAGCCTCAATGAGTTGGCCAAGGATTTGCGAATCGCCAGTCTCGACTATGAGATGCGGCGCGGCGAACAAGGGCCAGCAGTCGTCAATGAGTTCGTAGGCAAGCTTCAAGAAAGCGTACAAGCGGCCCTCAAACGGTTTATACGCCCGGCAGACCAGGAGTTGCTCAATCAGCAGCTGGCTATCCTCGATGAGTACAAACGCGCCTTTGTCGACCTGACCCAGGCGACGCAGAATCGCGAATCGGCCCGCTCCAAGCTTGGCGCCAACGCCGACAACGCCGTAGCCAAGGTGACCGAAGTCGAAAATGCCGTGCGCCAAGGCGACAGCGTCGCTCAATTTGACAGTGTGGTCAGCCTGAGCAAAGCCATCCAGCAAGCCCGCTACCAAGTCCGCGGCTACACCTACAGCGGCAAGGCCGATGCCGAGCAACCAGCATTGGAGGCCATCGATAACGTATTGAAAAACCTCGAAAGCCTGCCGGGCAAACTGCCGGAACACGCCGCCAACCTGCAACAAGCTTCTGAATCGATGAAGGCTTATCGCGCTGCCGTCAGCCAGTTCCGCGACTCACAGGTCGCCAGCGCCTCGGCCCTCAAGAAAATGGCCGATCAAGATACCCGTTTGGACGCCCTGAATAATCAATTGACGACTTCGCAGATCGAGAAACGCGACCAGGAAACGGCTCAAGCGAAAGAAACGCTGATCATCGTCACCATCCTGGCACTGGCATTTGGCCTGCTGGCTGCCTGGATCATCACCCGGCAGATCGTCGCACCACTGCAACAGACCCTGGTGGCCCTCGAACGTGTCGCCTCCGGCGACTTGAGCCATAACCTGGTGGTCACCCGCCGCGACGACATGGGTCAACTGCAAGGCAGCCTGCAGCGAATGGTGATCAGCCTGCGGCAACTGATCGGGGGTATCAGCGACGGCGTCACGCAAATCGCCAGCGCCGCCGAACAGCTCTCGGCCGTCACCGAGCAGACCAGCGCCGGGGTCAACAGCCAGAAAGTGGAAACCGATCAGGTCGCCACTGCGATGCACGAAATGACCGCCACCGTGCAGGAAGTGGCGCGCAATGCCGAGGAAGCCTCCGAAGCGGCAGTTGCCGCTGACCAGCAGGCTCGCGAAGGCGAAAAAGTGGTCGGCGAAGCCATCGCCCAGATCGAACGCCTGTCCAAGGAAGTGGGCAACTCCACCGAAGCCATGGGCCACCTCAAGCGCGAGAGCGACAAGATCGGCAGCGTGCTGGACGTGATCAAGTCCGTGGCCCAGCAAACCAACCTGCTGGCCCTCAATGCCGCCATCGAGGCAGCCCGGGCCGGTGAAGCCGGGCGTGGGTTTGCGGTAGTCGCCGATGAAGTCCGCAGCCTGGCCCAGCGTACCCAGAAGTCCACCGAAGAAATCGAAGAGCTGATCCTGGGCCTGCAATCGGGCACCGAACAGGTCGCGACCACCCTGGACAACAGCCGCAACCTGACCGACAGCAGCGTCGAGCTGACCCGCCGTGCCGGTGGTTCTCTGGAAAACATCACCCGTACGGTCTCGGCGATCCAGTCGATGAACCAACAGATCGCCGCTGCGGCCGAGCAGCAGAGCGCCGTGGCCGAAGAGATCAACCGCAGCGTCGTGAACGTTCGCGATGTCTCCGAACAAACCGCTTCCTCCAGCGAAGAAACCGCCGCCTCCAGCGCCGAACTGGCACGGTTGGGGGTTCATTTGCAGACACTGGTAGGTCGCTTCAAGGTCTAACCAGAGGGCAGGTATAAAACCCGTGGCCAGAGATTGCTCCCGCTTGGGAGCGACGCGGCCACTACTGTGACATCTATTCTCTACAGATCCCTTCCAACCGGTCGATATAGCTCCCAGCACATAAACTCAGCGCTGCAGGGAGTAACAGCATGTTCCGATGGCTAGGTAATGTAGGCGTTAATCGCAAACTCGGTTTCGGCTTCGGCCTGGTGCTGTTCCTGACCGTGATAATCGCCTTCACGGGCTGGACCGGCCTGGGTAACGTGATCAGCCGTGGCGACAAGCTGGGGTTCATTGCCAGCCTGAACGATTTGACCAAGGACTTGCGCCTGGCACGCATGAACTACGATACCTCGCGGGGCGAGAACGGCCCCCAGCAAGTCAACGACCTGATTGGCAAACTCGACGCCGGGCTGAAGACCGCCCGTCAACTGATCGAGCAACCGGCCGATGTAGCCCTGATCGATAAACAATTGGCCGCCGTGGCCGAGTACAAAAAAGCCTTCGCCGAGATGACGCGCGCTACCGCCAGCCGAGAAGATGCCCGCAGCAAACTCGGTGCCAGTGCAGACAATGCCGTGGCTCGCGTCGCTGAAGTAGAGAAGTCGTTGCTGCAAGGCGACAGCGTCGCCCAGTTCAACAGCATCGTGACCCTGAGCAAGGCGGTCCAGCAAGCGCGCTATCAGGTTCGCGGCTACACCTACAGCGGCAAGAGCGAAGCCCAGCAACCGGCCCTTGAGGCCGTCGACAATGCCCTCAAACTTCTCGCACGTTTGCCAGAGCAATTGCCTGAAGAACATGCAGCCAACCTGCAACAGGCCAGCGACTCGATCAATGTCTATCGCTCAGCGGTCAGCCAGTTCCGCGACTCCCAGATCGACAACGCCGCGGCACTCAAGCGCATGGCAGATCAAGGCGACGTATTGATCGATGCCAGCCAAAAACTGACCGTCTCCCAGACCGCCGTGCGCGACCGTGACGCAACCGAGGCCAAGACCTTCCTGGTAGCGGCTGCCGTGCTCGCTTTGCTGTTCGGTGTCGTCGCTGCCCTGGTCATCACCCGGCAGATCGTCGGCCCTCTGGGCCAGACCCTCAAGATCGCCGAACGTGTGGCGGCAGGTGACCTGACTCACAACCTCACCTCCGAGCGCCGCGACGAACTGGGCCAGCTACAGCGCGCCATGCAGAACATGACCGTGGGTCTACGGCAATTGATCGGTGGCATCAGCGACGGCGTCACGCAGATCGCCAGCGCCGCCGAACAGCTCTCGTCCGTCACCGAGCAGACCAGCGCCGGGGTCAACAGCCAGAAAGCGGAAACCGACCAGGTCGCCACCGCCATGCACGAAATGACCGCCACGGTGCAGGAAGTGGCAAGCAACGCCGAAGAGGCTTCCGAAGCGGCCGCCGCCGCCGATGCCCAGGCACGCGAGGGCGATAAAGTCGTCGGCGAAGCGATTGCCCAGATCGAGCGCCTGGCACTCGAAGTGGGTAATTCCACCACCGCCATGGGCGAGCTGAAGCGAGAAAGCGACAAGATCGGCAGTGTGCTGGATGTGATCAAGTCCGTCGCCCAGCAAACCAACCTGCTGGCCCTCAACGCCGCCATCGAGGCAGCCCGGGCCGGTGAAGCCGGGCGTGGGTTTGCGGTAGTCGCCGATGAAGTCCGCAGCCTGGCCCAGCGTACCCAGAAGTCCACCGAAGAAATCGAAGAGCTGATCCTTGGCCTGCAATCGGGTACTGAACAGGTCGCGGCGACCCTGGACAACAGCCGCAGCCTGACTGACAGCAGCGTCGAGCTGACCCGTCGCGCCGGCGGGTCGTTGGAAAACATCACCCGTACCGTCTCGGCGATCCAGGCGATGAACCAGCAGATCGCCGCTGCGGCGGAGCAGCAGAGTGCTGTGGCGGAGGAGATCAACCGTAGCGTGCTGAATGTGCGTGATGTGTCAGAGCAAACGGCGTCGTCCAGTGAAGAGACTGCCGCTTCGAGCGCTGAATTGGCGCGGTTGGGGGTGCATTTGCAGACGTTGGTGGGGCGGTTCCGGGTTTGATTTGGGTATTGGTGTCGTGTGTATATCCGTTATTTAGGTAACGGCTGCTGACGGTTCCGCTCTTACAGCGGGTCACTTTCGAAAAGCCCGGAAGCCGGCCCAGTCGAAAGTAACCAAAGCGCTTTTGCCCCACCACGCGGTGCCTCGCCTAGGCTCGGCATGCCTGCGTTCGGCCATCGTGGTTAACGGGGCACCCGAGATCAACGTCCACCACGAGGCGGCCTAACAGCCGACCTGGCTCTCCCGGTCGTACACCCGTTAGATCTGTGGGAGCAAAGCTTGCTCGCGATAGCGGTCTGTCAGGCAACATCAATACTGACTGCCCCACCGCCTTCGCGAGCAAGCTCGCTCCCACATAGGTTTTTGGTCGTTTATAAAATCAGCGTCCACCGCCGATCCCTGTGGGGAGCAAAGCTTGCTCGCGAAAGCGGCGGGTCAGCTTGCCTGGATGTTGGATGTGCCGGCCTCTTCGCGGGCAAGCCCGCTCTCACACTGGATCTTCAGTGGGCAAGAAACTTGTGTTCGGCACAGTTCCCTCTGTGGGAGCAAAGCTTGCTCGCGATAGCGGTGGGTCAGCTTGTATTGATGTTGGATCTGCCTGCCTCTTCGCGGGCAAGCCCGCTCCCACACTGGATCTTCAGTGGGCAAGAAATTTATGTTCGGCACAGTTCCCTCTGTGGGAGCAAAGCTTGCTCGCGATAGCGGTGGGTCTGCTTGCATCAATGCTGAATGTGCCGCCGCCTTCGCGAGCAAGCCCGCTCCCACATAGGTTTTTGGTCGTTTATAAGATCAGTGTCCACCGCCGATCCCTGTGGGAGCCGAGCTTGCTCGCGATGGCGGTGGGTCTGCTTGCATCAATGCTGAATGTGCTGCCGCTTTCGCGAGCAAGCTCGCTCCCACATAGGTTTTTGGTCGTTTATAAGATCAGTGTCCACCGCCGATCCCTGTGGGAGCCGAGCTTGCTCGCGATGGCGGTGGTCTGCTTGCATCAATGCTGAATGTGCCGCCACCTTCGCGAGCAAGCTCGCTCCCACATAGGTTTTTGGTCGTTTATAAAATCAGCGTCCACCGCCGATCCCTGTGGGAGCCGAGCTTGCTCGCGATGGCGGTGGGTCTGCTTGCATCCATGCTGAATGTGCTGCCGCCTTCGCGAGCAAGCTCGCTCCAACAATGGGATCGGAGTACGACCGGAAGAAATAGGCCGGCTGCAAGGCCGCCTCGCGAGCAAGCTTTGCTCCCACAGGTCCGGCTCAAACAGATCTGATGGGTGTACGACCGGGAGAGCCAGGTCGGCTACTAGGCCGCCTCGCGGTGGACGTTGATCTCGGGTGCCCCGTTAACCACGATGGCCGAACGCAGGCATTGTGGAGTGGGCATCCCGGCATGGATGCCGGGATAGCCGCGCTGGGCCATGGATGGCCCTTCGCGGCGGGCCCACGGAGCAATGCCGGAGTGAGGGCACACCGAGCCTAGGCGAGGTGCCGAGTGGTGGGGCATGAGCGTTTTGCTTACTTTTGCGCTTCTCAAAAGTGAGCCGCTGTAAGAGCGGAACCGTAAGCAGCCGTTACCTAAATAACGGATATACATACAAAAATACCTGAGCCCCACAATCCGTCATCCCAAGGCTACGGAGCCTTGCGCCATTGCCTACAACTACGCCAGAATCCGCCGGCTTGTGCGCCTTGGCCCTGGGCTCTAACGTTTGCGGGTCGCTGTCAGTTCAGCGATCGGGTTTAGCAGCCTGGACAATCCTAGACGTACGCTCTCCACATGCGTGAG
Source organism: Pseudomonas sp. A-RE-22 (assembly GCF_019956035.1). Lineage (NCBI taxonomy): Bacteria > Pseudomonadati > Pseudomonadota > Gammaproteobacteria > Pseudomonadales > Pseudomonadaceae > Pseudomonas > Pseudomonas sp. A-RE-22. Next base: position 235,661 of record NZ_JAHBCZ010000011.1, read on the forward strand.
CAGGCTTCAGCACCTGCGCATCTATGTCATGGCGGTTGTGCGTGGGAGACCTTCGGGTCTGCCGGGTTCTAGGGTCCCGGTCTGCTAACCCGCGTACAGTCGCCACCCATTCTCGTTTAGCAGCGATATCTGGCGGCTCCATTACCCTAGGAGCGTCAACCATGCACAAGGTCACACCCAATCCACCAGAACCAGAAACCGACCCCAAGAAACTCCAGGAAGCCACCGACCGCGCGCTCGATTACTACCTGAAGCCCAAACAACCCAACCCCGAAGATAAACAGCCGCCGGGCCAGCTCTTCACCGTCGTCGACGGCATCGACACCGAAAGCCTGTTGGCCAACCTCAGCGAAAACCTGGCCTCAGCCAATGCCATGGTCAGCGACCTTGCATTCGACCTGAAAGGCTCGCGACGCCATATTGCCCTTGGTATTCAACAACTGATCGAGCTGAGTGGTTTGTTGGCGAATCGGGTACTGGACAACGTCAATACACAGTCCTGACCTCGCCGCGGATAGCGTTCAAATACTGAAATAGCGCCCAACAAAAAGCCCCGCTTCCTTCCAGAAGCGGGGCTTTTTGCGTATCAGTATCAGGCCACTTGAGGCTGTGCGCTCAACGGCTGAAGCGGTAACAACGGAGCATGAGGATCAGCGTTGATCGATTCGCGCCACGCCGCCAGCCACTCGGGATGACCCTCGCTCCAGACCTGCTCATGCAGGCGGGACAGGGCCACAGGGTCGCTCAGCAGAGCCAGTCGCTCGGCGTTGCTGAGACCGGCAGGGCCGGCCTTCAAGGCGTGACGAACACGTTCGACCCGCAGCCATTCGATCGGCTCGGCCTTGCCGTGACGCGAGGTTGCCAACGCATACGCCAAGGCGTTCTGTTGCGGATCGACCACCGCCCGGATGAAACCGTCTTTGAGCGCATGCCAACGGTTTTCATGGGTGTACTGATCCGTCGACAGCAGTTCCTGTGGCGGTGCGTATTCCTCAGGGATCAGGAACAGGCTTTCATCACGGGACTTCAAGCCCAGGCCCACGCGGCTGGAAATCACCGATACCGGAATCGACAGCATCAGCGAACCGACAATCGGCACCAGCCACCACAGGAAGCTCGGGTTCAGCCAGATCACCAGCAAGGCCCAGAAGAAGCCCAGCAAGGTTTGCGGACCGTGGCGCTTGACCGCTTCGCTCCACGGCGTGGAGTCGTCGTCACGTTGTGGCGAGTTCCAGGTTGCAGCCCAGCCCAGGAATGCGGCGAGCACGAAACGGGTGTGGAAAATCATCCGCACTGGCGCCAGCAGCATGGAGAACAACATCTCCAGGAGCATCGACAGCGTCACCTTGAACTTGCCACCGAACTCCTTAGCACCCTTGGCCCAGATCAGCACGATACTCAGCAGCTTGGGCAGGAACAGCAGCACGATGGTGGTGGAGAACAGGGCGATGGCCTTTTCCGGGTGCCATTGTGGCCACAACGGATAGAGCTGGCGCGGCTCGAGGAAGTACTGCGGCTCCATCAACGTGTTCACCGCCAGCAGCGCCGTGGAGAGCACCAGGAAGAAGAACCACAGTGGCGCCGACAGGTAGGACATCACGCCGGTCAGGAACACCGCACGGTGCACCGGGTGCATGCCCTTGACCAGGAACAGCCGGAAGTTCATCAGGTTACCGTGGCACCAGCGACGGTCACGCTTGAGTTCGTCCAGCAGGTTCGGCGGCAGCTCTTCGTAGCTGCCCGGCAAGTCATAGGCAATCCACACGCCCCAACCGGCACGACGCATCAGCGCAGCTTCGACGAAGTCGTGGGACAGGATGGCACCGGCGAACGCGCCTTTACCGGGCAGCGGCGCCAGGGCGCAGTGCTCGATGAACGGTTTCATGCGAATGATCGCGTTGTGGCCCCAGTAGTGGGATTCACCCAACTGCCAGAAGTGCAGGCCGGCGGTGAACAGCGGACCGTATACCCGGGTGGCGAACTGCTGCATGCGCGCATACAGCGTGTCCATGCCCGAGGCCCGTGGCGCGGTCTGGATGATGCCGGCGTCCGGCGTGGCTTCCATCAGGCGCACCAGGCTGGTCAGGCACGTACCGCTCATGACGCTGTCGGCGTCGAGCACGACCATGTACTTGTAGTCGCTGCCCCAACGACGGCAGAAGTCGTCGAGGTTGCCGCTCTTGCGCTTCACGCGACGGCGACGGCGGCGATAGAAGATCTTGCCGAAGCCACCGGCTTCACGGCAGACGTCAAGCCAGGCCTGTTGTTCGGCCACGCAGATATCGGTTTCGTTACTGTCGCTGAGCACGAAGAAGTCGAAGCGATCCAGATCACCGGTGGCGGCCACCGACTCGAAGGTTGCGCGCAAACCGGCGAATACCCGTGGCACGTCTTCGTTGCAGATCGGCATCACCAGCGCTGTGCGGGCGTCCTTGGGAATTGGCTCGTTGCCGGCGCTGGCACCGGAAATGCGGTACTTGTCGTGACCGGTGAGCAATTCGAGAAAGCCCATCAACGCTGTCCAGAAACCTGCCGAGACCCAGCAGAACAGGATCCCGAACAGAATCAGGATGCTGGTTTGCAGCGCATACGGCAGCACTTGCGTGGCGGTCTGCAACAGCGGTTGGTGCAGGACTTCTTCCAGGTCCACGAACGACCAGCCCTGGTACGGCATGATGCCTTTCATGTACCAGCCAGCGACGATGGTCTGGCCGAGCATCAATATCAGCAGGATGTAGCGACGGGTCGAGCCCACGGTACGCCAGCGTGCATGCGGCAGCACGCGCTCATCCTTGGGCGGCTTCGGCGGGTTGGTACGACCGGTCAGGCGCCGCCAGCCACGCACCAGGATATTGGTGCGCCATGGCTCCGGTACGACCTTGGTCCGACGAATCGGCGGCGTGGCTTTCAGGCACACCCGACCGCTGGTGTCGAGCCCCAGCATCTCGGCGTCTTCGAGCTCTTCGGCGGTGCTCAGGGTCAGCCGGCGGCCCACCGAGGCGTGCGCCGCCTCGGCGGGCTCGTCGAAGGTCGAAGACGACAGGCGTTCGTGCAATTCGCTGAAGGACTTGCAGCCCGCCAGTTCGGCGCGCTGCTCGTCGGTCATGGGCAAATGGGCCAGGTACTCGCTGAGCGTCTCTGGCTGTACTGAAGTATTACTCATCGGCTGGCAACTGATAGCTCCAGGTCTCGGTCAAGACTTGTTCAGTCGGTTCCGGTTCCTGCTGGGTTGGGGTCGGTTCAACAGCGGCGTCTGCCGCCTTGACGGCCTTGGCTTCGTCTTTCGCTTTTTCGTTCGCGAGCTCTTTTTCGGTCTGCTGGCGGGCGACTTTGTCGGCCTTGGCCAGGGTCGTGGTCACGGAGTGCGCGGTGGCCGGGGCTTCGACAGGCGTCAATGGACGGACCAGCGCCGCACGCATTTCGGTGGCCTGTTTCGAATCCTTGATCTTCAACCGCAGGGTCAAGCGCCAGCCCTTGGTTTCAGGGTTGTAGCGCACGCTATTCTCGACGATCTCGCCGTTTTCGCCGACGCTTACCTGGCTACGCACATCGGCGTCTTCCGGCAGGGCTTGCAGGGACGGACCTTCGAAATCCACCAGGTAGGCCACGCTGCCGTCCGGCTGACGGATCAGGTTGGACTGTTTCACGTCACCGGTGGAACGCAGGGTCTGCTGGACCCAGGCGCTGTCCGGCGAGTGCAGGCTGGCTTCGTCGAGGGTCCAGTGCAGGCGATAGCTGAAGTCCAGCGGCTGGCCTGGCTCAGGCAGTTTTTCCGGGCTCCAGAAGGCAACGATATTGTCGTTGGTTTCGTCGGCGGTCGGAATCTCTACCAGGTCCACGGAGCCCTTGCCCCAATCGCCTTTCGGTTCGATCCAGGCACTTGGACGCTTGTCGTAGCGGTCGTCCAGGTCTTCGTAATGGCTGAAGTCGCGCCCACGTTGCAACAGGCCGAAACCACGCGGGTTTTCTACCGAGAAGTTGCTCACGGCCAGGTGTTTCGGGTTGTTCAGCGGACGCCAGATCCACTCGCCGTTACCGGCATGGATCGACAGGCCACTGGAGTCGTGCAGTTCGCGACGGTAGTTCAGCACTTTGGACGGTTGGTTGGCGCCGAACAGGTACATGCTGGTCAATGGAGCCACACCCAGCTTGGTCACGCGGTCACGCAGGAACATGCGCGACTTCACGTCGACCACGGTGTCGGTGCCCGGACGCAAGGTCAGGCGATAAGCGCCAGTGGCGCGTGGCGAATCCAGCAGGGCGAAGATCACCAGGTGCTTGTCGGTCGGCTTCGGACGTTGGATCCAGAACTCGCGAAAACGCGGGAATTCTTCACCCGATGGCAACGCGGTGTCGATGGCCATGCCGCGGGCGGACAGACCATAGGTCTGGCCCTTGCCGATGACGCGGAAATAACTCGCGCCCAGCATGGTCATGATCTCGTCCTGCTTGTCAGCCTTGTTGATCGGGTACAACACGCGAAAACCCGCGTAACCCAGCTGTTCAGTGGCCTTGGGATCGAATTTCACATCGTCGAAATCAAAGCGCGACGGGTCGTACTTGATCTCTTCGACGGTGGTCGCGGTGATTTCGTTGATCTTCACCGGTGTGTCGAAATGCATACCCTGGTGATAGAAGGACAGCCTGAACGGTGTCTTCTGGTCGGCCCATTCGGCTTTTTCGGTGCGGAAACGGATTTTTTGATAGTCAGCGAATTTCATTTCGCGGAATTCGTTCGGCAGATTACTGCGCGGGGCTTCGTATTTTTGCCCGGCCAGTTCTTGAGCCTTCGCCGATACATCATCCAGGCTGAATGCCCACAGTTGGCCCGCGCCGAACAGGCACAGCAGGGCCGAGCCCGCTACCAGAGCGTTTCTAAACCGTTTGGCAGTCATTTTTGGTGCATTACAGGGACTAACAATCACGAGCAACCCTCGCCGAAAACTGATCAAAAAACCAACGGCCAGATAAAGTATCTGCACGGTAACGGCACTGAAAAACCGTTCCTGCGGACCACTCTTGCCAAGTTGGCGAGCATTGTTCCGACTCCGATGGGACAAAATGATTCCCCAAACGGTCCAGGACAAGTCTCTACCTAAGTCAAATGGACCAGCGAACGCTGATCCCCCGTAGCGCGCGATTATCTAGTAGCCCGCGTGACAACGCATCAGGGGTAGCAAAGTATTTATCGAGAAAACTCCCAGTTTTGCCTCGAAACAGGCCCGAAAAGATGTTTCAAACGCTTTCAGACCTGTAACAGGAAGGTTACCGGACCATCATTGACCAAATGCACCTGCATGTCGGCGCCGAATCTACCTGATGCCACAGTGCCATGCACCTGTTTTGCCTGGGTGAGCAAATAGTTGAACAACTCTTCTCCCAGGGCCGGGGGTGCGGCTGTCGAAAAACTCGGGCGCAAACCACTTTTGGTGTCGGCAGCCAAGGTGAACTGGGACACCAGCAACAACCCACCACCGACATCCGCCAGGGACAGGTTCATCTTGTCGTCGGCGTCGCTGAATACTCGATAGTTAAGCAGCTTATGCAGGAGTTTGTCGGCGCTGGCCCGGGTATCCCCGGGCTCGACGGCCACCAACACCAGCAAGCCCTGATCCACGGCGCCAACGATCTCGCCTGATACTTCGACCCGCGCGCAGCGAACTCGTTGCAACAGCCCCTTCATGCTTCTTCAGGCGGCAGGTCGAGCAGGCGCCGGGCCATTTGCGCAGCGGCGCGCACCAGTGCGTCGGTGATCCCCGGCTCCGAAGCGGCGTGACCCGCGTCGCGAATCACCTGCAGTTCGCTGTTGGGCCAGTTCTGATGCAGCTCCCAGGCATTGTCCAGCGGGCAGATGACGTCGTAGCGGCCATGCACGATGACGCCCGGCAAATGGGCGATCTTGCCCATGTCGCGAATCAACTGGTTGGGTTCGAGGAAAGCGTTGTTGGTGAAGTAGTGGCATTCGATCCGGGCGATCGACAGCGCCCGCTGCGGCTCGGAGAAGCGATCGACCACCAGTGGGTTCGGACGCAGGGTCGCGGTGCGACCTTCCCAGGTGGACCAGGCCTTGGCCGCGTGCATCTGGGCGATCTGATCGTTGCCGGTCAGGCGCTTGTGGAAGGCGCTGAGCAGGTCGTCGCGCTCGTCCAACGGGATCGGTGCGATGTAGTCCTGCCAATAGTCGGGGAACAGGCGACTGGCGCCGGCCTGGTAGAACCATTCGATTTCCTGCGGCCGGCAGAGAAAGATCCCACGCAGGATCAAGCCGTGTACCCGCTCTGGATGAGTCTGGGCGTAGGCCAGGGCCAGGGTCGAGCCCCAGGAACCGCCAAACAGCACCCACTTCTCGATACCCAGGTGCTTGCGGATGCGCTCCAGGTCTTCGACCAGATCCCAGGTGGTGTTGTTCTCAAGGCTCGCATGGGGGGTGGACCGACCGCAGCCGCGCTGGTCGAAAGTGACGATGCGGTACAGGTTCGGATCGAAGTAGCGGCGGCTCTGTGCATCGCAGCCAGCACCCGGGCCGCCGTGAATGAACACCACCGGCAGGCCTTCCGGGGAACCGCTTTCATCGACATAGAGCGTGTGGGTGTCATCGACAGCCAGATCGTGCCGGGCATGGGGTTTGATCTGCGGGTACAAAGTCTGCATTGCGCGCTCCGTAAGGGGTCGAGTCATCCCTGTAGGGACGTCTATTTAGTCTGCCGTCCGGCATCATAAACCCGAATTACCTTAATGAGCATGTCCCCTGCGCAGTCAAAGCATGTCAGCCAGGTACGCCAGCAGCGTGCGATACAGCCGATCGACCTCCGGCACCTGCCCCCGACCGCGCAGGCAGCCGTGGACCAACCCTTCGCCCATGTACAACACAGAGGCTACCCCTGCGGCGTTCAGCCGCTCGCTATAAAGGACACCGTCGTCGCGCAGCGGGTCCCATTGCGCCACGACAATCAGCGCTGGTGGAAGACCGTCCAGATGATCGGCGAGCAACGGCATGGCGAGGAGGGACGGTTGGGCGCCGTTCAGGTAGAGGGTGTGATAACTGTCCAGATCGCTGCTGCTCAACAGCGGCGCGTCGGCACATTCGCGGCGCGAGGGTAGCGTTGCCAGGCCACCGAGCGCCGGATAGATCAGCACCTGGGCCCGGGGCAGCGCTTGCCCGGCATCACGCAAGGCCAGGCATAACGCAGCGGCGAGATTGCCGCCGGCACTGTCTCCGACCACCAGCCGGCGACGCGGGTCGATGGCAAAGGGCGCGGCTGCCAGATGACGCCACACGGCGAGGCAATCGTCCAACCCGGCTGGAAACGGATGCTCTGGGGCCAGCCGATAATCCACCGCCACCACCAGCGCACCAAGGGCAGCCGCCAGCTCCATGCAGATGAAGTCATGGGAGTCCAGGTCCCCCACCACCCAACCACCGCCGTGCAGATAAAGGATGCACGGCCAGCCGGTGGGTGGCGCGGCGCCCCGTGGGTGATAGGCGCGCGCAGCCACACCGGCCAACTCGAAATCCTCGATGGCCAGTGTTGGCGGGCGTGTCGGGGTGAACGCCCGGCACATTTGGCTGTAGCCCTGGCGCGAACTGGCGAGGCTGTCGTCCGGGCTGGTGAAGCTCAGGGTTCTGTCGATGAAGGCTGACATCTGTTCTGAGAGTGGATATGAGGCCATGAAGAACACCACCTATTGAAATGTGGGAGCCACCACAGATAAATCACCCCGCCACAGCCAGGCAGGTCAATTCTTGAGACTGGCCTGCACCGCCGCCACGCCATCCTTGCCGTCGAAGCTGGTGACTCCGGCCAGCCACTTCTGCACATCCTCGGGATGATCGCGCAACCATTGCCGGGCGACGTCCTGGGGCGTCTTGCGCTCCATGATCGGCACCATCAACTGGCTTTCCTGGGCGGCGGTGAAAGTGAGGTTTTCCAGCAAGCGGTTCACGTTCGGGCAGCGCTGGGCATAGTCCGGCGCGGTGACGGTGGAGACGGTCGCGGCGCCTTCGTTCGGGCCATAGACATCCTCGCTGCCGGTCAGGTAGGTGATGTTCATGTTGATGTTCATCGGGTGTGGGGTCCAGCCGACGAAGACCACGAACTCCTTGCGATTCACCGCCCGTTGCACCGCGGCCAGCATGCCCGCCTCGCCGGATTCGATCAGCTTGAAGTCCTTGAGGCCGAAGTGGTTGGTTTCAATCAGGGTCTTGATGGTGGTGTTGGCACCGCTGCCCGGCTCGATCCCGTAGATCTTGCCGCCCAGTTGATCCTTGAACCGGGCAATGTCGGCGAAGGTCTTGAGCCCCGCCGCCGCCACGTAATCTGGAACAGCCAGGGTGGCCTGGGCGTCGGCCAGGCTCGGCTTGTCCAATACCTTCACTTGGTTGGCCGCCAGAAACGGCGCGATGTTCTTGTCCATCGCCGGCTTCCAGTAGCCCAGGAAAATATCGAGACGCTTATCGCGGATGCCGGCGAAGATGATCTGCTGCACGGCGCTGGTCTGCTTGCTGTCGTAGCCCAGCCCGGTGAGTAACACGTCGGCCATGCCGCTGGTGGCGATCACGTCGGTCCAGTTGACCACGCCCATGCGCACGGTCTGGCACGACGCCGGCTCGGCGGCCATCGCCCCGACGCTCAAGAGGGTGGTACCGCAGAGGATCGACAGACAGCGTTTGAACAGTCTTTTCATCGGGAAGGTCTCGTGCGGCAGCGGATTATTGTAGGTCGGTGTCTTGCTGCACCGTGCCCAAAACATTACGCAGCGCCGAGGGGCTGAAGATGAACTGTGGCGACTCGGTTTTGCACGGTGGCGACAGTTCCCATTCCAAGGAACCAGAGTACATAAACTTGTGGCGAGGGAGACTGTGGGAGCAAGGCTTGCCCGCGATGAAAACAACGCGGTCTCTCTGAAACAGCGCCACCTGTATCGCGAGCAAGCTTTGCTCCCACAGATAAGTCCCCTCGCCACAGGAGTCATGGCTAGATCTTTATTTCTTGTAAGCCTGCTGTCCCCACGCCAGGAAGCCTTCCAGCAGCTCCCTGAGCACCACCTGGGTCGGCGCCGCCAAATCCGCGCGGTAGTTGAACGGTTCGAACTCTTCCATGTAGGTGCTCTGGCACAGTTCCAGTTGCACCGCGTGGATGTCTTCGGCCGGGTTGCCGTAGTGCCGGGTGATGTGTCCGCCCTTGAACCGCCCGTTGAGCACATGAGTGAACTGACCGTGACGGGCGCAGATGGCTTCGAGCTGGCTGGCAGGGGTCGGGTCGCAACTGGCACCGTTGAACGTGCCGAGGTTGAAGTCCGGCAGCTTGCCGTCGAACAGGTGCGGGATCACCGAACGGATCGAATGGGCATCGAACAGCAAGGCATAGCCGAACTCGGCCTTGAGCCGCGCCAGTTCCTGCTGCAGCGCCTGGTGGTAAGGCATCCAGACCTGTTGCAGATACGTCGCCCGCTCCTCGGCCGACGGTTCCAGCCCTTCGCGAAACAGCGGCACGCCATCGAACAGCGTCGCCGGGTACAAACCGGTGGTGGCGCCGACGTACATCGGCTTGTCATCGGAGGGGCGGTTCAGGTCGACGACAAACCGTGAGTACTCGGCGGCCAGGGTGCTGGCGCCCAGCTCGGCGGCGAACTCGTAGAGCCTCGGGATGTGCCAGTCGGTGTCTGGCAGGCTCTGGGCCTCGGGGATCAACCCGGCCTGTACCGCCGGGGTCAGGCGCAGGCCGGCGTGAGGCATGCTGATCAACAGCGGCACGCGTCCTTGCTTGAAATTCAGGACCTTCTCCACAACCATTCTCCTCAATCGATTTCCACGCCGTGATGCACGACGCGTTTTTCCAGATCGCCACCGAGCCAGTACGCCAGGTCGGCCGGGCGGTCGATGTGCCAGGCGACAAAATCCGCGACCTTGCCGGCTTCCAGCGAACCGTGGGTGTCAGCCATGCCCAAGGCCTGGGCCGCATGAATCGTCGCCCCCGCCAGGGCTTCTTCCGGGGTCATCCGGAAACAGGTGCAGGCCATGTTCAACATCAGGCGCAACGACAACGCCGGCGAGGTGCCGGGGTTGAGGTCGCTGGCCACGGCGATTTTCACACCGTGCTTGCGCAGGGCTTCCATGGGCGGCAATTGGGTTTCGCGCAGGAAATAAAACGCGCCCGGCAACAGCACTGCCACGGTGCCGGATTCGGCCATGGCTTTGGCATCGTCCTCGGTCATGAATTCCAGGTGATCGGCCGACAGCGCCTGGTAACGCGCCGCCAGGCTTGAACCGTGCAGCGACGACAACTGCTCGGCGTGCAGCTTCACTGGCAGCCCCAGTTGTTGCGCGGTGATAAACACCCGCTCGACCTGCGCCGGGGAAAACGCCAGGTATTCGCAAAAGGCATCCACCGCATCCACCAGTCCTTCGGCCGCCAGGGCCGGAAGCATCTCGGTGCAGATGTGCTCGATGTAGTCGTCGGCGCGATCCTTGTATTCCGGTGGCAAGGCGTGGGCCGCCAGGCAGGTGCTGCGCACGCTGACCGGCAACTCGGCGCCGAGGCGGCGGATGACCCGCAGGATCTTGCGCTCGCTGGCCAGATCCAGGCCGTAGCCGGATTTGATTTCCACCGTGGTCACGCCGTCGCGCATCAGGTTTCCCAGGCGTTTGGCGGCGCTGGCGAACAGTTCGTCTTCACTGGCGGCGCGGGTGGCGCGCACCGTGCTGGCGATGCCGCCACCGGCTGCGGCGATCTGCGCATAGCTGACGCCTTGCAGGCGCTGCTCGAACTCACCGCTACGGTTGCCGCCAAATACCGTGTGGGTGTGACAGTCGATCAGCCCCGGGGTGACCCAGGCGCCCTTGAGGTCGTTGACCGCCGGGTAGTCACCCGTCGGCAATTCGGCACGCGGGCCGATCCATTGGATGTGCTCGCCCAGGGTAACGATGGCGGCGTCTTCGATGATCGAGTAGACGCCCTGGGCCATGGTGGCGGCGTGGCAGTTTTGCCAGAGGGTTTTCATCCCGGTTTCCTCGTCGCATTCAAAATCGAATCGCGAGCAAGCTCGCTCCCACAAGGGTCAGGGTGTACCCCAAATAAGTGTGGGAGCGAGCTCGCTCGCGATGAGGCCCTTACAGGCTCGGCAACAACTGCGCCGTGACCAATTCGTTCAGGCACCGACTCGCCAGCAATTCACTGGCCGCATTGATGTCCGGCGCAAAGAAGCGATCCTTCTCATAAAACGGCACTTGCGCACGCAGCAGACCCCGGGCCCGCTCCAGCTTCGCGGAGGTCTTCAAACCGCCGCGCAGGTCCAGCCCCTGGCAAGCCGCGAGCCATTCCACCGCGAGGATCCCACGGGTGTTCTCGGCCATTTCCCACAGACGCTTGCCGGCAGCCGGGGCCATGGAAACGTGGTCTTCCTGGTTCGCCGACGTCGGCAGGCTGTCCACCGAATGGGGATGGGACAGCGCCTTGTTTTCACTGGCCAGGGCCGCAGCGGTGACCTGGGCGATCATGAAGCCGGAGTTCACTCCGCCATTGGCGACGAGGAACGGCGGCAGTTGCGACATGTGCTTGTCCATCATCAACGAAATGCGTCGCTCGCTCAGGGAGCCAATCTCGGCAATCGCCAAGGCCATGTTGTCGGCCGCCATCGCCACCGGTTCGGCGTGGAAGTTGCCGCCGGAAATCACGTCGCCCTCGGCGGCGAACACCAGCGGGTTATCCGACACCGCGTTGGCCTCGATCACCAGCACCTCGGCGGCCTGGCGGAACTGGGTCAGGCAGGCGCCCATCACCTGCGGTTGGCAGCGCAGGGAGTACGGGTCCTGGACCTTGTCGCAGTTCTGGTGCGAATCGGAAACTTCGCTGCGCTCGCCCAGCAGATCGCGGTAGGCAGCGGCGGCGTCGATCTGGCCTTTCTGGCCACGGGCGGCATGGATGCGTGCATCGAATGGCGAACGCGAGCCGAGCACCGCTTCCACCGTGAGGCCGCCCAGGGCCAGGGCACCGGCAAACAGGTCTTCGCCTTCGAACAGGCCACGCAGGGCAAACGCGGTGGAGACCTGGGTGCCGTTGAGCAGCGCCAGGCCTTCCTTGGCGGCCAGGGTCAGCGGCGCGAGGCCAGCCACTTTCAGCGCCTCGACGGCCGGCAGCCATTCGCCCTTGTAGCGGGCCTTGCCTTCGCCCAGCAGCACCAGGGACATGTGGGCCAGTGGCGCCAGGTCACCGGACGCACCGACCGAACCCTTGAGCGGAATGTGCGGGTAGACCTCGGCATTGATCAGCGCAATCAGCGCATCGATCACCTGCCGACGGATGCCGGAAAAACCCCGGCTCAGGCTGTTGACCTTGAGCACCATGACCAGCCGCACCAGCGCATCGCTGATCGGCTCGCCCACCCCGGCGGCATGGGACAGCACCAGGGAGCGCTGCAGGTTTTCCAGGTCTTCGCTGGCGATACGGGTCGAGGCCAGCAGGCCGAAACCGGTGTTGATGCCGTAGGCGGTGCGGTTCTCGGCAAGGATCTGCTCAACGCAGGCAACACTGGCTTCGATCTGCGCCGACGCGCTGGCGTCGAGACTCAAGGTCACGGGTTGCTGATAGATGTCACGCAATTGAGCCAGGCTCAATTGGCCGGGAATCAGGTTTAAGGCAGTCATGTATTGCTCCTTTTGAGAGTTTTGTTTTCACCCGCCAGTCGCTCCGGAATGTTCCGTTATCCGTCACCTTCGCTTTTTGGGCGATGCCTTGTGGGCAAGAGGTGCCTTGGCACGCTGGCGCTTTTTTGATCAATTCAAATTCGGTAATACGCGGTGCAACACGTTCGGGTCTTTGAGCAGGCCGGCGGCACTGGCGATGTCCGGCGCCAGCCAGCGGTCCTGGTCATAGGCCGGGACGCGTTCGCGCAGCAGTTTCCAGGCGATATCGGTGCCGGCGCCGAAACGCTGGGCCTTGAGAAACTCAAAGGCCTGGGCGGCCAGCAGGTATTCGATGGCGAGGATCTGCGTGCAGTTTTCCAGCGCCCGGTGCAGCTTCAGGGCCGCGTTGGTGCCCATGCTCAGATGGTCTTCCTGCAACCCGGAGGTGACGAAATTGTCGAGCACCGCCGGTTGCGCCAGTTGCTTGTTTTCCGCGCACAGCGACGCGGCGACGTATTGCACGATCATCATCCCCGAGTTCACCCCGGGGTTGGCCACCAGGAAGGCCGGCAGGCCGCTGACGTGGGGATTGATCAAGCGGTCGAGGCGACGCTCGGCGATGGAGCCGATCTCAGCCATGGCAATCGCCAGCAGATCTGCCGCCAGCGCCACCGACTGGCCGTGGGGATTGGCCTGGGACATGACCCGGAAGTTCTCCGGTGTACCCAGCAGCAGCGGATTATCGGTCACCGCGTTGAGTTCGGTTTCGATCTGTTGCCGGGCGTGGGCCAACTGGTCGCGAGCCGCACCGTGCACCTGGGGAATCGAGCGGATACTCAAGGCGTCCTGGGTGCGAATACCCAGGCTCGCGGCGATGACTTCGCTGCCATCCAGCAGTGCCCGCAAGTTGACGCCGACCTGCTGCATGCCCGGGTGCGGCTTGAGGGCAATGACGTCGGCATCGAACGCGGCAATCTGCCCGCGCTGGGCCTCGAAACTCATGGCGCCGATCACATCGGCCCATTGCACCAACCGCGTCGCATCGGCCAGGGCCAGGCAGCTCAGACCGGTCATGCACGGCGTGCCGTTGACCAGGCACAGACCGTCCTTGGCCCCCAGTTGCACCGGTTGCAAACTCTCTGCGGCCAGGGCCTGTTGCGCCGGGATTATCTGCCCGCGATAGCTGACCTGGCCGACGCCCAGCAGCGCGATGCCGATGTGGGCCATGTGGGTCAGGTAACCCACCGAACCTTGGGACGGCACTTGCGGTGTGATGCCGCGATTGAGCAGGGCCAGCAGCGCTTCGACCACCCGGCGATGGATGCCGGACTTGCCTTGGCTGTAGTTGAGGATAGCGGCGCAGATAATCGCCCGGGTCTGCTCATCGGAAAGCGGCGCACCGACGCCACAGGCATGGCTGAGCAGGGTGTTGCGCGACAGTTGGCTGAGTTGTTCGTCCTTGAGCGAAACATTGCACAAGGCCCCCAGGCCGGTGTTGACGCCATAGGCGCGCTCGCCGCTTGCGACGATGCGCTGGACGATGGCCTGGGCATTGTCGATCCGCGCCCAGGTCTGGGTCGACAGCTCGAGCACAGCGCCGAAGCGCGCGACGGCGACGACCTCCTGCCAGCGCAGCGGGGCGCCGGTGATTACGATTTTTTCAGCCTGGGACATCTTCAACCTCATGCTTGCAACTTGAACATTGATGCAGCTTTGCCGGCCCTATCGCGAGCAAGCTCGCTCCCACAGGGATTTCCTTTGGACACAAAATGTGTGAACAAAGGAGGCCCCCTTGTGGGAGCGAGCTTGCTCGCGATGACGCCAGCCCAGCCACCACAAATCCCTCAAACCACCGCCGCCCGCCGTTGCACAAACCGATCGACATACTCATCCGCCGGCGAGTGCAGGATCTCCCGAGGCGTGCCGACCTGGATCAGCTTGCCGTCCTTGAGGATCGCAATGCGGTTGCCGATGCGCACGGCCTCGTCGAGGTCGTGGGTGATGAACACGATGGTCTTGTGCAGGGTCTTTTGCAGTTCCAGCAACTGGTCCTGCATCTCCGCGCGGATCAGTGGGTCGAGGGCGCTGAAGGCTTCGTCCATGAGGATGATGTCGGTGTCCGCCGCCAAGGCCCGGGCCAGGCCGACACGCTGGCGCATGCCACCGGAGAGCTGGTGCGGGTATTTGTTCTCGTAGCCCTTCAGGCCCACGGTATCGATCCAGTGCAATGCCCGCTCGGCGCACACCTGCTTGCTCTCGCCGCGCACTTTCAAGCCATAGGCGACGTTGTCCAGCACGCTCTTGTGGGGCAGCAGGCCGAAGCTCTGGAACACCATGCTGATCTTGTGCCGGCGAAATTCGCGCAAGGCGTCCATGTCCAGTTGCAGGATGTCTTCGCCGTCCACCAGGATCGCGCCGCTGGTAGGGTCGATCAGCCGGTTGAAATGGCGCACCAACGTGGACTTGCCGGAACCGGACAGGCCCATGATCACGAAAATCTCACCGGTGCCGATGCTCAGCGACAAGTCGTTAACGCCGACCACGCAGCCGGTTTCGGCCAGCACCTGGTCCTTGGTCTTGTTCTGGCGGATCAGCTCCAGGGCCTCCTTGGAGCGATTGCCGAAAATCTTGAAGACATTCTTGACTTCGATCTTGCTGATGGCTGCGTTGCTCATTTGCTCACCTCGTGCCGAGGACGACCATAGGCCTGGGTAATGCGGTCGATGACCACGGCGAGAATCACGATCGCCAGCCCGGCTTCCAGGCCGCGTCCGACGTTGAGGGTCTGGATGCCCACCAGCACGTCTTCACCCAGGCCACGGGCGCCGATCATCGAGGCGATGACCACCATCGACAGGGCCATCATGGTGGTCTGGTTGATCCCGGCCATGATGCTCGGCAGGGCCAGGGGCAGTTGCACGCCGAACAGCTGTTGCCAGCGGTTGGCGCCGAAGGCGTTGATGGCTTCCATCACTTCGCCGTCCACCTGGCGGATGCCAAGGTCAGTCAGGCGAATCAGTGGCGGCGCGGCGTAGATCACCGTGGCGAAAATCGCCGGGACCTTGCCCAGGCCGAACAGCATCAACACCGGAATCAGGTACACGAAGCTCGGCATGGTCTGCATGATGTCCAGCAACGGCATCAGCACCGAACGCAGGCGATTGCTGCGTGCCGAGAGAATGCCCAGCGGAATGCCGATCAACACCGAGATCAGCGTCGCCACCAGCATCAGCGCGAGGGTCTGCATCAGCTTGTCCCACAGGCCCACCGCGCCCACCAGAAACAGCAGGCCGACGATCACCGCCGTGGCGACGACCTTGCGGGTGGCGTGCCAGGCGATGCCACCGACGATAGCCAGCATCAGCCACCAGGGCGCCATGCGCAGCAGGCCTTCGAGATTGACGATGGCCCACAGCAGGGTGTCGGAGATGTGCCGGAACACATCGCCATAGTTGGTCACCAGGGAGTCGACCCAACCGTTGACCCAATCGGCAATGGAGAAGGTAAAGCTTTCGGGAAACATAAGAGACTCTCGATCAAGTGGATGCGGTGAACGTCCCGGCCAGCCCTACGGTTGGCCGGGAAGTATTCGACCTACAGAGCCGCGTCGATTTTCTTGGCAGCGTCTTCGCTTACCCAGGCGTGCCAGACTTCAGGATGTTCCTTCAGGAAGATCTTCGCCAGTTTCGGCGACTCGATTCGTTCCTTGGCCATGCGCCCGAGGTTCTGGTTCAGGATATCGATCGGCAGGTTGACCTTTTCCAGCACCGTCACCAATTCAGGTGCCTCGTCGTGGAAGGTCTTGGACAGGCCGACCTTGATGCTCACGCTTTTATCCACGCCCGGTTTTTCTTCCAGTTTCACCAGGTCCACCTGGCCCATCAGCGGCGTTGGCGACCAGTAGTAGAACAGGATCGGCTCGCCGCGCTTGTAGCTCGACAGCACTGCCGCATCCAGCGCTGGGCCGGTACCTGGACGGAAGTTGGTGTAGGTTTTTTCCAAGCCATAGTTTTTCAGCATTTCGCTGTTGTCCAGCTCGCAGGTCCAGCCGGCCGGGCAGTTATAGAAGCGGCCCTTGGACGGTTCTTCCGGGTCCTTGAACACGGCGGCGTACTGGCCCAGGTCAGCGATGTTCTTCAGGCCTGGTGCCTTGGCTTCGAGCTTGCGCTTGGCGTCGCCTTCCACCACGTAGCGCGGCACGTACCAGCCTTCGATGGCACCCACGACCGGGGCACCGACGCCGACTACCTTGCCGGCCTTCTCGGCCTTGTTCCAGACTTCACTGCGGCCGACCCACTCTTCGGCAAATACCTGGATGTCGTTGCTGCTCAGGGCGTTCTCCATGGTGATGGAATTGCCTGGCAGGCTGTCGGTCTTGCAGTCGTAGCCTTTTTCAAGCACCACTTGCAGGACGTCGGTCAGCAGCATGGCGCTTTCCCAGTTCAGGCCGGCGAACTTCACCGGTTTACCCGACTCGCACCAACCCGCCGCTTGTGTGGCGCCAGCGCTGGCCAGCAGGCCCATGGAAAGCAATGTGGTCAGCAGGGTCTTGTTCGACTTCATTATGTGACGCTCCTAATCAGTTGGATTGGCTTACGGCAGTCAATAGGCATCCAGCCCTGTCAACGTCCCATCAGACCGCTTGAATGCGGCCCGCCCTGCTCGGTTGTGCGTCAACCGTGTCCTGCTCGATTGGCAGGATCAATTGATCGGGTACAGCGCTGTGCCACTTCTTGGCGACGACGTAATACAGCGCCGCCGGAACCACCAGACCGATGATCCAGGAAATATCCACACCGCCCATGGCTGCCACCAGCGGACCGGTATAGAACTTGGTGGCGATAAATGGCAGTTGAACCAGTACGCCGAAGACATAGACGCTGATGCCGAGGGCGTTCCAACGACCGTAGCGACCGTTCGGGTCGGCCAGTGCCGGCACGTCATAGCGCTCGCGGGTGATGCAGTAGTAGTCCACCAGGTTGATCGCGCTCCAAGGCGTAAAGAACGCCAGCAAGAACAGGATGAAGGACTTGAACGCGCCGAGGAACGAGTGCTGGCCGAGCAGCGCGATCAGCGTCGCAGCGCCGACGATGACCAGCACGAAGACCAGACGTTGCAAGCGCGTTACGTTCAGGTGACCACGAAAACCGCTGATGATGGTCGCGATGCACATGAAGCTGCCGTAGGAGTTCAGCGTGGAGATGGTGACCTTGCCGAATGCGATGCTGAAATACAGCAGCGCGGCGGTGGCACCGGTGCCCCCCAGGCCCACGATGTAGGCCACTTCGTGACCGGCGAATTGCCCATTGGCCGAGGCCGCGGCAAACACGCCGAGGATCATCGCCACCTGTGCGCCGATGACTGAACCGGCGCCCGCGGCAAAAAAGGTTTTCACCGAAGAAGTCTTGCTCGGCAGGTAACGCGAATAGTCCGCCACGTAGGGGCCGAAGGCGATCTGCCAGGATGCCGCGAGCGACACCGCAAGCAGGAAACTGCTCCAGCTGAAATGGCGGATTTGCAAGAGTGCGCCAACGTCCGTCTGGCTCATCAGACGAGCGAACAGGTAAACGAAGGCGATCACACCAATGATGCTGGCGACACGGCCAATGAAGTGAATCACCCGATAACCGAGCACCGTGACCAGCACGATGACGCTGGCGAAAATGAGGATGCCGACACTGTCGCTGACGCCAAACAACTGGCCCAGCGCCTGGCCGGAAAGCACGGTTCCCGTTGCGGTGAAACCCAAGTACATCAGGCACACCAGCACGATCGGGATGGCCGCGCCATACACACCAAACTGCACCCGGCTGGAGATCATCTGCGGCAGGCCAAGCTTGGGCCCTTGCGCGGCATGCAACGCCATGACGCCACCGCCGAGCAGTTGGCCGATCAGCAAACCGATCAACGACCAGAACACATCACCGCCAAGCACCACCGCCAATGCGCCGGTGACAATTGCCGTGATTTGCAGGTTGGCCCCCATCCAGAGGGTGAACTGGCTCAACAATCGGCCGTGTCTCTCCGTTTCCGGGATGTAGTCGATCGAACGTTTCTCGATCAACGGCTTGCTGCTTGCACGTGTGCTGGTGACAGCCATGGTTCAACCTCTGTGGATTGTTCTGCAATTCAATTGCGCCGCACTCCTGTGGGAGCGAGCTTGCTCGCGATGAGGGCGTGTCAGTAGACGGAACCGGTACTGATCCACCGCTATCGCGAGCAAGCTCGCTCCCACAGGGGGGCCCGGTTTATTTGCCGGTAATCATCGGCAGGTTCAGCCCCTGTTCCTTGGCGCAATCGATGGCGATCTGGTAACCGGCATCGGCATGACGCATCACGCCCGTGGCCGGATCGTTGTGCAGCACGCGGGCAATGCGCTCGGCCGCTTCGTCGGTACCGTCGCAGACGATCACCATGCCCGAGTGCTGGGAGAAGCCCATGCCGACGCCGCCACCGTGGTGCAGCGAAACCCAGGTCGCGCCACTGGCGGTGTTGAGCAAGGCGTTGAGCAACGGCCAGTCGGAAACCGCATCGGAACCGTCCTGCATGGATTCGGTTTCACGGTTGGGGCTGGCCACGGAACCGGAGTCCAGATGGTCGCGGCCGATCACGATCGGGGCCGACAATTCGCCGCTGCGCACCATCTCGTTGAATGCCAGGCCCAGCTTGGCGCGTTGGCCCAGGCCAACCCAGCAGATACGTGCCGGCAAGCCCTGGAAGCTGATGCGCTCGCGGGCCATGTCCAGCCAGTTGTGCAGGTGGGCGTCGTCAGGGATCAGTTCCTTGACCTTGGCGTCGGTCTTGTAGATGTCCTGCGGATCACCGGACAGCGCAGCCCAGCGGAACGGGCCGATACCGCGGCAGAACAGCGGACGGATATAAGCCGGGACGAAACCAGGGAAGTCGAAGGCATTTTCGACGCCCTCTTCCTGGGCCATCTGGCGGATGTTGTTGCCGTAGTCGAAGGTCGGCACGCCCATTTTCTGGAAGGCCAGCATGGCTTTGACGTGGACGGCCATCGATTGCTTGGCGGCCTTCACCACGGCGGCGGGTTCGGTCTTGGCGCGGGCACGATATTCGTCCCAGGTCCAACCGGCCGGCAGGTAGCCGTTGAGTGGGTCGTGGGCGCTGGTCTGGTCGGTGACCATGTCTGGGCGCACACCACGACGGACCATTTCCGGCAGGATCTCGGCAGCGTTCCCACACAGCGCGATGGAAATCGCCTTGCCTTCGGCAGTGTATTTCTCGATGCGCGCCAGGGCGTCGTCGAGGTCCTTGGCTTGCTCGTCGACGTAGCGGGTTTTCAGGCGGAAATCGATGCTCACCTGTTGGCATTCGATGTTCAGCGAGCACGCACCGGCCAGGGTAGCGGCCAAGGGCTGCGCACCGCCCATGCCGCCCAGGCCGGCGGTCAGGACCCAGCGACCCTTGAGGTTGGAGTCGTAGTGCTGGCGACCGGCCTCGACGAAGGTTTCATAAGTGCCTTGCACGATGCCCTGGCTGCCAATGTAGATCCAGCTGCCGGCGGTCATCTGGCCGTACATGGCCAGGCCCTTGGCGTCGAGTTCGTTGAAGTGCTCCCAACTGGCCCAGTGCGGCACCAGGTTGGAGTTGGCGATCAGCACGCGAGGGGCGTTGCTGTGGGTCTTGAACACGCCCACCGGCTTGCCGGATTGCACCAGCAGGGTTTCGTCGTCGTTCAGGTTGGTCAGGCTTTCGACGATCTTGTCGTAGCACTCCCAGTTGCGCGCCGCGCGGCCAATGCCACCGTAGACCACCAGTTCCTTGGGGTTCTCGGCCACTTCCGGGTCGAGGTTGTTCATCAACATGCGCAGCGGCGCTTCAGTCAGCCAGCTCTTGGCGGTCAGCGTGTTACCGCGAGGGGCACGGATTTCAACGTCACGGTATTTTTCGGGTTTGCGGGTAGCGTCGGTCACAGCAAAAACTCCTCAGCGATCAATCCAGACCAGCCCGGGCAGTGGGCAGCGATTTAGCGAACGTTGCGTTGAATATCGGAGACTCATACGCATACGTCTTTACTTGTATGTACAAGCATATGCAATCAAGCGGCCAACTTGTTGGAGACGATATTCAGAAACCGCTGGCGAATTGGCTGAAAGCCTTGTGATTTAAGGGCTGCTGAGCGGCATGAAATTTTTCAAGAGGGTTTTCGAGGGGGGAAATCGGAGGGTCACAGAAGCGTGGTGTTGCGCCACGCTGGGGCATTCGGTAACAAGTTGGTGCGCAGAAGAAACAGCAGGCAGGCACCTTGTGGCGAGGGTGTTTATCTGTGGGAGCAAGGCTTTCTCCCACAGGGTACTCAAGAAGCTGAAATTAGCGGGCCGTCAGCTCAATCACGCAGCATTGACCGTGAGTGGAGACATCCACCAACCCGGTGTTACTGCTCAGTTGCAAACAGTCGTAGAGGCCCAAATCAACGGCGGACTCACCGACCTTGATAGCCAGTCCCGGGGCGGCACTGAACACCAGTACCGTTTGCGCGTCACTGAAAAACCGCTGCTGGCCGCCCAACCACTGCAACCGCGCGCGGTAACGCTGCGGCGCGTAGATCAGGTTGAAGTCACGAATCGGTCCGCCCAGCAGTGTGCAAAACACATGGCTCTCGCCGCTGAACGTAAAAGGGTCCAGCGGATGCAAAGCCCGCGTGACTTGGCCATCGACGTTCAGTGTCATGCCGCTCCCCTGCAAGACACTGATGACCCGCTCGTAACCGGCGAAGGTGGAGAAGCCGCCCGACTCACCAATGTCGGCAATCGACAGGCGCCAGCCGAAACCTTCCAGGCCGGTGCCGGCATCGCGAGTGATTTCTTCGGTGCTGCCGCCACCGTTTTTCCACGGCATGCGTGGGTAGTCTGCCGCGCGTAAAACCTTCAAATGGCTCATTTATGAAAGCGCCCTTCCAGACTGTGGCGGGACCCCGGATGAATCAAACGGGCGGCGGTCACCGGCTGGCGCCCGGACCAGGTGCGGCGGCGGATCAACAGGCACGGCTCGCCCCTTTCGATCTGCAACAACTTGCATTCACTCGGCTCGGCCAGGATCGCCTCGACCACATGCTCGCCCTCGGTCAGCGGCGCGACCTGGTTCAGATAGGCGTAGGGCGTTTGCACGGTGAAGTCCTGCTTGAGGTAGTCCGGCGCCACCAGCGCGTTGACGAAACGGTCCTCGATTTGCACGGGGATGTCATTCTCGAAATGCACGATCAGCGAATGGAACACTTTCTGGCCTTCGCGCATATCCAGGGCCAGGGCCCGCTCGGAACCGGCCGCCTCTTCTTCCAGGGTAATGACCTTGCAAGTGTGGCGATGGCCACGGGAGGCGATTTCGTCGGCGATGTTATGCACTTCGAACAACGCGGACTGGCTCTTGGGCTCGGCCACGAAGGTACCGACACCCTGCATGCGCACCAACAGGCCGTCGGCGGTCATTTCCCGCAGCGCACGGTTGATGGTCATGCGACTGAAGCCCAGTTGGCTGACCAGTTCGCTTTCCGACGGCACGCGGTAATGCGGCGGCCAGTTTCCACTGTCGATCTGCTGGGTGATCATCTGTTTGACGCGGGCGTACAGGGGTGCCGGACTGTCACCCATGTTTGCGGCCAGCGGCTGTTTGGCAGGCGGAGTCGGCACGGCGGTTCCCTGTTCTGCGGATAAGGTTGCTAGCTTGCCGGAGTTTACCGGCCAGGCAAACGTCTGTATATGTATATACAAATTACGCACGATGAGGTTGAACCATGTCCGCCTTCTTTGCCGAACGCGCGCTGCTGCCTAGTGGATGGGCCCATGATGTACGTCTTGAGGTCGATGCCGAAGGCGTCCTGACCCATATCCAGGCCGGTTCCCACGCAGACGGCGCCGAACGGCTGGGCGGTCCGCTGTTGCCGGGTATGCCGAACCTGCACTCCCATGCCTTCCAACGGGCCATGGCCGGGCTGGCGGAAGTGGCAGGCAATCCCAACGACAGTTTCTGGACCTGGCGCGACTTGATGTACCGCCTCGTCGGAAAAATCAGTCCCGACCAACTCGGCATCATTGCCCGCCAGCTGTACATCGAAATGCTCAAGGCCGGCTACACCTCGGTCGCCGAATTCCACTATGTGCACCACGACATCGATGGCACGCCCTACGCCGACCCGGCGGAGCTGGCCCTGCGCATCAGCCACGCCGCCAGCGCCGCTGGCATCGGCCTGACGCTGCTGCCGGTGCTCTACAGCCACTCCGGTTTTGGCGGCCAGGCGCCCAATGACGGGCAGCGCCGGTTCATCAACAGCACCGAAAACTACTTGAAGCTTCAGTCGCGCTTGCAGCCGATCCTGGCCGGGCAGCCGTCCCAGGCGCTGGGTCTGTGCTTCCACTCGCTGCGTGCCGTGACGCCCGGGCAGATCCAGGATGTGCTGGCCGCCAGTGACCGCGAGTGCCCGGTGCACATTCACATTGCCGAACAGCAGAAGGAAGTCGACGATTGCCTGAGCTGGAGCGGCGCCCGTCCGCTGCAATGGCTGTACGAAAACACCGAAGTCGACCAGCGCTGGTGCCTGGTCCACGCCACCCACGCCAACGCCCAGGAAGTCAGCCTCATGGCCAGGAGCCGGGCGATTGCCGGCCTGTGCCTGACCACCGAAGCCAACCTGGGGGACGGGATTTTCCCGGCCGTGGATTTCCTCGCCCAGGGCGGGCGCCTGGGGATCGGCTCTGACAGCCATGTATCGCTGAGCGTGGTCGAAGAATTGCGCTGGCTGGAATATGGCCAGCGCCTGCGGGATCAACGGCGCAACCGCTTGTATCGGGCGGATCAGCCGATGGTC
Organism: Pseudomonas sp. A-RE-22; assembly: GCF_019956035.1. NCBI lineage: Bacteria > Pseudomonadati > Pseudomonadota > Gammaproteobacteria > Pseudomonadales > Pseudomonadaceae > Pseudomonas > Pseudomonas sp. A-RE-22. The sequence continues at coordinate 259,108 of NZ_JAHBCZ010000011.1, forward strand.
GGCCGCACCTTGTTCGATGCGGCGCTGGAAGGCGGAGCCCAGGCCCTGGGACAACCGATCGGTACCCTCGAAATCGGCAAGCGCGCCGACTGGCTGGTGCTCGATGGCAGCGACCCGTACCTGGCCACGGCCCAGGGCGACGGCATCCTCAATCGCTGGCTGTTTGCCGGCGGCGATCGCCAGGTGCGCGATGTGATGGTCGGCGGTCGGTGGGTGGTGCGCGATGGGCGGCATGCCGGCGAAGAGCAAAGCGCCCGGGCGTTTACCCAGGTACTGCGCGAACTTTTAGGCTGACCCAATCAACCCTGTGGGAGCGAGCTTGCTCGCGATAGGGCCTTTACCTTCAACATACATGTTGACTGAAAGTCCGCTATCGCGAGCAAGCTCGCTCCCACTTCGGTTTTCGGGTGACAGTCAGTTCGAGGTCTTGGCCATCTGTCGATCCGACGCGCGCCAGATCAGGCGCGTGGTGTCGTAGCCCTGCTGGCGTGCCTTGCTCAGCAGCTCCTCGCGCACGACGCTATTGACGGTCGGTGTACGGGACAGCAGCCACATGTAGCGACGGCTTGGGTCGCCGACGATGGCGGTCTTGTAGTCATCGCTGACGTACAACACCCAGTATTGCCCTTTCGCCACGCCCGGCACGATCCGCGAAAACCAGTTGTCGAACTCGACCCAGAGCTTGTCGGTCTTGCCCGGCACCTGTGGCGTGGCGGTGCCCCTGGCTTCTTCCCACTGCCAGTCCGAGGTCAGGCAGCGATTGAGCACTCCCACGTTGCCGTCTGGCTTGAGGGTGTAGTGAGCTTCCGATTGCGCGCAATTGCGCTGGAAATACATGGGCAGGCGGGCCAACTCATACCAGGTCCCTTGGTAGCGCTTGAGATTGACGCTGTTGACCGTCTTGGGTGCCAGCGGATCTTCGCCAGAAGTGGCACAGCCAGCCAAAATCAGGCCAGCCAAAAGCACAAAAACTAACCGCATCATTATTTTTCTCCCGCAGGCCTCTGGCCTCGGTTTACTTCAGGCCTTGGCCGGAAAACATCAACACTTTGTCACCGGCGTACTGCACGCTGATAAAGCTTTTCTGGTCGCCCCAGGTGCAGCTGGACATGCCGAGCGCGCCTGAACAATCGGTCGGTTTCCCCAGTAACGTTTCGACTTCGGACTTGGGCATGCCAGCCGACAGCTTCGAGTAGTTTTCCTGGTTGACCTTGCTGCATGCAGTCAATACGACACACACAAACAACAAGGCGATAGATCGCAGCGACATGGTGTAACTCCTGGAACGGAAGGGGGGTGGCAGGTGCCAACCAGAAGCTTAGAAGAGAAAACCCCTATCTGGTTCCCCTACACCCCCGGTATTTATTGGGTCTGGGCAGGTGTTTCATCGGTGAAACACTCACTTTGTGACAGCGTCGTGCATTTCGTCGGAATTGAACCGCTACCGCTGATGGGGCGGTCTGGCACGCCGATAAAAAGAAACAGCGCAAACCAATGCGTTATGGCAAATTGACAGCCCGTCCTGACCCGTCCCTCCGCGGTAGTGTTATTAATGACCAGAAACATGAAATTCAGCCATAAAATCCTGCTGGCTGCCGCCCTCGTGGTGGCCGTTGCATTCGCCTGTTTCATCCTGTTCAACGACTATCGTCAACGCCAGAGCTTGAATGCCAGCACCGAAACCTCCATGCAGGAACTCGGCAGCCTGACCAGCCGCAACATCCAGACGTGGGTCGACGGCCGCATCCAGTTGCTGCAATCGCTGGCCCAGCAGATTGCCGTGGACGGCAGCAGTGCCGACAGCCTCAAGCGCGCCGTGGGCCTGCCGGCCTACACCAGCAATTTCCAGCTCAGTTATTTTGGTGGCACCGACGGCGTGATGTTCTCGGTACCGGCCGGCAATCGCGCCGCCGATTACGACCCGCGCGCCCGTGGCTGGTACAAGGCCGCCAACAGCGCACAGCAAACCATCGTCACCGAACCCTACATCGCCGCCTCGTCGGGCAAGCTGGTGATTACCGTCGCCACCCCGGTGCAGCACCAGAACCAGATGATCGGCGTGGCCGGTGCGGACATCGACCTGTCCAGCGTCAGCGCCATCATCAACTCGCTGAACTTCGGCGGCCACGGCCACGCGTTCATCGTCAGTGCCGACGGCAAGATCCTGATCCACCCCGACAGCAAGCGCGTGCTCAAGACCCTGGCCGAGGCCTACCCTAACGGCGCGCCTCAAATCAGCCCGGGCGTGAAAGAAGTCGACCTCGACGGCAAGACCCAATTCATCTCCTTCACCCACGTCAACGGCGTGCCGGGAGCCGACTGGTACGTGGCGCTGGTGCTCGACAAGGACACCGCGCTGGCGATGCTCAGTGAGTTCCGTACGTCGGCGCTGATCGCCATGGTCATCGCCGTGGTATTCATCATCGCCCTGCTCGGCATGTTGATCCGTGTGCTGATGCAACCACTGCTGACCATGGGCCGCGCCATGCACGACATCGCCGAAGGCGAAGGCGACCTGACCCGGCGCCTGGTCATCCACGGCCACGACGAATTCGGCGCGCTGGGGACTTCGTTCAACCGCTTTGTCGAACGCATTCATACCTCGATCCGTGAAGTGGCCTCGGCCACCGGCCAGGTCAACGAAGTCGCCCTGCGCGTGGTCAGCGCGTCCAACTCGTCGATGTTCAATTCCGACCAGCAGGCTTCGCGCACCAGCAGCGTGGCCGCGGCCATCAATCAGCTCGGTGCCGCCGCCCAGGAAATCGCCCAGAACGCAGCCCTCGCCTCGCAACATTCCAGCGATGCGCGCAGCCTGGCTGAAGATGGCCAACAAGTGGTGGATAAAACCATCGCGGCCATGCAGCAGTTGTCGGCCAAGATCAGCGATTCGTGCGGCAACATCGAAACCTTGAACAGCAACACGGTGAACATCGGCCAGATTCTTGAGGTGATTACCAGCATTTCCCAGCAGACCAACCTGCTCGCCCTCAACGCCGCCATCGAAGCGGCCCGCGCCGGTGAAGCCGGGCGCGGCTTCGCGGTGGTGGCCGATGAAGTGCGCAACCTGGCCCACCGCACCCAGGATTCGGCGCAGCAGGTGCAGAAAATGATCGAAGAACTGCAAGTCGGCGCCCGGGAAGCGGTGCTGACCATGACCGACAGCCAGCGCCAGAGCGAAAGCAGCGTCGGCATCGCCAACCAGGCCGGCGAACGCCTGGGCAGCGTGACCCAGCGTATTGGTGAAATCGACGGCATGAACCAGTCCGTGGCCACCGCCACCGAAGAACAGACCGCCGTGGTGGAGTCGATCAACGTCGACATCACCGAGATCAACACCCTGAACCAGGAAGGCGTGGAAAACCTGCAAGCCACCTTGCGGGCCTGTGCCGACCTGGAGCAGCAGGCGGCGCGGTTGAAGCAGTTGGTGGGTAGTTTCCGGATCTAGTGCTTTTGCGGCCTCTTCGCGAGCAGGCTCGCTCCCACATTAGAACTTCAGCGGACGCACATTTTGCGCTCAACGAAAATCCAGTGTGGGAGCGAGCCTGCTCGCGAAGACGGTATCAGCCTCACAGCAAAATCAGAACCTGGACCCAGGCCTGTTCAAGAATTCCACTTCCTCAGCCGTAGACTCGCGCCCCAACACCGCATTGCGATGGGGAAAGCGCCCAAACCGGGCAATGATCTTCTGATGCCGTTCGGCATAATCCAGGTTGTCTTCGAACACCGCCCGTTGCGCCTCCGGTTGTTCTCGCACCAGGTCGATAAACCGCGACACGGCCTCGTTCTGCACCGCGAGGTTTTCGCAGTGTTCGAGCACGAGGTAGATGAATACGCGTTGGATCGGTTTGAGTTGCCGGTCGAAACCCGCAGCCATGCCCTGGGCTACCAGCGCTTGGGCACGCAGGTCGCCGGAGAAGGCTTTGGGGGTGTCGCGAAAGATCATTCGCGGGAGTTGGTCGAGTAGCAGCACCAGGGCCAGCCAACCTTCCGGGCGTTGCGCCCAGTCGGTCAATCCGCCGGCCAGTGCCAGCTCGACCTGATCGCCAAAGCGCTCGTTGGCCTGGCGATCATGGCGTTTGCCGAACCACAGCTTGCCTCTGTCAGCCGATATCTCGTCCGGTGTCTTGGCTGAACCAAACCACCAATCGAGCAACGGCTGCCAGGGCTCGGCCATGATTTACTCCTTGTGGTAGACCGTGGCGCGCGCCACTTCTTCCTTCGAGCCGAGGAACACCGCCACGCGCTGGTGCAGGCCGTCGGGCTTGATATCGAGGATACGCTGATGGCCGTCGGTGGAAGCGCCGCCCGCCTGTTCCACCAGGAACGACATCGGGTTGGCTTCGTACATCAGACGCAGTTTGCCCGGCTTGGACGGCTCACGGCTGTCGCGCGGGTACATGAACAGACCGCCACGGGTCAGGATACGGTGCACATCGGCAACCATCGCGGCGACCCAGCGCATGTTGTAGTTCTTCTTCAGAGGACCTTCTTCGCCCGCCAGCAACTCTTCGACGTAGCGTTTTACCGGAGCTTCCCAGTGACGCTGGTTAGACATGTTGATGGCGAATTCCTGGGTGGTTTCAGGAATGGTGATGTCTTCGTGGGTCAATACGAAGCTGCCCATCTCGCGGTCCAGGGTAAAGCCCTTGACGCCGTCGCCCAGGGTCAGCACCAGCATGGTCTGAGGGCCGTAGATGGCATAACCGGCTGCGACCTGCTCGGTGCCTGGCTGCAGGAAGGCCTTTTCATTCAAGGCTTCGTTCTGGCTCAGGTATTCGTTCGGGCAACGCAGTACCGAGAAGATGGTGCCAACCGGTGCGTTGATGTCGATGTTCGACGAACCGTCCAGTGGGTCGAATACCAGCAGGTAGGCACCCTTGGGGTATTTGCCCGGGATCTGGTAGGCATTGTCCATTTCCTCGGACGCCATGCCGGCTAGGTGACCGCCCCATTCGTTGGCTTCGAGCAGGATTTCGTTGGACAGCACGTCGAGCTTCTTCTGCACTTCGCCCTGCACGTTTTCGGTGCCCATGCTGCCCAGGACACCACCCAGCGCGCCTTTGGAGACGGCGTGGCTGATCTCCTTGCATGCACGCGCCACCACTTCGATCAAAAAGCGCAGATCGGCAGGGGTGTTGTTGCTGCGGGTCTGCTCAATCAAATAGCGACTCAAGGTAACGCGGGACATGGACGGCTCCGAAGAATAGGGGGCGGAAAAACCAGCGCAGTTTAGCGCGAGTCGGGACTTAATTCCTCCTATGAGACGGGGAATGGAGGATTGAGTTCACGGGGTAGCGGTTCGCTTGGGTATTTCTGTTGGTTGAGAGAACGCTATCGCGAGCAAGCTCGCTCCCACAGTTGACCGAGTTGCTGCGACGAACGTGGCCTATTGTGGGAGCGAGCTTGCTCGCGATGAATCACCTCAACTCTTGACCGGCGGCTTGCGCAGCAGGCTGAACGCCATCGCCGCGAGGAACAGCACGCTGAGCAGCAGCACCGCCCACAAGCCGATCTTCTTCCAGTTGGTCTCGACCGTCGCAGGCGTGATTGCCGTGGTCGCAGCCGGGGTCGACGTGGCCGCGCCGTTCACGGTCGCCGTACCCAGCGTTGCCAGGCGCGACGGTTTGTAATCGGGCACCAGCGTGGTCAAGGGCAAGCTGGCCGCTTTCACTGTCGCGCTGCCCAGGGCCAGGCTGTAAGGTCCTTCGCCGCGCGCCAGGAACACCACCTGGGTCGGACGCACGGCAAAGCGCAGGGCCGGGGCTTCGCTGCCCAGACCGCCGCCACGCTCGTCCACGGTCAATTTCAATTGCTGTACGGTCTGGCCGGACAGTTGCAATTGGTTTTGCAACACATCCTGGCCGTTCTGGGTCAGGCGATAGAGCAAGCCACTGCCCAGCGGCTGCCACGGATGGCTGCTTTCACGGCGACCGGCCAAGGTCACCGGCGCCAGGCTGTTGGCCTGGCTCAGCTCGACCTGCACCTGCTCGATGTTCAGCCCCATGGGCAACTGCCAGGTGTATTCACCAGCCTTCACGGTGCTGCCGGCCAATGGCTGCGACCAGGCCAGTGGCAACGGCAAGCTTTCGCGGCTGGCGCTTTGCAACTGGGCCGAGGTCAGGATCGGCGCGGAGGACGGCGAATCCCACAACAACCGCAAGTAACGCGCCGATTGCCCCGGCAAGCTCACTTCATGCTGCTCGACTCGCTCATCGGCAAAGGTCAAGCGCGCCACCTGGCCTTCGCCCCACGACTGCCAGTGTTGCAAGTCGTCACTGGCTTCGATGGTAAACCGCTGGAAACCGTCGCGCTCACTGGTCCAGTCGAGCACCAACTGCTGCAACGGTGCCTTGATCGCGCTGGCATCCAGCAGCCAGCCACGCAGCTCCTCCTCCCCAGCTTCGAGCCGGCTGGAGGGTTGGACTTCCACCAAGGTGCCGTTGGCATTCGATTGCACCCGCACACTGGGCGCGCGCTCATTGTCATCGGCGGCGTTGTACAGCGGGAACCACTTCACGTCGGTGAGGGTGCGGTTTTCCCGGCTCTGGGCCGACTCGCGCACCAGGGCGTAGGCCTGGGCCTGGCCGGCCGCGTTGAAGACCCGCAGATCGCTCAGGTCGGTCTGTCGCGCCTGCAACTGCACGTCCAGCGGCAACGGGAGGCGATACCACGGCCCCTCGCCGCTCAAGGCCATTGGCACCTGATGGGCGAAATCCGTCGGTTGCTCCTGGGCCACGGCCGACAATGCCGCCCATAACCCCACCACGCCCAGCCCGATCCGACTCAACTTGCGACTCAAGACGACACTCCCTCACTGACAGGCATAGGCGGCTCATCCTGCACGACCGTCTCCGGGCGCTTGGGCGGCAGCGGCGCAAAATAGCCCACTACCAACAGCAACACGCCTACACCGATAAACGAAACAATCCGCGCCAGACCGCCACGGTTACTCAATTCGACAAAGAACAGCTTGGCCACGACCACCGCGATCAACGCCGCGCCGATCAGCCACACTTCACGACGGTGGCGCAAATGCCCACCGATCATCAGCCCCAGGGCGATCAGGGTCCAGACAATGGACAACCCGGCCTGCACGAACATCGACTCGAGCAGCGCGTCCAGCTCGTATGGCACCCCCATCCACTGGTGGGCACTGCGCATCACCAGGGCGGTGAAGAACGAGAACAGCGACACACCGGCGATCAACTGAGCGATGTGCCCGACACGATTCCAACGATTCGTCGATTGCTCCACGGCATTGCGGGCCCACACATAGATACCGAACAAGGCGAACAGCAGGCCCAGCTCCAAGGGATTGAGCAACGGCACATAAGGCAGCGGCTCTGAGTTGCCATCGCTGAAGGTGTTGGTCAGCCAGAACCAACCGAGCATCAACAACGCCATCGGCGCCGCCGCGTAGACACGGTACTCGCGCGGTTGGGCCGATACCGGCCACGGCAAGGCACGCGGCGTGGCCATCAGCACCAGGTAAAGGCCTGGCAGGATCGCCCAGGCCAGCCAGCGCCAGGCGTTGTACTGCTCGGAAAGCAACAGCAGGCCGTAACGCAACTCCAGCATCAACACCGCCATCAGCAACCAGCAACCGAGCACATGGGCCGTACTGCGCGCCGGGGCCGGCAGCATCGGCGCCAGGCGCTTGAGAGAAAGGAAATGCACGGCAAATACCGCCAGCCAGGCCAGCCAGCCGAAATTCGCGGCCGGGTGATAGTGGCTGTGTCCTGTTGCCACCAGCACGCAGCCCGCCGCCGGAATCAACAAAGTACACAGCAGCCCCAGCGCCGGCCATTTCAAGCGCTGCGCCAAGACTGTCCACACCGCCACGCTGATCACCGCAACCAGCAGCAGCCAACTGCCCTGCAGGTTTGCCGGGGCAAAGCGCAATACTTCGCTGACCCACGCCAGCGCCCACCAACCGGCGCCCCAGATCAGCAGCAGCTCGGACAGGCGCTGCAAGCTCAAGACCTCGAGTTCCCGCGCCGCGTGCGCCCGTTGCAGGCGCCATGCGCCCACCAGGGCTGCGAGCCCCAGCACCAGCGGCGTCCAGAAGCCGCTGTGGGCCAGCGGTCGCAGATCCTCGGCGTTGAGCGGCCCCAACAGCGCCGGCCCCGCCGTCAGGAACGCCGCACCGCCCAGCAGTTGCAGCAGCAGGCCGAAGACAAAGCTCACGCGCTGTTTCAGGTACAGGCTCAGCCAGATGATCAACAAGCCGCTGGCCGCCCACACACCGCTCGCCGTTTGCCACGGCAGGACGAACAGCACCGCAAGGTTGATCAGCACCAGCCCCGCCAGCAACACCACCGACAAGCCGCGCAGCAACCGGACATCGTTGCGCACCATGTCATCACGTGCCGCCAGCAACATGCCGCCAATCAACGCCAGGCCGATCAGCGAGGCGCTGAGCAAGCCGCTCCAGCCCGCGCTGAACACCGCCGCCGAATCCCCCTCGGCGCCTTGCAAGCGCAGCAGGAACAGCGCGCCGCCAAGCAATTGCACCCCAAATGCGCTGAACAGGAAGCTGCGCGACTGCAGGCGCAGGCCAACATACAGCGTTGCCAATCCAGCCAGGGCCCAGGCAATGGCGGTGCCGTGGGTGAAGAAGAACAGCGGTGCCAGCAGATAGAGGAAACTCAACCCCAGCACAGCCAGCACCGGCAGGCCTCGGCGCTCCCAATTGGCGCTGTGTTCAGGTTCAGCCTTGTGCAGTTGGTAGAAGGTGAACAGCAAGGCGCCGCCGAGCATCAACGCGCCCAGCGCTGAACCATCGAGCAGGCTGCCGTCGCCGATACGCAATTCGCTGACGAACGCCAGTGCCGAGCCCAATTGCAGCAACAAGGCAAAAGCCCGGGCGAATGGGCGCTGCTGGCGCAGGCCCAGCCAGAAGATCCCCGCGCCTTCCACGGCCCACGCCGCTGCGGTCCAGCGGGCGTCGAGCCCCAAGGGGATCGCCAGGCTGGCAAAAATCACCCCCAGGGCAAGGCAGGTCTCCGCCAGCAACAGGGCGCGACCGCCCATCAATACCCGCGCCAGGCCCATGTAGATCATGCCCAGGGCCAGGGCGCTGAACGCAGCGGCGAACTCGAAATGCTGCACCAACGCGAACTGCAAGCCGAAGCCCACCAGCGGCGGGCCGAACAGCATGGTGCCATCCACGTAATCGCCCTTGCGCGCCGACCAGTGCAACAGCGCATCGCGGCTGGCGTCTTCGGGAGCATCGCTCATTTCCAGCAACTTGCGCCTGGTGAACAGCAAGCCAATCGTCAGGTAGATAAGGAAGAACAGGATCAGGAAAGGCTCGGTGCTCCAGAGCAATTCCGGTGTGTAGGAACGCATGCCCCAGGCGAAACCGATGCCGAAGGTGCCGACAAAACCGATCAGGTTGAGCAGGCGCCAGGCCTTGAACCAGGCAATCGCGAGGATGCCGGCGTTGAGCAGGATGAAATAGCTGAACAGCGCGACGTGATTGCCACTGCCGGTGGAGGTCAGGATCGGCGCGGCAAACCCGCCCAACGCCGCAGCCGCGGCCAAGCCCAAGGCGTTCTGGGTAATCGCCAGGATTGCCGAGAACACCGTCACCGCGACCAGCAAGCCCAGGGCCGCCTTGGAGTCGAGCAACGGATGCAGGCGCATGGCCGCGAACACTGTCAGGTACAGCACCGCGATCCCGGTGCCCTGGAGCATAAGCGCATAGTTGCTGTTGCGTTGGCGCAACCACCAGCCCAGGCCCAACAGGCCCAACGCGCTGGCCGCAACGCCGGCGTAACGCAACTCGATCGGCACCACCATGCCTTCGGTGGCATAGCGCAGCAAAAACGCCAGGCCGAGGAACAACAGCACCACGCCGACCCGCAGCACCGTGTTGCCGCCGAACAGCCAGTTGCGCGCACCAATCACGGCGCGGTCGAACAGATTCGGGTCACGGGAGGCCGCGGGTTTCGAAACCCTCGGTTCCAAGGGCATCGGCTCCAGGGGCAGCGGTGCGAAGTCGCGCTCGGCACGCCGACTGGAAGTGGTTGGCGCGGGTTTCCAAACGTCATCGGGCAACGGTTGGCTGGCCTGGGTGGCCATCGCGGGAACGGGTTCGAGGTCTGGCGGCAATTCCCAGACAAGCTCTGGCTCGGTGCGCGTCTCGGGCTTCGCAGCCTGGGGCACGACAACCTCGGGCGCTGGCGCCGAATCACTCGATTCGGCCACCTTGCCGCGCTCGAGAACCGTCAGACGGGCTTCCAACGTGAGCAAGCTCTGCTGGGCCTCTTGCAACAAGATCTGTTGCTTGGCCGCCTGGATACCCAGGCGCCCCAATCGAAACGCCTGGGCGATGCCAAGCCCCACCAGCGCGCCTATCAGCGCATCGGCAAACGACTCGTCCACCACCCAGCCGAGTGCCAGGCCCAACAGCGTCAAGATCCATTGCATGGTCGATATCCCTAAGCGGCCCGTTGCGGGCGTAACCGGGGTGATGCGATGCTTGACTCAGTCTAGTGGAAACCCCCAAACCCTGTGGGAGCGAGCTGTGTGGGAGCAAAGCTTGCTCGCGATCCAGGCGCTGCGGTCCTCAAGAGACCGCGGCGTTTTCATCGCGGGCAAGCCTTGCTCCCACACAGCTCGCTCCCACATTGGATTGTTGGCACTTCCAGTGCTGAGCCCGGCCACACAGCCCGGCGAAACTGGCGCCTAGTATATCGACGAAGCCCAACCGCCGTTGGGCTTCGCTCACATTTCTTACAGCAAATGCTACTCCAGGGCTTTCCAGATGTCGGTCGCGTATTCGCGGATGGTCCGGTCCGAAGAGAACCAGCCCATGCGCGCGGTGTTGAGCACCGCCGAACGCCACCATTGCTTGGAGTCGTGCCAACGCTCTTCGACCTTGGCCTGGGCGTTCCAGTACGAGTCGAAGTCGGCGCAGACCAGGAAGCGGTCGTAGTCCACCAACGAGTCCACGAGCCCGGCGTAGCGCATCGGATCATCCGGCGAGAACACCCCGCCACGAATCGCCTGCAGCACATCATTGAGCCGATGGGACGCGGCGATGTCCGGCGCGGCGCTGAACTCACCGTTTTGCTTGCGGGCCTCCACCTGCTCGGCGGTCAGGCCGAAGATGAACATGTGCTCACCGCCGACGCGCTCATGCATCTCCACGTTGGCGCCGTCCATGGTGCCGATGGTCAGCGCGCCGTTGAGGCCGAACTTCATGTTGCTGGTGCCCGACGCCTCGAAACCGGCCGTGGAGATCTGCTCCGACAGGTCCGCCGCCGGAATGATGCTTTCGGCCAGGCTGACGTTGTAGTTGGGCAGGAACACCACTTTGAGCAAGCCACGTACGGTCGGGTCGTTGTTCACCACCCGGGCGATGTCGTTGGTCAGCTTGATGATGAGCTTGGCCTGGTGATAACTGGCGGCGGCCTTGCCGGCGAAGATCTTCACCCGCGGCACCCAGTCCACTTCCGGCTCGGCGCGGATCGCCTGGTACAGCGCCACGGTGTGCATCAGGTTGAGCAACTGACGCTTGTACTCGTGGATTCGCTTGACCTGCACGTCGAACATCGCCGCCGGGTTCACGGCGATCCCCAGCCGCTCGTGGATCAAGTAAGCAAGGGCCTTCTTGCTGTGCAGGCGCTGCTCGGCGAACTGCTTGCGAAACGCCGGCTTGTCGGCAAACGGTTCCAGTTCGATCAAGCGCTCCTCGGGGTTGTCGAGCACGCTTGGACCGAGGGCATCGACCATCATCGAGGTCAATTCGGAGTTGGCCTGGAACAACCAGCGGCGGAAGGTGATGCCGTTGGTCTTGTTGTTGATCCGATCCGGATAGAGCTTGTGCAGCTCGGAAAACACCGTGCTGCGCATCAGTTGGGTATGCAACCCGGACACGCCGTTGACGCTATGGGAACCGAGGAACGCCAGGTTACCCATGCGCACCCGGCGGCCGTTGTCCTCTTCGATCAGCGAAACCGAGCGCAGCACATCGAAATCGTGCACGCCCTTGGCCCGTAGCGAATCGATGTGCTGGGCATTGATCAGATAAATGATCTGCATGTGCCGGGGCAACATGCGCTCCATCAGCCCCACCGGCCAGGTTTCCAGGGCTTCGGGCAGCAGCGTGTGGTTGGTGTAGGACAGCGTGTCCTGGGTGATCTGCCAGGCCGCGTCCCAAGCCACGTCGTAAACGTCCACCAGTTGCCGCATCAGCTCGGCCACGGCAATGGACGGGTGAGTGTCGTTGAGCTGGATCGCCGCATGGTCGCCCAGGGTCAGCACCGAGGTGTGCATGTTGCGATGACGGCGCAGCAGGTCTTGGAGCGAGGCGGCCACGAAGAAGTATTCCTGGCGCAGGCGCAGTTCCTGGCCAGCCTCGGTGCTGTCGGCCGGGTACAGCACGCGGGAAATACTTTCGGCCCGGGCCACTTCCGCTACCGCACCCAAGTGGTCGCCGGCATTGAAGCGTTCCAGGTGAAGGTCTTCCACGGCTCGGGCGCGCCACAGGCGCAGGGTATTGACGCTGGCACCGCGCCAGCCTACCACCGGCGTGTCATAGGCAATCGCCCGCACGGTTTCGGCCGGGGACCAGACTTGCCGGGTTTTACCCGCCTCATCGGTGACGGTCTCGACGCTGCCGCCAAAGCCGATCGGGTAGACCACTTCCGGCCGCTCGAACTCCCACGGATTGCCGAAGTCCAGCCAGTGCTCGGTCTGCTCCTGCTGCCAGCCATCGACAATCGCCTGGCGGAACAGGCCGTGTTCATAACGGATGCCATAGCCATGGCCGGCGATGCCCAGGGTCGACATGCTTTCCATGAAACACGCGGCCAAGCGGCCAAGACCGCCGTTGCCCAATGCTGCATCCGGCTCGAGCAGACGAATGCGCTCCAGGTCCACGCCCAGCTCGGTCAGGGCCTCGCGCGCCGTGTCCAGCAGGCCGAGGTTGCTCAGGCTGTCGTAGAGCAAGCGACCGATGAGGAATTCCAGGGAGAGGTAATAGACGCGCTTCTGGCCCTTGCGGTAGATCTGTCGCGTGTGGTCCATCCAGTGATCGACCATGTGGTCGCGGGCGGCGAGGGCGATAGCTTCGAACCAGTCGTGATCAAACGCATGATCCGGGTCCTTGCCAACGGCATAAGTGAGTTTGGTCAACACGGCGTCGCGAAATGCGGCAACTTCAGCTTCGCGAACAAGTGGTTCTTGAGTCATTGATAAGACCTCGAACGAGCATGGAATTGTCTGAGCCTAGACGGTCTGACAGACGGTACAGGCTCTTGGTTCGGTGGATTTCCCCGAGTGTCGGAGAATCGTCGCCATGGAATTGCCGGATGCCCGAATGAATGCAGGGGCCGTGCCGATCCGGGCGGGTTTGGCCGGGTTGAAAAAAAACTGGCGGATGGTCGTTCAAAATTTCACCAGTCCCGGTATGATCGCGCGCCCTGATGCATGCTGGTAAACCGTGATGATGAAGCCCAACCTGATCGCCGCCGCGGAGATCGATCGACTCGATACCTGGGCCAAGTACTCCGCCCCGATGTGCGGTTCCTGTGTGTCGAGCTGCTGCACGCTACCGGTGGAGGTCAAGATCAAGGACCTGATCCGCATTGGCATCGTCGATGAGTTCGAACTGGGCGACCCGCCGAAGAACATCGCCAAGCGCCTGCAAAAGGAAGGGATCGTCGAGCGCTACAACCAGAAGTCCGAGATCTTCACGCTCCAGCGCATGAGCAACAACGATTGCCTCTATCTGGACCGCAAGAGCCGGTTGTGCACCATTTACGAGAAACGCCCGGACACCTGCCGCAACCATCCGCGGGTTGGACCACGGCCAGGCTATTGCGCCTACAAGCCCAAGGAAGTGGAGCGCGAGCGTAATCCGCGGACGCTGGACAAATTTTGATCGACTGATGGTTCAGCTGTGTCTGAACCACCGTTATCGCGAGCAAGCTCGCTCCCACACGAGGTCTGTATCCACTGAAGATCCACTGTGGGAGCGAGCCTGCTCGCGATAGGGCCCTGACAAGCGACACATAAACCCCAGGCATAAAAAAACGCCCCCGATCTCACGACCGGGGGCGTTTTTTTAGCTGCTAACTAAGTCGAAACTCAGTTGCCGCTTTTCTTGGCAGCGCGGGTACGCTCGCTTTCACCAAGGATTTTCTTACGCAGGCGAATCGACTTAGGCGTCACTTCACACAGTTCGTCTTCCTGCACGAACTCCAGCGCTTGCTCCAGGGTGAACTTGACCGGCGGAACCAGGGCGATGGTTTCGTCCTTGCCCGAAGCACGCATGTTGTCGAGCTTCTTGCCTTTGGTTGGGTTCACGCCCAGGTCGTTGTCGCGGCTGTTCAAGCCAACGATTTGACCTTCGTAGATATCCTGGCCGTGCTCGACGAACAGCTTGCCGCGCGCTTGCAGGGTTTCCAGCGAGTAGGTCAGTGCCTTGCCGGTCGCAACCGATACCAGGACACCGTTCTGACGGCCGGACATGTCGCCGGACTTCATCACGTCGTAACGATCGAAGATCGAAGTCAGGATGCCGCCACCGGAGGTCAGGGTCAGGAACTCGTTACGGAAACCGATCAGGCCACGAGCCGGGATGTTGTACTCAAGGCGCACACGGCCCTTGCCATCCGGAACCATGTTGGTCAGGTCGCCTTTACGCAGGCCCATTTGCTCCATGATCGCGCCCTGGGATTCTTCCGGCAGGTCGATGGTCACGTTTTCGTACGGTTCGTGCTTGACGCCATCAACCATGCGGATGATCACTTCAGGACGGCCCACGCCCATTTCGAAGCCTTCGCGACGCATGGTTTCGATCAGTACCGAGAGGTGCAGCTCACCACGGCCGGAGACCTTGAACTTGTCGGCCGAGTCGCCTTCTTCAACGCGCAGGGCAACGTTGTAGAGCAGCTCTTTGTCCAGGCGTTCCTTGATGTTACGGCTGGTCACGAACTTGCCTTCTTTACCGCAGAATGGCGAGTCGTTGACCTGGAAGGTCATGGAAACGGTAGGCTCGTCGACGGTCAACGGCTTCATCGCTTCGACGTTCAGTGGGTCGCACAGGGTGTCGGAGATGAACAGTTGCTCGAAGCCGCTGATGCAGACGATGTCGCCGGCAGCTGCTTCTTCAACGTCGATACGGTGCAGGCCGTGGTGACCCATCAGCTTGAGGATACGACCGTTGCGCTTCTTGCCGTCGGCGTCGATGGCAACCACCGGGGTGTTCGGCTTGATGCGACCACGGGCGATACGGCCAACACCGATAACACCCAGGAAGCTGTTGTAGTCCAGTGCCGAGATCTGCATCTGGAACGGACCGTCACGGTCGACTTTCGGCGCCGGTACGTCGTCGACGATCGACTGGTACAGCGGGGTCATGTCTTCAGCCATGGCGGTGTGGTCCAGACCGGCAATGCCGTTCAGGGCCGAGGCGTAGACGACTTTGAAGTCCAGCTGTTCTTCGGTGGCACCCAGGTTGTCGAACAGGTCGAAGATCTGGTCCAGAACCCAGTCCGGACGCGCGCCTGGACGGTCAACCTTGTTGATGACCACGATCGGACGCAGGCCGGCTTCGAAAGCCTTCTTGGTCACGAAGCGGGTTTGCGGCATAGGGCCGTCCTGGGCATCAACCAGCAGCAGCACGGAGTCAACCATCGACATCACGCGCTCTACTTCACCACCGAAGTCGGCGTGGCCCGGGGTGTCCACGATGTTGATGTGGTAGCCATTCCAGTTGATGGCGGTGTTTTTCGCCAGGATGGTAATACCGCGCTCTTTTTCCTGGTCGTTGGAGTCCATCACGCGCTCGTCGTTGAGCTCGTTGCGCTCCAGGGTGCCGGATTGACGCAAGAGTTTGTCTACCAGGGTGGTCTTACCATGGTCAACGTGAGCAATGATGGCGATGTTGCGTAGATTTTCGATCACTTGTGTATCTCGATCAGAGGATTCGGTGTGCTGACAGGTCGTGGCAGCGATTTACGTTGAGTCCGACAAGGCCGTTACAGCCTGTCGGCGGCGTCGGGGGGCCGGTGACGCAGGCCACAGGCAAACAGCCCCGGGCACTTAGCTCGGTCGATAAACGCGCACATTGGCATGCCCCTCACTGAGCAAATGGTGGGCATGCAGGCGACTCATCACGCCTTTGTCGCAATACAGCAGGTACTGGCGAGTAGGGTCCAGTTCCTTGAAACGCGCGTTCACTGCATAGAACGGCATCGTTTTTACCTCGATGCCGACGATACTCAGCGGGTCGTCTTCAGCGTCGTCCGGGTGACGGATGTCGATGATGATCTGACCGGCCAGCGCTTCGCCGACTTCTTCAATCTGAATGTCCTGGCCCAACTCATCGATGACTCGATCGATTGGCACCAGCCTGGCGTTTTCGAGCGCACGCTCGAGCACCGCCATGTCGAATTCTTTCTCTTCGTGTTCCACCCGCCCGCGCTTGGCCGCCGTCTTCGGATTGACCGAGATGACGCCGCAGTATTCCGGCATGTGCCGGGCAAACTCGGCGGTGCCGATTTCATTGGCCTGGTCGATGATGTCCTGCTTGTGGCTGGCAATCAGCGGCCGCAAGACCAGTTTCTCGGTCACGCAGTCGATCACCGACAGGTTCGGCAGCGTCTGGCTCGACACCTGGGAGATCGCCTCGCCGGTCACCAGCGCATCGATTTGCAGGCGGTCGGCAATTCGTGAAGCGGCGCGCAACATCATACGCTTCAAAATGACGCCCATATGACTGTTATCGACTTTGCCGAGAATCTCGCCCAGGACTTCTTCGAACGGCACACTCACAAATAACACGCGTTGGGAGCTGCCGTACTTCTTCCAGATGAAGTGCGCCACTTCCATCACGCCAAGTTCATGGGCACGCCCACCGAGGTTGAAGAAGCAGAAATGGCTCATCAAGCCGCGACGCATGATCTGGTAGGCGGCCACCGTGGAGTCGAAACCGCCGGACATCAGCACCAGAGTCTGCTCCAGCGAACCCAGCGGGTAACCGCCGATGCTGTTGTGCTGGCTGTGGATCACGAACAACCGCTGGTCGCGAATTTCGATGCGCACTTCGATCTGCGGGTCTTTCAGCGAAATACCGGCCGCGCCGCACTGTCGACGCAACTGGCTGCCGACATACTTCTCCACATCCATCGAACTGAACGGGTGCTTGCCGGCACGCTTGCAGCGCACCGAAAAAATCTTGCCGGCCAGGGCATCACCATAATGGAGCATGCACTTGGCGAGGATGTCATCGAAATCCCCCAGCGGGTATTCATCGACTTGCAGGAAATGCGCGATGCCCGGCATGCAGCTCAGGCGCTCGGTCATTTCCTTCAGGACCTTGGGTTCGCTGACACGGGTTTCCAGCTCGAGGTTGTCCCACACGCCGTTCACCACCACGGCCGGGTCCAGGTCTCGGAGCACGGCACGGATGTTCTTGGCCAACTGGCGGATGAAACGCATCCGTACCGGGCGGCTCTTGATGGTGATCTCGGGGAAGACTTTTACGATTAGTTTCATGAAAACAGCGCGCGAACGGCCAGCCGAAAAAGGGGGGCGCGGATTATAGCGGAAATTGCTCAAGGTTTAACCAGTTTATGTGCAGATGGTTTTGCATGCACCAAAACAGGTCATTATCGATTGACGACGCCACATTGCAGTGCGTTATTGTCTGACAATCTTTGATTTACACCTTTAAAAGCGTGGATTTGGTGCAAAAAACCCATGCTGGGGCACTGGCATGCAATTTGCTCCCTTGTGAGGCAGGTTGCCATGGCAGAGTATTCGCGCCGGCATCACCCATATCTAAGGGCACTCCACTACCCGCCCGAAGCCACCCGGAGGACATATGTCGAAGTCGGTTCAACTCATCAAAGATCATGACGTCAAGTGGATTGATCTGCGCTTCACTGACACCAAAGGTACTCAACATCACGTGACCATGCCGGCCCGTGATGCGCTGGACGACGAATTCTTTGAAATCGGGAAAATGTTCGACGGTTCCTCCATCTCCGGCTGGAAAGGCATCGAAGCCTCCGACATGATCCTGATGCCGGACGACGAAACTGCCGTCCTGGACCCGTTCACCGAAGAGCCGACCCTGATCCTGGTCTGCGACATCATCGAACCTTCGACCATGCAAGGCTATGACCGCGACCCGCGCGCCATCGCCCACCGCGCCGAGGAATACCTGAAGTCCACCGGTATCGGCGACACCGCTTTCTTCGGTCCTGAGCCTGAGTTCTTCATCTTCGACTCGGTCAAATTCAAGTCCGATATCTCCGGCTCCATGTTCAAGATCTTCTCCGAACAAGGTTCGTGGATGTCCGACCAGGACGTGGAAGGCGGCAACAAAGGCCACCGTCCAGGCATCAAGGGCGGCTACTTCCCGGTTCCACCGTTCGACCACGACCACGAGATCCGTACCTCCATGTGCAACGCACTGGAAGAGATGGGCCAGACCGTCGAAGTTCACCACCACGAAGTGGCAACTGCCGGCCAGAACGAAATCGGCGTGAAGTTCAACACGCTGGTCAAGAAGGCTGACGAAGTCCAGACCCTGAAGTACTGCGTACACAACGTTGCCGACGCCTACGGTCGCACCGCGACCTTCATGCCGAAGCCACTGTACGGCGACAACGGTTCGGGCATGCACGTTCACATGTCGATCTCCAAAGACGGCAAGAACACCTTCGCAGGCGAAGGCTATGCCGGCCTGTCGGACACCGCCCTGTACTTCATCGGCGGTATCATCAAGCACGGTAAGGCCCTGAACGGCTTCACCAACCCGTCGACCAACTCCTACAAGCGTCTGGTACCAGGCTTCGAAGCCCCGGTCATGCTGGCCTACTCGGCTCGCAACCGTTCCGCCTCGATCCGTATTCCTTACGTGAACAGCCCTAAAGCCCGCCGTATCGAAGCACGCTTCCCGGATCCGGCTGCCAACCCGTACCTGGCCTTCGCTGCACTGATGATGGCCGGTCTGGACGGTATCCAGAACAAGATCCACCCTGGCGATGCCGCTGACAAAAACCTGTATGACCTGCCGCCTGAAGAGGCCAAGGAAATTCCACAGGTGTGTGGCAGCCTGAAAGAAGCCCTGGAAGAGCTGGACAAGGGCCGTGCCTTCCTGACCAAGGGCGGCGTATTCAGCGATGACTTCATCGACGCTTACATCGCACTGAAAAGCGAAGAAGAAATCAAGGTTCGCACCTTCGTACACCCACTGGAATACGAGCTGTACTACAGCTGCTGATCCAGTAAACGCCGCCACGCACGGCGTGAATAAAGAGAGGCCTCCTTCGGGAGGCCTTTTTTATGGGCGCAGGTTACGTGCATGATGCCTCGTCGCCCCCCATAGAAGACGAGACTGCCCATGACTTTGCGCTTCAAGCTCTGCCTTGCCCTGTCTGCCGCACTGCTGGCCTCCACCGCCGAAGCCGCCTCGGCTCCCGCCCCTGAGGCCCTTACCCCGCTGCTTAACGCCATTGGCGAACGCCTGGCCCTTGGCGATCAAGTGGCGTTGAGCAAATGGGACAGCCATAAACCGGTAGAAGACCGTCAGCGCGAGCGTGAAGTCATTGCCGCCGCCGTTGCCCAGGCACCGGCCTACAAGCTGAGTGGCGAAACCGTGGAGGCGTTTTTCGCCGCCCAGATAGAAGCCAACAAAATGGTGCAGTACATCAACCTGTCCGACTGGGCCCTGGAAGGCAAGGCCCCGGACCTCCCACGTCCGGACCTGGCGGGACAGATCCGCCCGCAACTCGATCGACTGCAAAAACGCCTGCTGCAACAACTGGCCGATTTCGCCCCCTACCGCACCGACCCGCAGTGCCCGCAATGGCTGGCCCGAGCCACCCACCACAACAAGCAGCACCCGGTGCACCGCCTCGCCCTGATCCGAGCGACCGGAGAGCTGTGTATCTCCACAAAATCCTGAGGCACCCCACCTCCCCTTGTGGGAGCGAGCCTGCTCGCTATGAGGCCGCGAGCCCGCTCCCACAGGGGTTATGTGCAACAACTTGGGTCAATCACCCTCCCTGACCTATGCTGCAACCCATCACTTTTAGTTTTCGGTCGATTTTCCATGGGTCGTGGTTTTCCAATCATCCTGTTGTTGTTGGCACTGCCCGCCGCCGCGCAGATCTACAAGTACACCGACGCCGACGGCAACACCGCCTACAGCAACCAGCCGCCCCAAGGCGTACCAGCCCAGACGGTGGAGTTGCCGCCGCTCAACAGTATCGAACGCCAATCCCCAGCCAGCCCAAACACACCACCAGCCCCCGCCAACAGCGACGAGCCGCGCAATGCCTACGAAACATTGGAACTGACGGACATCCCCACCGACGAGGCCCTGCGCGCCAACAATGGCACCTTCACCGTTGGCGTCCGAGCGCAACCGCGCCTGCAGAGCCCGCATCTGTTCCAGCTATTGCTGGACGGCCAACCCTACGGCCAGCCGTCCAACGTGCCACGCCTGCAATTGGTGAACATAGATCGGGGCGAGCACAGCCTGGCGGTTCAAGTCATCGACGGGGACACCCTCGTGCAACAAAGCAAGACCGTCACGTTCACCGTGCAGCGGGTGCACCAGCCATGATCCGCTGGCTGCTCGCGCTTAACCTGGCGCTGGCGGCGCTGCCTGGGGTGGCGCAGGTCTACACCTACATCGATGCCCAGGGTAATCGCGTCTTCACCGATCAGCCGCGCCCCGGCAATGCGAAGAAAGTCCAACTGCCACCCGGCAACCGGATGCCGACGCCGCCCCCGGGCACAACCTCGGCGCCCATGCCCGAAGCCCGGCCCGAGCCCCTGTTTCATTACGAAATGCTCCGGCTGTTGATACCTGAGCCGGACGCGACGATACGCAGCACCGCAGGCGAACTGATCGTCAGCGTCACCAGCGAACCCGGCCTGAAAAAAGGCCACCGCTATCGCCTGTTGCTCGACGGCCAGCCAACAGGCGCGCCGGGGCCGAGCCCGGTGTTTGCCTTGAGCAACATCGATCGAGGCACCCATCAACTGGCGGTAGAAATCCTCGATGAGCAGGACCGCATCGTCGAACGCACCGCCAACCAGCCCTTCCATATGCAACGCATGTCCCTGGCGCAAAAGCGCCGCATCAAACCCTGCGCCGCGACCGATTACGGTCAACGCCCCGAGTGCCCCCTCGCCGAAAAGCCTGAAGAAGAAAAAAGCAGCATCCTGCCGTTCTTCTGATGCCGCTCAGGTTGGCGCACTATATTGGTGCAAACCATTGCACGCTACTCAGTTTCCAAACCCATTTTGGTTCGAAAGTACCCGAAAAAGCTGGCAGAACGCCACGCAACTGGGCGAAAAACACCCTTTTGAGGCTCTAAACGCTTCTTTTCGGAGCCTTGGTTTGGTTTTTGCATTTTCCTTGTAACAGCGCATTAATCGCGCGCGCAATTTGGGACCGGTCCCGAGTTGCTACGCTCCAAAAGAGGTCCTGATGACCATTAGCGACGCACTACAC
This sequence comes from Pseudomonas sp. A-RE-22, assembly GCF_019956035.1. Classification (NCBI taxonomy): domain Bacteria; kingdom Pseudomonadati; phylum Pseudomonadota; class Gammaproteobacteria; order Pseudomonadales; family Pseudomonadaceae; genus Pseudomonas; species Pseudomonas sp. A-RE-22. The sequence goes on from NZ_JAHBCZ010000011.1 coordinate 280,601, forward strand.
CGCTTGCTGCTCGACAACCTCACCACCGCGACCATCCTGCTCGACGCCGAACTGCGCCTCGAGTACATGAACCCGGCGGCCGAGATGCTCCTGGCCGTCAGTGGCCAGCGCAGCCACGGGCAGTTCATCAGCGAGTTGTTCACCGAGTCCGCCGAAGCACTCAACTCCTTGCGCCAGGCGGTGGAACAGGCCCATCCGTTCACCAAGCGCGAAGCGATGCTGACCGCGCTGACCGGCCAGACCCTGACCGTGGACTACGCGGTTACGCCGATCCTGAACAACGGCGCCACCCTGCTGTTGCTGGAAGTCCACCCGCGTGATCGCTTGCTGCGTATCACCAAGGAAGAAGCGCAATTGTCCAAGCAGGAAACCAGCAAGATGCTGGTGCGCGGCCTGGCCCACGAGATCAAGAACCCCCTCGGCGGGATTCGTGGCGCGGCGCAGTTGCTCGCCCGCGAACTGCCGGAAGAAAGCCTCAAGGACTATACCAACGTCATCATTGAAGAAGCCGACCGCCTGCGGAACCTGGTGGACCGCATGCTCGGCTCGAACAAGCTGCCGTCGCTGGCGATGTGCAACGTCCATGAGGTGCTGGAGCGCGTCAGCAGCCTGGTGGAAGCCGAAAGCCAAGGCTGCATCACGTTGGTGCGCGACTATGACCCGAGCATTCCCGATGTCTTGATCGACCGCGAGCAGATGATCCAGGCCGTGCTGAACATTGTGCGCAACGCGATGCAAGCCATCAGCAGCCAGAACGAGCTACGCCTGGGGCGCATCAGCCTGCGTACCCGCGCCATGCGCCAGTTCACCATCGGCCATGTGCGCCATCGCCTGGTGACCAAGATCGAAATCATCGACAACGGCCCGGGCATCCCTGCCGAGCTGCAGGAAACCATCTTTTTTCCCATGGTCAGCGGCCGTCCGGACGGTACCGGGCTGGGCCTGGCCATTACCCAGAACATCATCAGTCAGCATCAGGGCTTGATCGAGTGTGAAAGCCACCCCGGCCACACCACCTTCTCGATCTTCCTGCCACTGGAACAAGGAGCCACATCGACATGAGCCGTAGTGAAACCGTGTGGATCGTCGATGACGACCGTTCTATCCGTTGGGTCCTGGAAAAAGCCTTGCAACAGGAAGGCATGACCACCCAGAGCTTCGACAGCGCCGATGGAGTAATGAGTCGCCTGGCGCGTCAGCAACCGGACGTCATCATCTCCGACATCCGCATGCCTGGCGCCAGCGGCCTGGACCTGCTGGCGCGGATTCGCGAACAGCATCCACGGCTGCCGGTGATCATCATGACCGCCCATTCCGACCTGGACAGCGCCGTGGCGTCCTACCAGGGCGGCGCTTTCGAATACCTGCCCAAGCCATTCGACGTCGATGAAGCAGTGTCGCTGGTCAAGCGCGCCAATCAACATGCCCAGGAACAACAGGGCATGGAGGAGGTGCCAGCCCTGGCCCGCACCCCGGAAATCATCGGTGAAGCGCCGGCGATGCAGGAAGTGTTTCGCGCCATCGGGCGCCTGAGCCACTCCAACATCACCGTGCTGATCAACGGCGAGTCGGGCACCGGTAAAGAATTGGTGGCCCACGCCCTGCACCGTCACAGTCCACGGGCGGCATCGCCGTTCATCGCGCTGAACATGGCCGCGATTCCCAAGGACCTGATGGAGTCCGAGCTGTTCGGCCACGAAAAAGGTGCGTTCACCGGCGCGGCCAACCTGCGGCGCGGGCGCTTCGAGCAAGCCGACGGCGGCACGTTGTTCCTCGATGAAATCGGCGACATGCCGGCGGACACCCAGACGCGCTTGCTGCGCGTACTGGCCGACGGCGAGTTCTATCGGGTGGGCGGGCATACGCCGGTCAAGGTGGACGTGCGCATCATCGCCGCGACCCACCAGAACCTGGAAACCCTGGTTCACGCCGGCAAATTCCGTGAGGACTTGTTCCACCGCCTGAACGTGATCCGCATTCATATCCCGCGCCTGGCGGACCGTCGCGAAGACATCCCGACCCTGGCCAGGCACTTCCTCAGCCGCGCGGCCCAGGAACTGGCGGTCGAGCCCAAGCTGCTCAAGAGCGAAACCGAGGAATACCTCAAGAACCTGCCGTGGCCGGGCAACGTGCGTCAGCTGGAGAACACCTGCCGCTGGATCACGGTAATGGCTTCAGGTCGCGAAGTGCACATCAGCGACCTGCCACCAGAGCTGTTGAGCCTGCCGCAGGATTCGGCCCCGGTGACCAACTGGGAGCAAGCCCTGCGCCAGTGGGCCGACCAGGCCCTGTCCCGTGGCCAGTCGAGCCTGCTGGACAGCGCCGTGCCGAGTTTCGAGCGAATCATGATCGAAACCGCCCTCAAGCACACCGCCGGCCGCCGCCGCGACGCCGCGGTGCTGCTGGGTTGGGGCCGCAATACCTTGACCCGCAAGATCAAGGAATTGGGGATGAAGGTCGACGGTGGGGATGATGATGACGGGGATGAGGGCTGATCGGGCTTTAACCCTTCGCTGATCTTGAAGGCCAATCGCGAGCAAGCTCGCTCCCACAATGGTTCTGCATCAGGCACAAAATTTGTGTTCACCGCAGATCCCCTGTGGGAGCGAGCTTGCTCCGGGCGGCGATCCGACGATGCTGTTTAAAGGACTGTGTGCACCGCATCAATGCACTGCGAACCGCAATTGCGCATGCACAACGAGCCAAAACCAATCGATCCAGTTCGAAAAAAACCGCACAAACAAAAACAAAAGCCCCGGAATACGGGGCTTTCAGCATCGCCAGCAGTGTTTTTGTGACAAGCCATTCAAAACTGGCACGCCCCCTGCAATAACTCAATCACTACCCAGTTTCGGGGACCTTGGTACAGGCAGGCCGGGGATTCCCCTCTTTTATACCGGGCTCATCGAGCCCACTGTTTTGGGGGCCTTGATACAGGCAGGTCAAGGTTTCCCTTCTTTACACCAGGGCTGGACCTTCGCGGTAAGCCCTCCCGTTTTGGGGACCTTGGTACAGGCAGGCCGGGGATTCCCTCTTTTATTGCTCCTGGAGACGGACCTCCAGCCGCCAGCGGTCATCGACCTCGCTGGAGGTCCACGCCCCGCGCAACGGACGCGCCGCCACCAGCGTCAGCAACAACCCCTTGTCACTCAACCGCACCCGCCAGTTCACGTCCTTGCCGTTGAGCTTTAACTGGCCGTTCTGCGATCGCCCTTGCGCTTCGAACAACAGCGCCACCGAGCCGTCGATGACTTCCCCGTGCAGCTTGGGTTCGGTGTTGAACCAGGCCACCACCCCACCGTCAATCACCTCGACCTGCTGAAGCACGCTCGGTTCGGGCGTGGTCAGGCGTCCGATCATCAATCCGACCATCATGCCGAAGATCGCCAACGAGCCCATCACCCGAGGCATTAGCTTCGAACGTCGGTCGGTTTGCAGCGTAGAATGCCGCTCATCTTCATCTGCGGAGCCGTGCATGTTTCACGTCATCCTTTTTCAACCGGAAATTCCGCCGAATACCGGCAATGTCATCAGGTTGTGCGCCAACAGCGGCTGCCACCTGCATTTGATCGAACCGCTGGGCTTCGACATGGACGACAAGCGCCTGCGCCGTGCCGGTCTCGACTATCACGAGTATGCCACCTTGCAGCGTCACGCCGACCTTGCCAGCTGTCTGGAAAGCCTCGGGCATCCGCGCCTGTTCGCCTTTACCACCAAGGGTTCGCGGCCGTTCCATGACGCCAGCTTCGTCGCCGGTGATGCGTTCCTGTTCGGCCCGGAAAGCCGTGGCCTGCCGGCCGAGGTGCTGGACGCCCTGCCCGCCGACCAGCGCCTGCGCCTGCCGATGCGCGAAGGCTGCCGCAGCCTGAACCTGTCCAATACCGTGGCGGTGGCGGTTTATGAGGCGTGGCGGCAGAACGGCTTCGCCTGAGCCCTGCCTGTCAGCCAGAAACACCTGTGGGAGCGAGCCTGTGGGAGCCGAGCTTGCTCGCGATGAGGTCGACACGGTTCAACTGCAAAACCGCGTCATCGTTCATCGCGAGCAAGCTCGGCTCCCACAGGGCTCGCTCCCACAAGTTTTGTGCCTTGCGAACAGAAGCGACGCCGCTTACTGAACGGTCGCGCCGCCTTCTTGCTGCATGCGCTGCAGTTCTTGCGCATACAGGGCATCGAAGTTCACCGGGGCCAGCATCAGGGCCGGGAACGAACCGCGGGTCACCAGGCTGTCCAGGGTTTCGCGGGCGTAAGGGAACAGGATATTCGGGCAGAACGCACCGAGGGTGTGGCTCATCGAAGCGGCATCCAGGTTCCTGATCAGGAAGATCCCGGCCTGTTGCACTTCGGCGATGAACGCCACTTCGTCACCGTTTTTCACGGTAACCGACAGGGTCAGCACCACTTCGTGGAAGTCGTCTTCCAGGGCTTTCTGGCGAGTGTTCAGGTCCAGGCCTACGCTCGGCTCCCACTGCTGGCGAAAGATCGCCGGGCTTTTCGGGGCCTCGAAGGACAGGTCACGTACATAAATGCGCTGCAAGGAGAATTGCGGTGCGGTTTCTTCTTCGCTGGCAGCTGTGTTCTGTTGGTCAGTCATCGCAGATCCTTCTTACTTTCAGGTTCTTGTCAGTGGGAAATTCAGGCCTTGAGCAGTGCGTCGAGCTTGCCGGCGCGCTCCAGGGCGAACAGATCATCGCAACCGCCCACGTGGGTGCTGCCGATCCAGATCTGCGGCACGGACGTGCGCCCGGCCTTCTGGGCCATTTGGGCGCGCAGTTGCGGCTTGCCGTCGACCTTGATCTCTTCGAAGGCCACGCCTTTGTTCTGGAGCAGGAACTTGGCTCGGGAACAATAGGGGCAGTAATCGCTGGAATAGACAACGACGTGGGACATTTCACTTCACCAGGGGCAGATTGTCGGCTTTCCAGCTCGCAACACCGCCGGACAGCTTGGCGGCGGTGAAACCGGATTTCATCAGCTCGCGGGCGTGGGTGCCGGCGTGCTGGCCTTGGGCATCTACCAGGATCAGTGTCTTGGCCTTGTGTTTTTCCAGCTCGCCGATGCGGGCGATCAGTTTGTCCTGGGGAATATTCACCGCCCCGACAATGTGGCCGGCGGCGTAATCCTTGCTCGGGCGGATGTCCACCACCACGCCGGCATCCTTGTTGACCAGCGCCGTCAGCTCGGCGGTACTGAGGCTGCGACCGCCACCCTGCATCGTATGGGCTACCAGCAACGCCAGCAGTACGACGAAGATACCGACGAGAATGTAGTGGTTAGTGGCAAATTCAATCAGGTGAGCAACCATCGAAGGAGGTTCCAGGGCGTTAAAATGTCGGCCAGTATACACAGCACACAAGGCCGGCCAAACCCCGCCCGGCGGTGACGCCGTCGGAACTTACCTTTAAACTGCCCGTCCCTTTTCCATCGTCTTCTTTTAACCCGCCACGAGTGGATTCCATGACTACCACGCCTAAACCTTTGGTCCTGATGATTCTCGACGGCTTCGGTCACAGTGAAAGCCACGAATCCAACGCCGTGTATTCGGCCAACAAGCCTGTGCTGGACCGTTTGTGGGCCACCGTGCCCAACGGCCTGATCTCCGGCAGCGGCATGGACGTCGGCCTGCCGGACGGGCAGATGGGCAACTCCGAAGTCGGCCACATGAACCTCGGCGCAGGCCGCGTGGTGTATCAGGACTTCACCCGCGTGACCAAATCGATCCGCGACGGTGAGTTCTTCGAAAACCCGACCATCTGCGCCGCCGTGGATAAAGCCGTGGCCGCCGGCAAGGCCGTGCACTTCATGGGCCTGCTGTCCGACGGTGGCGTGCACAGCCACCAGGACCACCTGATCGCCATGGCCGAACTGGCCTTCAAGCGCGGCGCCGAGCAGATCTACCTGCACGCGTTCCTCGATGGCCGCGACACGCCACCGAAAAGTGCCACGTCGTCGATCGAACTCCTGGACGCAGCATTCCAGGCACTCGGCAAGGGGCGCATCGCCAGCCTCATCGGCCGCTATTACGCCATGGACCGTGACAACCGCTGGGACCGCGTGTCCCAGGCCTACAACCTGATCGTCGACGGCAGCGCCGAATTCAATGCCGCCACCGCCCAGGAAGGCCTGCAAGCCGCCTACGAGCGTGGTGAAAGCGACGAATTCGTCAAGGCCACCACCATCGGCGAACCGGTCAAGGTCGAGGACGGCGATGCCGTGGTGTTCATGAACTTCCGCGCCGACCGCGCTCGCGAACTGACCCGCGTGTTTGTCGAAGACGACTTCAAGGAATTCGAACGCGCTCGCCAGCCGAAACTGGCCGGCTTCGTGATGCTGACCCAATACGCCGCCAGCATCCCCGCGCCATCGGCCTTCGCCGCCGGCAGCCTGGAAAACGTGCTGGGCGACTACCTGGCGAAGAATGGCAAGACCCAACTGCGCATCGCCGAGACCGAAAAGTACGCCCACGTGACGTTCTTTTTCTCCGGCGGCCGTGAAGAACCCTTCCCGGGCGAAGAACGCATCCTGATCCCCTCGCCCAAAGTCGCCACCTACGACCTGCAACCGGAGATGAGCGCGCCGGAAGTGACCGACCGCATCGTCGAGGCCATTGAAAACCAGCGTTACGACGTGATCGTGGTCAACTACGCCAACGGTGACATGGTGGGCCACAGCGGCGTGTTCGAGGCGGCGGTCAAGGCCGTGGAGTGCCTGGACACCTGCGTTGGCCGCATCGTCGAGGCCCTGGAAAAGGTCGGCGGCGAAGCACTGATCACGGCCGACCACGGCAACGTCGAGCAGATGTCCGACGAATCCACCGGCCAGGCCCACACCGCCCACACTACCGAGCCGGTGCCGTTCATCTATGTCGGCAAGCGCAACTTCAAGGTCCGTGACGGTGGCGTGCTGGCTGACGTGGCACCGACCATGCTGATGTTGCTGGGCATGGAGAAGCCGGCGGAGATGACCGGGACGTCGATCCTGGTCTGATTGATCCATCAATCACCGCAAACCCTGTGGGAGCAAAGCTTGCTCGCGATAGCAATCTGACAATCTACATTTTCGCTGGATGTGCTGACGTCATCGCGAGCAGGCTTTGCTCACACAGGGGTTTGGCGGGAAATAAGTGCCCTGCACCGCTCCAGTTATCACACAGCCCCAAATGGGCGTTTTTTTTGCAGCGTGGGGCGGGCATACTAGGCCGTCCCTTTCCCTGGTGTCGCCCGCCTCTATGCTTCGCGTCCTGATAGCCCTCGCTCTGACTTGCCTGCTCCAACCGGCCTTTGCCGACGAGCGCGCGCAAACCCAACAACAGTTGGAAGCCACGCGCCAGGACATTGCCGAGCTGAAAAAACTGCTGGGCAAGTTGCAGGAAGAGAAATCCAGCGTGCAGAAAGACCTGCGCGGCACCGAGACCGAGATGGGCAATCTGGAGAAACAGGTCGACGCCCTGCAAAAAGAGCTGAAGAAAAGCGAATCCGAGCTGCAACGACTCGATGGAGAGAAAAAAAAACTCCAGAGCGCGCGCACTGAACAGCAAAAGCTGATCGCCATCCAGGCCCGGGCCGCCTACCAGAACGGTCGCCAGGAATACCTCAAGCTGCTGCTCAACCAGCAGAATCCCGAGAAATTCGCCCGCACCCTGACTTATTACGATTACCTGAGCCAGGCCCGCCTGGAACAGCTCAAGAACTTCAACGAAACCCTGCGCCAACTGGCCAATGTCGAAAAAGACATCGAACTGCAGCAAGCCCAGTTGCTGGCGCAGAAAAGCAGCCTCGACACCCAGCGCGAAGAACTCGAGAAGGTTCGCAAGGAACGCCAGGTGGCCCTGGCCAAGCTCAATGACGACGTGAAGGCTCGCGACAGCAAGCTCAAGGCCCGCGAGCAGGACCAGGCCGAACTTGCCAATGTGTTGAAAACCATCGAAGAAACCCTGGCCCGCCAGGCTCGAGAGGCAGAAGAAGCGCGCCAGAAAGCGCTGATCGCCCAGCAGGAAGCCGAAAAAAAGCGTTTGCGTGAAGCCCAGGCCGACGCAGATGCCGGCGACGCGCCGCGCAAGCCGGTGAAATCAAGCCCCGGCGCGCTGGTTTCCAGTGATGGCGAAACCTTCGGCGGCGCTTTTGCGTCGGCGCGGGGCAAACTTCCATGGCCGGTCAATGGTCGACTGCTTGCGCGCTTCGGTGAAACCCGCGGCGACGACACCCGCACCAAGTGGGACGGCGTGATGATCAGCGCCTCCGCCGGCAGCCAGGTGCATGCCGTGCATGGCGGGCGCGTGGTCTTCGCCGACTGGCTGCGCGGCGCCGGCCTGCTGGTGATCCTGGATCACGGCAACGGTTATTTGAGCCTGTACGGCCACAACCAGACGCTGCTCAAGTCCGCGGGGGATGTGGTCAAGGCCGGTGAGTCCATCTCCACGGTCGGCAACAGTGGCGGGCAGGATACGCCAGCACTGTATTTCGCTATTCGTCAGCAGGGTCGCCCCAGTGACCCGGCCCAATGGTGTCGTGCGCAAGGATAAGCGCGCCCATCCTATTAAGGAGTTCGTTCGACATGCTGCATTTGTCCCGCCTTACCTCGCTGGCCCTGACGATCGCCCTGGTGATCGGTGCGCCCCTGGCTTTCGCCGCCGAACCGGCCCCGTCGGCACCCGCCGCCACAGCCGCGACCACCAAGGCCCCGCTGCCGCTGGACGAACTGCGCACCTTTGCCGAGGTCATGGACCGGATCAAGGCCGCCTATGTCGAACCGGTGGACGACAAAGTACTGCTGGAGAACGCCATCAAAGGCATGCTCAGCAACCTTGATCCGCATTCGGCCTACCTGGGGCCGGAGGATTTTGCCGAGCTGCAGGAAAGCACCAGCGGCGAATTCGGCGGCCTGGGCATCGAGGTCGGCAGCGAGGACGGTTTCGTCAAAGTGGTTTCGCCGATCGACGACACGCCTGCTTCCAAGGCCGGCATCCAGGCCGGTGACTTCATCGTCAAGATCAACGGCCAGCCGACGCGCGGCCAGAGCATGACCGAAGCCGTGGACAAGATGCGCGGCAAGATCGGCCAGAAGATCACCCTGACCCTGGTGCGCGACGGTGGCACGCCGTTCGACGTGACCCTCACGCGGGCGGTCATCCAGGTCAAGAGTGTGAAGAGCCAGCTGCTGGAGTCGGGCTACGGTTACATCCGCATCACCCAATTCCAGGTCAAGACCGGCGAAGAAGTCGCCAAGGCCCTGGCCAAGATGCGCAAGGACAACGGCAAGAAGCTCAACGGCCTGGTCCTGGACCTGCGCAACAACCCCGGCGGCGTGCTGCAATCGGCGGTGGAAGTGGTGGATCACTTCATCACCAAGGGCCTGATCGTCTACACCAAGGGCCGCATCGCCAATTCCGAGCTGCGCTTCTCGGCCACCGGCAACGACCTGAGCGAAGCCGTGCCATTGGTGGTGCTGATCAACGGTGGCAGCGCCTCGGCATCGGAAATCGTCGCCGGCGCCCTGCAGGACCAGAAGCGTGGCGTGGTCATGGGCACCACCAGTTTCGGCAAAGGCTCGGTGCAAACCGTATTGCCACTGAACAACGACCGCGCCCTGAAGATCACCACCGCGCTGTACTTCACGCCCAACGGTCGCTCCATCCAGGCCCAGGGCATCGTCCCGGACATCGAGGTGCGCAAGGCCAAGATCACCAACGAACAGGACGGCGAATACTTCAAGGAAGCCGACCTGCAAGGTCACCTGGGCAATGGCAACGGTGGCGCCGACAAACCGACCGGTTCCGGTGGCAAGGCCAAGCCAATGCCACAGGATGACGACTACCAGTTGGCCCAGGCCCTGAGCCTGCTCAAAGGGTTGAACATCACTTCCGGCCGCTGAGATGGGCCGGCGCTTCATCCTCGGCCTGTTGTGCTGCCTGGCGGGCACTGCCTTTGCTGCGCCCGCCGCTTCACCCGCTCCACCGCACAAGGCCTACCTGAGCCTGATCATCGACGACCTGGGGCAAAACCTGCCCCGGGATCGCCGGGTACTGGCCCTCCCCGGCCCGGTCACCACCGCGATCATGCCTGACACGCCCCACGCCGCCGAATTCGCCCGCGAAGCCCATCGTGCCGGCAAACTGGTCATGCTGCACATGCCCATGGACCCGGCCACCGGGCCGTTCGCCTGGCATCCGGAGCTGCCCATCGAAGAACTGGGCAAGCGCCTCGACGCCGCGTTCGCTGCCGTGCCTTATACCAGCGGGATCAACAACCACATGGGCAGCCGCATGACCGCCCAACCCCAGGCCATGGCTTGGCTGATGGCGAACTTGCAGCAGCGACACAAGTTTTTCGTCGACAGCCGCACCAGCGCCCAGACCGTCGCCGCCGCCGAGGCGCAGAAGATCGGCCTCGCCAGCGTGTCGCGGGACGTGTTCCTGGACGACGAGCGCACCGAAACGGCCATCGCCCGCCAGCTCCAGACCGCTATCGACCTGGCCCGCCGGCAAGGCTCGGCCGTAATGATCGGCCACCCCTACCCACAGACCCTGGCCGTGCTCGAACGCGAACTACCCAAGCTCAAGGCCCAGGGCGTCGAATGGATCGACATCAAGTCGATGATCAGCCTGCGCAGCAATCGGGCGATGGTCGGGCATGGGAAGGATGGGGTTTATCGGTAGCGGCGACCCGGCTGGCGCAACCTTCAGAGATACCGCGCCATGATCGCGTCCACTTCACCTTCCTTGCGCAATTCATCCAGGGCCTTTTGAAGCCGGGCAACCACGTCGTCAGGCACGTCCTTGTTCAAGGCCAGGTACAACTCGGCACTGTTGAAGCGCAGCACGGTCTTGAGATCGGTCACCCCCTCCTGACGCGCCAGGTAACGCCCGGCAGGATCGCCGGTGGCCCACAGATCGATCTGGCCGTTGACCAGTTTTTTGGCGTTGTCCTGATCGCGCAACACGACAATCGGGTTCAGCCCTTGCTTGGCCAATGTCTCGGCAATCGCGTCGCCCTTGTAGGCCCCGACCTTGTATTGGCGCGCCTGCTCCAGCGAACCTAGGGCGATCTTGCTGTCGGCCTTGGCGAGCATGATCCAATCATCCGGACCGATGGGGCCAACCCATTTGAAAAGCCTTTCACGCTCCGGCAACCGCGCCATGACAAACACACCGTAGCCTGGGTTTTCCAAGGCGAGTTTGTAGATCCGCTCCCAGGGGAAACGCAGTGTCAGGCTGTAGGAAATATCGGCACGCTTGAAGACTTCGCGGACGATGTCCACGGCAATGCCATGGATGTTCTCGTCCTGAGCGAAGTTCTTGCCGTTCTTGGCCATGTTGTACGGGGGGAAGTTTTCCGTCAGCAACACCAGCGATGTATCAGCGGCGCGGACGGTACCTGCGAGCAGCAGCGTGACACCGGCAAAGGCAAGAACGAGGCGTTTGAGCATGTCGGGCTACCGCAATCCATGGTGTGCCCAAGAGTGCCTTGGGCCCGCCATGGTGTCCAGCGATCAGCGAATGCAGATACCGCGATGCGCCATGTAGGCCTTGGCTTCCGGCACGGTGTACTCGCCAAAGTGGAAAATGCTCGCCGCCAGCACCGCGCTGGCATGACCTTCCAGGATGCCGTCGGCCAGGTGTTGCAGATTGCCGACGCCGCCGGAAGCGATCACCGGGATGCCCAGGGCATCGCTGATGGCGCGGGTGACACCGAGGTCGAAGCCGTTTTTCATGCCGTCCTGGTCCATGCTGGTCAGCAGGATTTCACCGGCACCCAGGCCTTCCATCTTCTTCGCCCACTCCACGGCATCGAGGCCCGTGGGTTTGCGGCCGCCGTGGGTGAAGATTTCCCAGCGCGGGGTTTCGCCCGGGCCGGAGACCTTCTTCGCGTCGATGGCCACGACGATGCACTGCGAACCGAAGTGCTGGGCCGCTTCACCGACGAATTCCGGGTTGAACACCGCCGCAGTGTTGATCGACACCTTGTCGGCACCGGCATTGAGCAGGTTGCGGATGTCCTGCACGGTGCGCACGCCACCGCCCACGGTCAGCGGGATGAATACCTGGCTGGCCATGCGCTCGACGGTATGGAGCGTGGTATCACGGCCATCGACGCTGGCCGTGATGTCGAGGAAGGTGATCTCGTCCGCACCCTGTTCGTCGTAGCGACGGGCGATTTCCACCGGGTCGCCGGCATCACGGATGTTCTCGAACTTGACGCCCTTGACCACCCGGCCGTTGTCCACGTCCAGGCAAGGGATGATGCGTTTGGCCAGCGCCATGGTGAGTCCTCAGCCTTTATAGGTATCGCAGAAGGCCTGGGCCTCGGCGACGTCCAGGGTGCCTTCGTAGATCGCGCGACCGGTGATCGCACCGATGATGCCCGGCGCCTTGGCGTCGAGCAGTGCCTTGATGTCACCCAGGTTATGGATGCCACCGGAAGCGATGACCGGGATCTTCGTCGCGGCGGCCAGGGCGGCGGTGAACGGAACGTTGCAGCCCTGCATCATGCCGTCTTTGGCGATGTCGGTGTAGACGATGGCAGACACACCGTCGGCTTCGAAACGCTTGGCCAGGTCGATCACCTGTACGGTGCTGACTTCAGCCCAACCGTCAGTGGCGACGAAACCGTCTTTTGCGTCCAGGCCAACGATGACCTTGCCCGGGAAAGCGCGGCAGGCTTCGGCAACGAACTCGGGCTCCTTCACGGCTTTGGTGCCGATGATCACGTAGCTCACGCCAGCCTTGACGTAGTGCTCGATGGTTTCCAGCGAACGAATGCCGCCGCCGATCTGGATCGGCAGGTTCGGGTAGCGCTTGGCAATGGCCGTGACCACTTCGCCATTGACCGGTTGTCCTTCGAAGGCGCCGTTCAGGTCGACCAGATGCAGGCGACGGCAGCCGCCCTCCACCCACTTGGCGGCCATGCTCACCGGGTCATCGGAAAACACCGTGGAGTCTTCCATGCGGCCCTGACGCAGACGTACGCAAGCGCCGTCCTTGAGATCGATAGCGGGGATAATCAGCATCTGGCAAACCTTCAAATACGAATATTCAGCTTGGCTCGAAAATCAGTTTTTCTCGAGCGCCCACAAGTCGCTTTCAATGCTTTCGAACCTTTCTTTAAGGTGCGTCTGCACATCGAAAATCGCCCTGTTGTAATAATGCGGAGCAATTTCGCGGGTAAACAGGTCAAGAATTTCCGCCGCTTCGAACGAGCCCAGGTCCAGCTCGAAACGGTCCTCCATGAACCGCTGGATCTTGCGGTTCGCTTCACTCTCCTGCTCGGACGTGAGGGTGAGGATCGGCGGTTTCTTGCGGGCCATTACCAGCGCCCGTCCCACGCTGCGAAGTTCTGCAACAGTTGCAGGCCATGGGTATGGCTCTTCTCGGGGTGGAACTGCACGGCGAAGCGCGAGCCATCGGCCAGGGCCGCGGCGAAATCGACGCCATAGTGACCGCTGCCCACCACCTGCCGCGCATTGCCGGCGGCGATGTAGTAACTGTGCACGAAGTAGAAGCGCGCCAGGTCCGGGATGTTGTGCCACAGCGGGTGATCCACCGTCTGCTTCACTTCGTTCCAGCCCATGTGCGGGACTTTCAGGTGCTCGCCGTCTTCATGCAGGCCCTTGCCGAAAAACTTCACCTGGCCTGGAAACATGGCAATGCAATCGACGCCGTCGTTCTCTTCGCTGTGCTCGAGCAAGGCTTGCATGCCCACGCAGATGCCCAGGAACGGACGGTCCTGGCTGACTTCGTGCACCAGCTTGTCGAAGCCCAGGCGACGAATCTCGGCCATGCAATCGCGAATCGCACCGACGCCGGGAAACACCACCCGGTCGGCTTCGCGAATCACGTCGGCATCGCTGGTGATCAGCACCTTGCCGGCGCCCACGTGCTCGAGGGCCTTGGCCACCGAGTGCAGGTTGCCCATGCCATAGTCGATAACCGCGACCGTCTGCATTACAGGACGCCCTTGGTGGAAGGCATCTGGCCGGCCATGCGGTCATCGAGCTCGACGGCCATGCGCAGCGCGCGGCCGAAAGCCTTGAACACGGTTTCGATCTGGTGGTGGGTGTTGTGCCCGCGCAGGTTGTCGATGTGCAGGGTCACGTTGGCGTGGTTGACGAAGCCCTGGAAAAATTCCTGGAACAGGTCAACGTCGAAGCCGCCGACGGTGGCACGGGTGTACGGCACATGCATCTGCAGGCCCGGACGGCCGGAGAAGTCGATGACCACGCGCGACAGCGCTTCATCAAGCGGCACGTAGGCATGGCCGTAGCGACGGATGCCCTTCTTGTCGCCGATGGCTTTGGTAAAGGCCTGGCCCAAGGTGATACCGACATCTTCCACCGTGTGGTGGTCGTCGATATGCAGGTCGCCCTTGCTGACGATGTCCAGGTCGATCAGCCCGTGACGGGCGATCTGGTCCAGCATGTGCTCAAGAAAAGGCACGCCGATATCAAACCGGGCCTTTCCGGTGCCATCCAGGTTGATCGAGGCTTTGATCTGGGTTTCCAGAGTGTCGCGCTCGACAGACGCCTTACGTTCGGCCATCACCAGCTCCGCAAAATCATTGGGCGAAAAAGGCAGCCATTATAGGGGCGCGAGCGGCAAACAGAAACACGGGAGGTGATATCCCTGACGGGTTGTCGGCGATAGACATGTCCATACAAGCTTTCACCACACATAAAACAAATGTGGGAGCGAGCTTGCTCGCGATAGCAGTGGGTCAGCCGACCATGATGTCGACTGACACGCCCTCATCGCGAGCAAGCTCGCTCCCACACAAGCTCGCTCCCACAAGGTTTGCCCTCACCTGATGGTCAGGGCAACGGTCTTAGTGGAACAACACCGCCGTCTTCTGCAGGGTCACCCACACACCCCACGCCAATGGAATGCCCACCACCAGCCAGGCGGCGATCGCCAGGGGCTTGGTGCCCGGCGCAGCTTTCCACTCCAGCGAAGTGGTGCTGTCGGCGCCTTTGTCATGGCCCAGCGCCTGTTCGGCGGCCAGTTCGGCGTCGGTCATGAAGTACTTGTCGGCGACCGGACGGACCAGCAGGTTGCACAGGAAGCCCAGCACCAGCAGGCCGGCGAGGATGTACAAGGTGATGTCATAGGCCGCGGCACGTTCAACGCCGATGCTCAGTTGATATTCACGCAGGTAGTTCACCAGTACCGGACCCAGCACGCCCGCCGCTGCCCAGGCAGTCAGCAGACGACCGTGGATCGCGCCGACCATTTGCGTACCGAACAGGTCCGCCAGGTAGGCCGGCACAGTGGCGAAACCGCCGCCGTACATCGACAGGATGATGCAGAACGCCGCCACGAACAGCGCGACGCTGCCCAGGTGACCCAGGTTCGGGATCAGCGCGTACAGGGCAAAGCCCAGGGCGAAGAACACGAAATAGGTGTTTTTACGACCCAGGTAATCCGAGAAGGATGCCCAGAAGAACCGGCCGCCGATGTTGAACAGGCTCAGCAGACCGGTGAAACCAGCGGCGATGGCCGCGATCTGGCCCAGTTGCACGGCGTCCAACTGACCGAAAGGCAGGTCATTGCCGAGCAACTTGCCGCCGAACACTTCCTGCAACAGTGGCGAAGCCATGCCGAGAATGCCGATACCGGCGGATACGTTCAGGCACAGCACCAGCCATACCAGACGGAACTGCGGGGTTTTCCAGGCAACGTTCACGTGAACGTGGCGATGGGTGATCATCGCGTTCGCGGCTTTCTTCGGTGCCGGGGTCCAGCCTTCAGGCTTCCAGCCGGTTGGCGGAACGCGGTACGACAAGGCGCCACCGATCATGAACACGAAGTAGATCGCGGCCATGACCAGGAAGCTCTGCCATACGCCCACGCCGGTTGGCGAAGCGAAATGGCTCATCAGCGCTGCGGCCAGCGGAGCACCGACCATTGCACCACCGCCAAAACCCATGATCGCCATGCCGGTGGCCATGCCGCGCTTGTCCGGGAACCACTTGATCAGGGTCGACACCGGGGAGATATAGCCTAGCCCCAGGCCGATACCACCGATCACTCCGGAACCGACCCACATCAGCCAGATCTGGTGGGTATAGATACCCAGCGCGGAAATCAGCAGGCCACCGCACCAGCACAATGCCGATACAACGCCGGCCTTGCGCGGCCCGGCGTGTTCCAGCCAGCCGCCCCAGATGGCTGCCGAGCAACCCAGGAAGATGAAGAACAGGGTGTAGATCCAACCGAGCATCGAGATCGGCCAGTCACATTGGGACGAAAAGACTTGCGAGATGAAGCTCATATCCGGTGCACAGGCCACAGGCTTGGTGACACCCAAGGCTTTGGACAGTGGCAACCAGAACACCGAGAAGCCGTAGGCCATGCCGATGCAGAGGTGAATGGCCAGTGCGGCCGGTGGAACCAGCCACCGGTTGAAACCGGGCTTGGCGATGATGCGTTCCTTGGAGAGGAACGCAGGCTGGTCGGCGACGCCGCCGGCCGTGATGCTCGTGCTCATTTGTGTATCCCCCAGTTATTAGAATGGTTCGCCAGTCACGCATCACCGTCAGCCTTCATTGCACGCAGGCATGACTGTATTTTCTGGTAAAGCTCCATATTAGTGCGACATTACGTCGCAGAAAGACGGGCGAACAGGCAAAGGTTACCATTTGATCGTTACAGAAGAATCAAAGTGATATCACCTTTTTCGTTTCATCTGTCTTATCGCGCCATTACTGACTTTCTGTAGGGCGTGAACCGTTTATTTTTCAGGAATACGTATGCCCATCGTCGTCGAGCACCTGAACGAAGCCACCTGCCAAGACCAGCAGGATCTGCAGAAAATCTACCGGGATGCCCCGGCCTGGCTGTTCGAACCGTTTAGCGATGCCACGCAATTGATCGCGCAATGCCTCGAGGAAGGCTCGCTGATCGCGGCACGCTTCAATGACCGACTGCTTGGTGCAGCACGTCTGCAACGGCACCAGAACGCCTGGCGCTTGTCCCACCTGTGCGTACGAAGCGTTACCCGTCGCCGTGGCGTGGCTGAACGGTTGGTGAGCGAAGCCCGGCGACTGGCCGCGCTAAACGGTGCCGAGCTGCACTTGTTGGCCCCGGCCGGGCATCTGCAAGCCCAGGCGCTGGCGGCCAAGCTGGAACTGATGCTGGCCCAGGATTAGAAACCACTGTGGGGCGAGCTTGCTCGCGATGGCGGTCGTACACGCAACACCTTCATTGACTGTCACACCGTTATCGCGAGCAAGCTCGCTCCCACAGTGGATTTGCGGTCCCAACGCACCACCACCAACCCACAGCGTTATACTCCCGGCTAAATTTTGAACTCAACCTACAAGGATTCGCCCATGAAAGCGTTCGGCAAAATCCTGGGTCTGGTACTTCTCGGGCTGTTGCTGATCATCGTGGCCCTGGGCTTTGCCCTGACCCACCTGTTCGATCCCAACGACTACAAAGAAGAGATCCGCCAGATAGCCCGCGACAAGGCCCACATCGAGCTGACCCTCAATGGCGACATCGGCTGGAGCCTGTTTCCGTGGCTGGGCCTTGAGTTGCACGACGCCAGCGTCGCTACCTTGGCCAGTCCGACCCAGCCTTTCGCCGACCTGCAGATGCTCGGCCTTTCGGTCCGGGTAATACCGCTGCTGCGCCGGGAAGTACAAATGAGCGATGTGCGGGTCGAAGGCCTGAACCTGCGGCTCAACCGTGACAAGAACGGGCACGGCAACTGGGAAGACATCGGCAAGGTGCCGACCTCTGCGTCGACGGCGAACGTGCCGGCCGAACAACCGACCCCACCCGTCAGCACCCCGGCAGAAAAACCTGCCCAGCCGACCCGACTGGATATCGATAGCCTGACCGTGAACAACGCCCGGGTCGAATACACCGACGAGCAGACCGGCAAGCTGTTCACGGCGGAGAGCATCCAACTGAGCACCGGCCCGGTCCATGACTCCACCAATATCCCGGTCACCTTGACCGCATTCCTGTCCAGCAACCAGCCGGCCGTACGCGTACGTACCGAAGTGACGGGTGAACTGCGCTTCGAACGTGCCTTGAAGCGCTACAAGTTCGAAGACCTGAAACTGTCCGGCGAAGCCACTGGCGACCCCTTGCAGGGCAAGACCCTGAACTTCTCCGCCCAAGGCCAACTGTTCCTGGACAAAGCCGCAAACGTCGCCGAATGGACCGGCATCAAACTGTCGCTCAATCAACTGCGCGCCCTGGGTGAACTGAAGGTCAATGACCTCGACAAGACTCCGCAGTTGAATGGCGGCGTGTCGATCGCCCAGTTCGACTTGGCGAAGTTCGTCGACAGCGTTGGCCAGAAATTCCCAGCCATGGCCGAAGGCAGCCTGAGCAAGGTCGAGCTGTCCAGCCGCATTGCCGGTACGCCAACCAGTGTCGAGTTCAACGACATCAACCTGAAAGTGGACGACAGCAACTTCAGCGGTCGCATCGCCGTGGAGGACTTTGCCAAGCAGTCCCTGCGCGCGCAGCTCAAGGCCGACACGTTCAACGTCGACCGTTACCTGGCGCCGAAGTCCGCCGAAGCCGACAGTTCCAAGGCAGCCCGTGAGGCCGAAGTCAGCAACACCGAAGCCAGCGCCATGGTCGGTGCCGGCAGTACACCGCTGCCAAGCGCCCCGACCCAGGGCGCCTGGAGTAACGATCGACTGTTTCCAGTGGAACGCCTGAGCAAGCTGGACCTCGATGCCGACCTGACCTTCGGGCAACTGACTCTCGATAAACTGCCGATCCAGAACGCTGCGCTCAAGGCTATCGGCCTGGGCGGCCTGCTGACCCTGGAGAATCTGCGAGGCGACCTGTACAGCGGCAACTTCGAAACCAAGGGCACCCTGGACGTGCGCCAGCCTACGCCGCAACTGAGCCTGCAAACGCGCATCAACCGGGTCCCTGCCGAGAAGATCATCGAAAGCCAAGGCAAGAATCCGCCGGTCAAAGGCCTGGTCACCGTCAACAGCGCGATCACCGCCAGCGGCAATAGCCAGAAAGCCCTGATCGACAGCCTCAACGGCACCGCCGGGTTCGTCATCAACGATGGCGTGCTGCTCAATGCCAACCTCGAACAGCAATTGTGCAAAGGCATCGCCACCCTCAATCGCAAGACCCTCAGCGGCGAACCCCGGGGCAAGGACACGCCGTTCCAGCAACTCAACGGCAATCTCACCTTCAACAATGGCGTTGCCAATAACCCGGACCTGAAAGTCCGCATCCCCGGCATGACCGTCAACGGCAACGGCGACATCGACCTGCGGGTACTGGGCATGGACTATCGCGTCGGCGTCATCGTCGAAGGCGACAAGAGCGACATGCCCGACCCGGCCTGCCAGGTCAACGAACGCTACGTCGACGTCGAATGGCCATTGCGCTGCCGCGGCCCGCTGGAACTGGGCGCAAAGGCCTGCCGCCTGGACAACGACGGGCTGGGCAAGGTCGCGGCGAAACTGGCCGGTGACCGTCTCGGCGACAAGATCGATGAGAAGCTGGGCGACAAGGTCAGCCCCGAACTCAAAGATGCACTCAAGGGACTGTTCAAGCGATGAGAGCCGAGCAGTTTTCCACCGCCGTACTGGACTGGTTCGACCGCCACGGGCGCCACGATTTGCCCTGGCAACAAGCCATCTCGCCCTATCGGGTGTGGGTCTCGGAAATCATGTTGCAGCAGACCCAGGTCAGTACCGTGCTCAACTACTTCGACCGGTTCATGGCCTCGCTGCCCACCGTTCAAGCCCTGGCCGCCGCGCCGGAGGACGAAGTGCTGCACCTGTGGACCGGGCTGGGCTATTACACCCGTGCGCGCAACTTGCAGAAAACCGCGAAAATCGTCGTCGAGCAGTACGGCGGCGAATTTCCCCAGGACGTGGAAAAACTCACCGAGTTGCCGGGGATCGGCCTGTCCACCGCCGGTGCCATTGCCAGCATCAGCATGGGCCTGCGGGCGCCGATTCTCGATGGCAACGTCAAGCGGGTACTGGCGCGCTTCACCGCCCAGGAAGGCTACCCAGGCGAACCCAAGGTTGCGAAACAGCTGTGGGCCACCGCCGAGCGCTTCACGCCACAGGACCGCGTCAACGCCTACACCCAGGCGATGATGGACCTGGGCGCCACGCTCTGTACCCGTAGCAAGCCCAGTTGCCTGCTCTGCCCGCTGAAGCAAGGCTGCGAGGCCCACATGCTGGGCCTGGAAACCCGCTACCCGATTCCCAAGCCTCGCAAGGAAGTGCCCAAGAAGCGCACCTTGATGCCGATGCTGGCAAACCACGAAGGCGCGATCCTGCTTTACCGTCGCCCTTCCACGGGGCTGTGGGGCGGTCTGTGGAGCCTGCCGGAACTTGACGACCTCGACGACCTGCAGCATCTGGCCCTGCAACACTCGCTGGAGTTGGGCAGCCAACAGGAAATGCCAAGCCTGGTGCACACCTTCAGCCACTTCCAGTTGGCGATCGAACCCTGGCTGGTCCGGGTCCGGGAAACCGGCCATCACGTGGCCGAGGCCGACTGGCTCTGGTATAACCTCGCCACCCCGCCGCGCCTGGGCCTTGCCGCCCCGGTCAAAACCTTGCTCGAACGCGCGGCTGCCGTAATGAACGCAGGAGAGTTGCAATGACCCGCACCATCATGTGCCGCAAGTACAAAGAAGAACTGGAAGGCCTGGAACGTGCACCCTTCCCGGGCGCCAAGGGCCAGGACATCTACGACCACGTCTCGGCCAAGGCCTGGGCCGACTGGCAGAAACACCAGACCCTGCTGATCAATGAAAAACGCCTGAACATGATGAACGCTGAAGATCGCAAATACCTTCAGGGCGAGATGGACAAGTACTTTTCCGGCGAAGATTACGCCAAGGCCGAAGGCTACGTACCGCCGTCCGAATAAGCTGTTCAGTACGGGGGCGGATCGTAAGCGACGGTAATAGTTAAATATTTTTTGAAAACTTGCTTGACGCCCCCCTGAAAAACCCGTTTAATGCGCCCCGTTGCCCAGATAGCTCAGTCGGTAGAGCAGGGGATTGAAAATCCCCGTGTCGGCGGTTCGATTCCGTCTCTGGGCACCAAATACCGAAAACCCCGATCAAGAAATTGATCGGGGTTTTTTATTGTCCGGGATTTTCTTCCTCCGCCTTATCGACTCGGCTACATTCGTCCGCTCCCCTCTAGCAAGCGAGTCGACATGGACATCACCGGCATCCCCTTTGGCACCACCGATTGGTCAACCATCGAACCCACCGAGCACACAGGCATCACCGGAATCGCTTATTGGCGCACCCAACAGTTCGGGAACATTCGCGTGCGGATGGTGGAATATACGCCGGGGTACCTGGCCGACCATTGGTGCACCAAGGGCCACATCCTGTTTTGCCTCAAGGGCGAGCTCAATACTGAACTTGAAGATGGCCGGCAATTTTTGCTCAAGCCCGGCATGAGCTACCAGGTAGCCGACCAGGCCGAGCCCCATCGATCCTCCACTTCATCGGGGGCTACGCTCTTCGTAGTGGATTGAGATTCGAAGCACTCCCGCTGAAGCTGTAGGATAGATAGCCTTATCCATCAGGAATCCGACTATGTCATCGGCGAACAAACAGCAGAAGCGCAGCCAGCGCGCCAAGGCGAAAGCCAAGCAGAACCGTACCAAGCGTGCTGCTGCGCCGAACGATTTCCTCGACCCGAACGACGAGCGCATCGATCTGGAAACCGTGGACCTGACGGAGATGTTCCAACTCATGGGCGCTGCCGAAAAGATCAGCCAGCAGGCCATGTGCATCGCCTTCCTGGGGCATCCACTGCTGGAGCTGGTGCTGGAGCAGGAAGGTGAGGAAGAAGCGACCGACTTCATCTTTACCGCATTGATCGAATACCGCCGCTTGACCACCGGTGTGGATGAACAGACCGCGCTGGATTGGGTAGAAAGCAAGCAATTCCAGGCCGATTATGTGGCTGCATCCCAGGCACTGGCGCAAGGCAAGGTCTGACTGTCACCCGCCAAGCGCTTTGTGGCGAAGGGGTTCGCGGTGGCTGACAGGCTGCGGGAATAGTTCCTACAAGCCAAGGTCAACCAACATGGGACGGCGTCATACCCGTCCTGCGTCAATCAGCTATTTTTCCTCTCAAATTTGCGCTACATGCGCCTCTTTTATCAGGCGTCTCCAATCTGTGACGCACTGCGTCACGAATTGAGCTGGACTCACTATCGAACGCTGCCACGCGTCGAAAATGCGAATGCACGCCGTTGGTACATGAACGAAGCCGTCACTCAAAACTGGTCCACCCGCGCCTTGGAACGACAGATCGGCACGTTCTATTACGAACGTCTCCTGGCAAGCCACGACCGGCCTGCGGTAGAGCAGGAAGCGGCCGCCAATCTTGAGAAGCTGGATTTCGGTCCCAGGGACATCGTCAGGGATCCCGTGGTCCTTGAGTTCCTAGGATTGCCCAATACCGGCATGCCGCTGGAAACCGACCTCGAACAAGCCCTGATCGACCAGCTACAAGGCTTCCTTCTGGAACTGGGAAAAGGCTTCGCCTTTGTCGCCCGCCAACAGCGCATCAGCACCGAAAGCAAAGACTTCTACATCGACCTGGTCTTCTACAACTACCTGCTCAAGTGCTTTGTACGAGCTGGATCGCGAACAGGCGCGACTTGAAGAGGGGCGGCAATCGGGTACCGCGACTTGAAGAAGTGAAGGCCAACCTGATGAGCGCACACTCAAAAAACCCATGTAAGATTGGCGCGCTTTTTTTCCAGCAATGCTTCAGTCAACGAGCTTCATCCTGCATGTCACCGGCCGCGCCCCACCCTTCTCTGATCCAGGCATTGCGGACCGAAACCGCTGAACTGCACGTCGCCCTGGAAAAACGCCTGCCGTTTTTCTCGCCACAGTTGGACCCGGATCTGTACCGACGCCTGATGGCGGCCTACTACGGTTTTTATCAACCGCTGGAACAACGGCTACATGTGCTGGCACTGATTCCGGCCGGGTTGGACCAGTCCCTGCGCATCAAACTTCCGGTATTGCGGGCCGACCTCACGGCACTGGGCCTGGATGAAACCGCTATCGAGGCATTGCCCACCTGCCAGGCGCTGCCGCGCATCGACTCCCGGGCCGCCGCCCTCGGCGTTTCCTATGTGTTGGAAGGTGCGACTCTCGGCGGGCAGATCCTGCGGCGCAGGGTGGCCGAGCAGCTCGGTCTCGATGCTTGCAGCGGTGCTGCCTTTCTCAATGTGTATGGCGAACTCACTGGCCGACGCTGGAAGGATTTCCTTCAGTACCTGGACGACAGGAACCTTGGCGAGACCCAGACGCTCGAAGTCACAAGCGCCGCCAAGGCGACGTTCACTCATTTCGAACACTGGCTGGACAGCCAAAAGGTACTGTTATGACCCCGGAAAACCAGGAAGCCTTCGAAGAGCTGCTGGCCAATTGCGCAGATGAACCGATTCGCTTCCCCGGGGCCATCCAGCCTCATGGCGTGCTGTTGATGCTGTCCGAACCCGATTTCGTGATCCGTCAGGTCAGCGCCAACGCCTTGCAATTGATGGGTCAGGATCCCCACAGGCTGTTGGGCCAGACGCTGGACGCACTGTTGGGGCTGGAACAGGCCGAGGCGATCCTGGTCGCCTGTCGCGCCGCCCCGGAAAGCGACAACGTGCCCGTGGCCATTGTCGTGAACCAGCAGCGCTTTGACGCCTTGGTGCATCGCCATCAGGGCGCCCTGATCGTCGAGCTGGAGCAACACCTGAGCGACTATCGCCCTGAAGGCGTCAGCGGCGAGGCCAACCTGGGCCGCATGCTGCAACGCCTGCAAAGTGCGAAAACCCTCCAGGCCCTGTACGAAATCAGCGTGCGGGAAATCCAGGCCATGACCGGTTACGACCGGGTACTGATCTACCGCTTCGAGGAAGAAGGCCACGGCCAGGTGATCGCCGAGGCCAGCGCGCCGTCGATGGAGCTCTACAAGGGCCTGTTTTTCCCGGCCTCGGATATTCCCGAACAGGCCCGCGAGCTGTATCGCACCAACTGGCTGCGGATCATCCCCAACGCCGACTACGCGCCGGTGCCGCTGGTCCCGGAACTGCGGCCCGACGCCCAGGCGCCCCTGGACCTGAGTTTTGCCACGCTGCGCAGCGTCTCGCCGATCCACCGCCAATACATGAAAAACATGGGCGTGCTGTCCTCCATGAGCATCTCGCTGATGGAAGGCGAACGCCTGTGGGGGTTGATCAGTTGCGGCAATCGCCAGCCGCTGCTGGTCCCCCATGAGATGCGCATGGCCTGCCAGACCATCGGCCAGGTGCTGTCGTTGCAGATCAGCGCCATGCAGGCCCTGGAACTGAACCGGCAACGGGACGCCAAGCTGGAAGACCTCCAGGTCCTCGCCACCGTCATGGCGGAGTCCAGCGAAAACGTCTTCGATGGCCTGTCCCATGAGCCACAACGGCTCATGGACCTGACCGGCGCCAGCGGCGTGGCGATTTTCGAAGACAACAAGCTGCACCGCCACGGCCAGTGCCCGGAACCGGAACAGATCCGCGAGCTGCACAAATGGATCCTGGAAACCGGCAAACCGGTGTTATCCCACCACAACCTGAGCAGCGACTTCGCGCCTGCCCAGGCTTATCAGGACGTGGCGAGCGGCGTGCTGGCGATCCACCTGCCCAAGCCAGTGGAAAACGGCGTGCTGTGGTTCCGTCCCGAGGTGAAACAAACCCTCCAATGGAGCGGCGACCCGCAAAAACCCCTGGACCTGGAAAACAGCGAGACCGGCCTGCGCCTGCGGCCCCGGACGTCTTTCGAGATCTGGAAAGTCGAAATGGCCGGCATCAGCACCAAATGGACCCATGGCGATCTGTTCGCCGCCAACGACCTGCGGCGCTCGGCCCTGGAAAACGATCTGGCCCGACAGGTGCGCAAGGAGCGCCAGGCCGTGCAGGCCCGCGATGAACTGGTGGCCGTGGTGTCCCATGACCTGCGCAGCCCGATGACGGTCATTTCCATGCTCTGCGGCATGATGCGAAAGGCCTTCAGCTCCGACGGCTCCCACAGTTCCAAGCGAATCTCATCAGCCATCGACACCATGCAACAGGCCACCAGCCGCATGAACGCGCTGCTGGAAGACCTGCTCGACACCTCGCGCATCGATGCCGGACGCTACACCATCAATCCCCAGCCGATGGACGTCAGCCAGATATTCGAAGACGCCTGCTCGCTGCTGACGCCGCTGGCCACTGCCAAGGCCATCGACATTTCCTTCCATGCCGAACCCAACCTGAGGATCAATGCCGACCCCGAGCGGCTGTTCCAAGTGCTGTCGAACCTGATTGGCAACGCCATCAAGTTCACACCGCAACAAGGCACCGTGGGCATCAGTGCGATGTCAGTCGGCGATGAGATCGTGTTCAGCGTTCGGGACACTGGTGAAGGGATCGCGCCAGAGCAGTTGCCTCATGTTTTCGAGCGCTACTGGACGACCAAGGAAGGCAACCCGAACGGCACCGGGCTGGGGTTGTACATTTCCAAGGGGATTGTCCAGGCCCATGGCGGTAAACTGCACGCCGAAAGCCAGCCAGGCCAGGGCAGCGAATTCCGCTTTACCGTGCCGAAAATCGACTGAGCCAGGCACCGTCCCCTAACGAATTGGAAACCGAAGCCCAATGGCCTCACTGAACAAGCAGCAAAAACGCGCCAAGCGCGCCAAAGACAAAGCCAAGCAGATCCGCATGACCGGGCGCAAATCGATCCCAATGTATGGCGACCCGGCCCACGCCACCGCCCAACCACCGGTCTACGTGCTGGAACTGTTCGCCAAGCTGCGCGAAGCCGAGGCCATCAGCCGCAGTGAAATGCTCGACACGCTGCTCGCGTCCCTGAGCGAGATGATCATCGAACGCCCAGGCCTGCTCGACCTGAAAAACGCCGAAAACGAAAGCATGGCAGCGACCAACCTGGCCGCCGACATGCTGGTGGACTACCGCATGTGGGTCGATGAAATGGACCGCGAGACCGCCCAGCGCTGGCTCAGCACACCGGAGTTCATCAAGGACTTCAGCGAGGCGCTGGATCGGTATCGCCAGTCGATGGAAGAACCCGCCAGCGAATAAGCCGGCCGGTTATTCGTCACCGTTCCAATGGAACACCAGGTTGCGCGCGGCCCCGCTGCCTATCTCAGCAGTGTCGCGCCGCGCCTCACCTTTGCGCGTCGTCACCACGCTGTACTTGCCCGGCGGCAGTTGCACATAAACCAGCGGTCCGGCCTCAGTCAGCGTCAGCAGCGTTTGCCCCGACGCGTTCTGGATGACGACCTCCACATCCGGGATGTATTTGTTTTCCGGGCCGACCGCGAATGTCATGTGCAGGTTGTAGCCCTGGGCCTGCCCAATGGCCCGGGCTTCGTCCTCACCGATACCGCCCGACAGATAAGTGATGCCGTTCTGCTGCATGGGTTGGACCTGCACGCCTGCGTTGTCTATGGGCGCGAGGTTGGTGGCGTTGAGGGCGATGGGGAACAGCAGGATGCTGATGGCGATGAAAGGTAATATAAGATAATGAATGAGCTTCATGGCGAGGACTCCAGGTTCTGGAAACAACTCACATGAGTTCTTTTTGGAGCACCGTAGCGGGTTAAGGTTTAGATCGATTGGGACTATTGACTAGGACGAACCTATCGCACAACCGGCATATACCATTTACATGCCCCTTCATTGCCCTATGCTTTTAACTGATTCCAATGGATCGAGTTCATGCTCGATGCCAATATCTAACTTCCACTACAAATAACGGGACCACACCCATGGCCTCCGCGAACAAGCAACAAAAACGCGCCAAGCGTGCAAAAGCAAAAGCCAAGCAAATACGCGTCAGCCGTACCAAGCCTGCTGCTGTCACGTTTGATCTTCCCGAATACGACGATCCGTATTTCCTGGATGCCCTGCAAGACGAATTCAAAGAACGCCCCGGAGATTTCCTGTCACTGTTTTATGAGATGCAAGACGCCGAAGAAAAGACGGGGCGCATCGACATGATGGTCAGGATGCTCGGATTACTCATTGCGATGACGGATGAACAGCCCGAGCTTCTGGACAGTCAAAATGCCGAAAACGAGGCCATGGCAGTCCAAAACCTGGTCGAAAATACCCTGATCGCTTACCGAAGTTGGGCTGACGATATCGATCAGGAAGCAGCGAAGCATTGGCTTCATAGCCCTGAAGTTCAGGCGGATTTCAAAATTGCATGGGTCAGCTTCAGAGAGGTTCTCAAAATACTGTGGGACGCGCCCGAATAACCCAACAGACTTTTGATCGCGGCAACGCTCATCCGTTTAACCCTTCCAACCCCCGCCCAAAGCTGGCACCATCGCGCCTTTTTTTACGCGACTCCCCGGACTTTTCACCGGTAACCCAGGATCAAACGGCCGTTAGGTTGTTGATGGCGCGACAGTCTGCTGCGCCGATGCGACAACCTGCCGCACATCACCGGTTTACCGCCCGTAGCGCTGTTGGCTGCCATTCGGACGCATGCTAGCTTGGCCGCCTCGCCAAGGAAGGCAGCCAACAGCAAGGGAGCACATACCATGAGGACCGCACATGGCCCAGGCCACGCCCGCGCTTGAAATCCGCAACCTGCACAAACGCTACGGACAGCTGGAGGTGCTCAAAGGCGTCTCGCTGACCGCCCGCGACGGCGATGTGATCTCGATCCTCGGATCCTCCGGGTCCGGCAAATCCACATTCCTGCGCTGCATCAACCTGCTGGAAAACCCCAACCAAGGCCAGATCCTGGTGGCCGGCGAAGAACTCAAGCTCAAGGCCGCAAAGAACGGTGAACTGGTGGCCGCCGACGGCAAACAGATCAACCGCATGCGCAGCGAGATCGGTTTTGTCTTCCAGAACTTCAACCTTTGGCCGCACATGAGCGTGCTCGATAACATCATCGAAGCGCCGCGCCGGGTGCTTGGCCAGAGCAAGGCCGAAGCCGTCGAAGTGGCCGAAGCCCTGCTGGCCAAGGTCGGTATCGCCGACAAGCGCCACGCCTACCCGGCCGAACTGTCCGGCGGCCAGCAACAACGCGCCGCCATCGCCCGCACACTGGCGATGCAGCCCAAGGTGATTCTGTTCGACGAACCCACCTCCGCCCTTGACCCGGAAATGGTCCAGGAAGTACTTAGTGTGATCCGCGCCCTGGCCGAAGAAGGACGCACCATGCTGCTGGTCACCCATGAAATGGGGTTCGCCCGTCAGGTTTCCAGCGAAGTCGTGTTCCTTCATCAAGGTCTGGTCGAGGAGCAAGGATCGCCACAGCAGGTCTTCGAGAACCCGCTTTCGGCGCGCTGCAAACAATTCATGTCCAGCAACCGCTAACGGAGCAGTACACATGCAGACCTACAAGAAATTCCTCCTGGCCGCAGCGGCCAGCCTGGTCTTTTCGGCCAGCGCCATGGCGGCCGACAAACTGAAGATGGGCATCGAAGCGGCCTATCCTCCGTTCAACAACAAGGACGCCAGCGGCCAGGTCGTGGGGTTCGATAAAGACATCGGCGATGCCCTGTGCGCCAAGATGAAAGTCGAGTGCGAAGTGGTCACTTCCGACTGGGACGGCATCATTCCCGCCCTGTTGGCCCAGAAGTTCGACTTCCTGATTTCTTCGCTGTCGGTCAACGACGAGCGCAAGCAAGCCGTGGACTTCACCGACCCGTACTACTCCAACAAATTGCAATTCATCGCACCGAAAAACGTCGATTTCAAAGTCGATAAAGAGTCTCTCAAAGGCAAGGTCATCGGGGCACAGCGCTCTACCCTCGCCGGTACCTGGCTGGAAGACGAACTGGGCAGCGATATCACCGCCAAGCTCTACGACACCCAGGAAAACGCCTACCTGGACCTGACCTCCGGTCGCGTCGACGCGATCCTGGCGGACAAATACGTGAACTACGACTGGCTGAAAACCGAAGCTGGCCGTGCTTACGAATTCAAGGGCGACCCGGTGGTGGAAGGCGACAAGATCGCCATTGCGGTGCGCAAGGGTAACGACGAGCTGCGCAACAAGCTGAACGCCGCCCTCAAGGAAATCATTGCCGACGGCACCTATAAAAAGATCAACGACAAGTACTTCCCGTTCAGCATCTATTGATACTGACGTGCCTGGCCGGCGCTGTTCCCTGGCAACGCCGGCCCTTAGCAAAGCCTGCCGCGATATGAACTCTTACCCATGATGATCGATCTCTACGGATTCGGCCCGGCGCTCGCCGCCGGCGCGCTGATGACCGTCAAACTGGCGCTCACAGCCCTCTGCCTGGGGCTGGGGCTCGGCCTGCTCGGCGCCTTGGCCAAGACCTCGCCGTACAAGCCGCTGCAATGGCTGGGTGGCACCTATTCGACACTGGTTCGCGGCATCCCGGAATTACTCTGGGTGCTGTTGATCTATTTCGGCACCGTCAACCTGATGCGTGCCCTGGGTGAGTATTTCGGCAAACCGGACCTCGCCCTCGACGCCTTTGCCGCCGGGGTCATTGCCCTGGGCCTGTGCTTTGGCGCCTACGCCACGGAAGTGTTTCGCGGCGCGATCCTGGCGATCCCCAAGGGCCACCGTGAGGCCGGCGTAGCCCTGGGCCTGTCGAAGTGGCGGATCTTCACCCGGTTGATCATGCCGCAGATGTGGCGCATCGCCCTGCCAGGCCTGGGCAACCTGTTCATGATCCTGATGAAGGACACCGCGCTGGTCTCGGTGATCGGCCTGGAAGAGATCATGCGCCATGCGCAAATCGGCGTGACCGTGTCCAAACAACCGTTCACCTTCTATATGGTCGCAGCATTCATGTATCTGGGCCTGACAGTGCTCGCCATGATCGGCATGCATCTGCTGGAACGACGCGCCGCCCGTGGATTTACCAGGAGCACCCAATGAACTGGGACGTCATCATCAAGTGGCTGCCGAAGCTGGCCCAGGGCGCGACACTGACCCTGGAACTGGTGGCCATCGCCGTGATCGCCGGCCTGCTGCTGGCGATTCCACTGGGCATTGCCCGCTCTTCGCGCCTGTGGTACGTGCGGGCGTTTCCCTACGCCTACATCTTCTTTTTCCGTGGCACGCCGCTGCTGGTGCAACTGTTTTTGGTCTACTACGGCCTGGCGCAGTTCGATGCCGTGCGCAGCAGTGCAATGTGGCCGTACCTGCGGGATCCGTTCTGGTGCGCCACGGCCACCATGACCCTGCACACCGCCGCCTACATCGCCGAGATCCTGCGCGGCGCGATCCAGGCCATCCCCCGTGGCGAGATCGAAGCCGCGCGGGCCCTGGGCATGTCGCGGCCCAAGGCGCTGCTCTACATCATGCTGCCCCGCGCCGCGCGCATCGGCCTGCCGGCCTACAGCAACGAAGTGATCCTGATGCTCAAGGCCAGTGCCCTGGCGAGTACCGTGACCTTGCTGGAACTCACCGGCATGGCCCGTACCATCATTGCCCGGACCTATATGCCGGTGGAGATATTCTTCGCGGCCGGCATGTTCTATCTGTTGATGTCCTTCGTCCTGGTGCAAGGCTTCAAGCAGCTGGAGCGCTGGTTGCGCATCGATGCCTGCCAAGGGCGCTGACAGTGGAGTGCTGACGGGCGAGGCTCTACTCGCCCGCTTCACGGCGCTGGATACTTTTCTCACGGCGCACCAGGCACTGTGGAAACCGCGTCCGTTCACCCATCTGCAACTGCCTTGGGAAACGTCCCACCCGGAATTGTCCCAATGGCTACGCCAGCGTTCTCTGGAGGCCGCGGAAAACGACCATCATCAGCCGTGGTTGATGGAACACGCGCCAGCTCCATTCCCCGAATTGGCCGCTATCTCCCGTGCATTGAGCGCTGTCGCAGAATTGCCGGCCAGCACGCTTGAGGCACCAAGCCATCGCCTCAACGTCGACGTGCCCGGACGCAAGTGGCAGCAGATCGAAGCCTTCGCCAGCCGCCTGCACTTCACCACCCAACCGACCCATTGGCTGGATTGGTGCGCCGGCAAAGGCCACCTCGGTCGACGCCTGCTGCACGGTGAGCAGCAACTGACCTGCCTGGAATACGACCCCGCACTGGTCGCCAGCGGCCAACAACTGAGCCTGCGCCATCGCCTGCCCGCCACACATCTGCAACAAGACGTGCTGGCGGCGGACGCAACCCAGGCGCTCCACCCCGGACACACGCCTGTGGCCCTGCACGCCTGCGGCGACCTGCATGTGCGCTTGATGCAACTGGCCAGCGCCGCTGGTTGTGCACAACTGGCTATCGCACCGTGCTGTTACAACCGCATCAACACCGAGCGTTATCAAGCACTGTCCGACGCCGCCAAGGGCTCTGTCCTACAGCTGTCGCTCGATGATCTCAGCCTGCCGCTGACCGAAACCGTCACCGCTGGCGCCCGCGTCAGAAGACAACGAGACCAGTCCATGGCCCGGCGCCTGGGCTTCGACCTGCTGCAACGGCACATCAGAGAGTGCGACGACTACCTACCCACCCCCTCACTGCCCAGCACCTGGCTGGAAAAATCCTTCGCCCAATACTGCATCGATCTGGCGGCCCTGAAAGACTTATCCACAGTCGGCACGCCGGATTGGCTCGCCTTGGAAGCAGCAGGCCATCAGCGCCTGGCCGAAGTGCGCAACCTGGAGTTGTTGCGAGGCCTTTTCCGGCGGCCGCTGGAGCTTTGGCTGGTGCTGGACCGGGCGCTTTTCCTCAGTCAAAAAGGCTACGAGGTTCGCCTCGGCTCCTTCTGCGAAACACCGCTTACGCCGCGCAATCTGATGTTGCTGGCAGAGCGTTGCTGAGACGAAACACCCTGTGGATAACTCTGTTGATGAAATAAACCTGGATCCAAGAAATTCGCGATTTCCTGACCGATTCAACATTGGTCATTTTTTGTTCATATGGATAAAAAACCATGAAAACAGGGATTTGCGACGAAACGAGAAAGCGGTCACAAAAACGCAAGGTTCCATCCGCCTCATCCTGCCCGTTGTGCATAAGCGTCTAAGCAAAACGACATAACCGCCGAATTCAGTGCTGCCCCGCGCCAGTAATTGCGTCCACCGCGCCCGTGCTATACAACAGCCAAACGTATCGTGATTGACACAATGCCGACACACTCAAGGACTGGCCGTGACGTTCATTTCCTACGCACAGAACTTCGAAGACATACGCCTGTGGCGCGCCCTTCAATCGGTGGAAAACGGCTTTTACCTCGACGTCGGCGCCAACCATCCGACAGATGATTCGGTCACCCGAGCGTTCTACGATCGTGGCTGGCGCGGCATCAACATCGAACCGGTACTGGCTTACTACGACACCCTCTGCCAACAACGCCCCCACGACATCAACCTGCAATGCGTGGCCGGCGAAAACGCCGACAGCCTGACCTTCTACACCATCGCTGACACCGGCTTATCCACAGTAGAAGCCAGCGTCGCCCAACAACACCGCGACGCTGGCATGGACGTGCGCAACCAGACCGTCCAATCCCGAACCCTGGCCTCCATCTGCGAGCAATACGCCCAGGACCGCCCCATCCACTTCCTGAAAATCGACGTCGAAGGCCACGAGGAAACCGTCCTGCGCGGCATGGACTTCAGCCGCTGGCGCCCCTGGATCATCCTCATCGAAACCCCATGGGCCCGTGACCAGACCTGGGAAACCCTGGTGACCGGTGCCGGCTACCAGTCCATCCTGTTCGACGGCATCAACACCTACTACCTCGCCGAAGAACACCTGGCCCTAAAACCCGCCTTCGA
The DNA here is from genome assembly GCF_019956035.1 of Pseudomonas sp. A-RE-22. Taxonomy (NCBI): domain Bacteria; kingdom Pseudomonadati; phylum Pseudomonadota; class Gammaproteobacteria; order Pseudomonadales; family Pseudomonadaceae; genus Pseudomonas; species Pseudomonas sp. A-RE-22. The sequence continues at coordinate 313,351 of NZ_JAHBCZ010000011.1, forward strand.
CATCCCCCCGTGCAACCTCGACGGTTTCCAACTCTGCAAAGGCCACAAATTCAGCCACCCCATCGACGACGCAGACCAACAGCTCAGCGCCGCCCTGCAACGGGCTGAACAGGCCGAAGCCCAACTCCAGGCCATGCAAAACAGTCGTGCGTGGCGAGCCTTGCAGAAAATGCGCGCCCTGCTGCGCCGCGCTTGAGCATGGGTCGTGCAAAAATAGTCAGAATTCAGGGGTTTACAGAACGCACCCAATCGCTATAATCGTCGCCCACACGCCGGTATAGCTCAGTTGGTAGAGCAACTGACTTGTAATCAGTAGGTCCCGGGTTCGACTCCTGGTGCCGGCACCATCCAAGGTTCCAGAGAAGGCTTTCAAAATCTCTGAAACCCCCGAAAAACCCGCCTTCTGGCGGGTTTTTTCGTTTTGGCGTTCCGTCGGATTCCGCCAAAATCTTATGGATACCAGCCGTTTTAAGGATAAAGATAGGGGTAAGGTCATTCGATAAAGGGAGGAGTACCCTTATGTCGCGCACCACTGCCCCACTCTCCGATTCGGCTTGCCGTTCAGCCAAGCCCACCGACCGCGCCTACAAGCTTTTCGACGGCGACGGCCTCTACCTTCTAGTCCAACCCAATGGCCGTAAAGGCTGGCGTTTCAGGTATGTAAAACCTGATGGTCGTGAAGGACTGACCTCCTTCGGCAACTACCCCGTGGTCGGCCTCGCCGATGCGCGCAAGAAGCGCCTGGAGGTCAAGCGGATGCTGGCGGAAGGCATCGACCCCATCGAGTCCAAACACCAAGCCAAGACGCAAGCCACAATCCGAGGCCGAACCTTTGAGAGCGCAGCCTTGGACTGGCACAAAGCGATGTCTGCCAAATGGGCACCGGGCCACGCCAAGACAGTTCTGAGCCGCCTAAAAACCCACGTCTTCCCGCTGATCGGCGCTCGCTCCATTGTCGATCTGGACACCCATGACCTGATGCAACCTCTGGAAGCGATCCAGAAGCGCGGCACGATTGACGTCGCTTTAAGGGTACAAAACTACCTGCAAAGCATCATGCGCGAGGCAAAGCGTTCTCGGCAGATCACCGCAAACCCTGCCTACGACCTTGAAGGTTTGATCAAAGCCCCGAGAGTGGTTCATCGCCCCGCTCTACCCTTATCGCGCCTGCCTGAATTGCAGGAGCGTATCGACACCTACAAAGGCCGCGCACTTACCCGTCTGACGGTCATGCTCTCGCTGCATGTGTTCGTACGCTCCAGCGAACTGCGCTTCGCCCGCTGGAGCGAGTTCGACCTCAAGCGCGGCACCTGGGAGATACCGGACACTCGACCCGCGCTGGACGGAGTACCCTTTTCAACAAGAGGTACGAAGATGGCCGGGGACATCCACCTTGTACCCTTATCGCCGCAAGCCGTGACCCTGCTTGAACAGATCCGTACCCTCACCGGCGAATTCGACCTGGTATTTGCAGGCGATGCCAACCCGTCGAAACCAATGTCTGAAAACACGGTGAACAGCGCGCTTCGAAATATGGGTTACGACACCAAAACCGAAATCTGTGGCCATGGCTTCCGCTCGATGGCATGTAGCGCACTGATTGAGTCAGGACTGTGGTCCGAGACCGCCATTGAAAGGCAGATGAGCCACAAAGAACGCAACAACGTCCGCGCCGCTTACATCCACAAGGCCGAATTCATCGAGGAGCGCAGGCTGATCATGAACTGGTGGAGCCGGTACCTGGAGGCCAACCGGCAGGAGCATGTCACTCCACACGAGTTTGCAAACCAGACCGGAACGAACGTCACTCGCCTAAAAGCAAAACGTGGCGCAACTGAGTAAGCGCTCGGTCTTCATATCTCAGCGATCCGCTTGTCCACGCGGGTCCATCCAAGCAGGGCTGCAAAGCCGCCCTGCTTGGATGGACCTCACTTAAAAAATCTAAAGCCCACGCAACTGTCTGTGGAAAACCACTGATTTCCACCGGTGGATAATTTCATCCACAGCCGCAGAATTCCCGAAAACTCGAGCCTTGACCCAAATTATCCACAGGCGTAGAAAAGATCGGGCAAGCGCTGTCGTTGACAGCAGCCCAGGTAGTCAGAACCTTTAAGGCTACGCCACACCGTGGTGGTTCTCCCAAAGTGCGATTAGCGTCCGGCGGCTCGCACGGTCACAGCGATGTGATGGATGCCTACTTTTACCAGTGTGCCCACTGCGGCAACTTCCCCCTTTCATAGCTGCCTTGCAGCAACCTATCCGCTTGGCCATTTCCTTGCGCCAACCTGCGCCCGTCTCTTTCTCCCGGAAAGAGACGGGCGCTCCTACCGCTGCTGCAGCCCAACTCGTACAAGGCTTTGCGGCATTCCCCCTCGTGACAATCGGCGTGACAAACACCGACGTCACCAGCAACAGCGATGCAGATGATGGTGCCGCAGCCTACGGAATGGACTGCACCTGACTGACAGTCAGGCATGCCCCGGTCATCGCATTACTGCCTTCACCCGACTCAGGATCTCGCGGCGTTGGTCTCGTCAGCCAGTGCAGCCTCCACCCGCCCACTTCCTCGGAAGTGCTCAGGAGGCCAGATCATGAGATGCCCAAGCTCCCGGTCGTAAGGAGCCGCCAGTCCCGCGTGAGTGGACACCCCTCACAGGTCGCAGGGGCCTTGATCCCTGATAACACTCAACATCCATGGCGGGATGACGTGAGGAAGGTTTCAAAGGTTTTGGCTTCGAGAGGAGTTCGATCATGGCACTGGTCGGTAAACGGGATGGGCGCAATTTTGGCTATGGCCGGCAATTGAGCTATGCCGGGCCGCAAGCATTGCGAGATCTGTTTGGCGGCGGGCATTACGGCACGGTCAAGGCGCACAGTGATCGATGGCAGGCATTCGTACGATGGTGTCGATCAGTAGATGGGCCAGAGTTTAACGATGCCCGGCAAATAGATCGGCAGACCTTGCTGACTTACGCGGATCACCTGCGTCAGCTAGTTGAACGCGGCGAACTGGGCATTGCTACCGCGCAAAACCGACTGTCCAGTGTGAACCGAACCATGGCAGCACTGCGCGGTGATCAGCATGTGAGGGTGGCAAGTCCAAGCCAGGCTTTGGGATTGCAGCGCACCACCGTCCGCACTACGGCTCCGAAAGGTCAGAATTATGAACAAGTGCAGCGGATCGTCGACGCGCTCTGCGAGCAGCATCCACGTGCCGCCGCCATTACGCGTCTGGCACGAGCCGCCGGCATGCGCATGCGCGAGACGATCTTGGCCGACCTTCCGCGCCTGAAGCGTGAGGCTGAACGATACGGCAAGATCAACATCCAGGATGGCACCAAAGGTGGCCGCTCAGGCGCTTCGGCACCTCGCTGGATCTGGGTTGATGATCATATTCGTGACGCGCTGAGATTTGCCGATCAGGCCTCGCCCGACGGCAGCCGCAACCTCCTCGCACCGAACGAACGCTACCTCGATTTCTTGCAGGGAATCGTCCGCCCCGCACGGGACATCCTTCATAAGCACAACCTCAAAGGCTTCCACGAATTGCGGGCGGCCTATGCGTGCGAACGCTATGAACAAATCACCCATCATCCTGCGCCCATAAACGGTGGCCATTGCTACCAACTCGACCGATACCTTGATCAGGCGGCCCGAGTGCAAATCAGCTATGAACTCGGACACAACCGTATAGACGTGGTATTGGCTTACATTGGGGGGCGGGCATGAGCATGCCATTCGATATGGAGCTGTTCCTGGGGGGCGTACTCACCGGCTCGCACTCCACCCGCCAGCGCCACCTGCGTCAAGCGAAGGCCATCCAAACAGCAATCGCTGATCGCTGGCAACGCAACAATCCATGGACTTGGCAGCAAAAGCATCTCACATGGTTTCTAAATCACCACGTGAACCAGCGCGCCGAATCGACGCGTTACTACTATCTGCTGACCATTCATTTGCTCACTCTTCGCTTAGGAAAATCCTGGCTGTTCAAACGTTAGGCTCAATGCCAGTATCCGGACAAGGCTGTATGAAAGTGTTTTCGACTAACTACAGAGCACGCTCCTACTTAAAATCAGCGACACGGAATTAGCGCGCGTTGGAGGATTTCACGTAGCGACGTAGACTTCTCGATTCCGTTGCTTTTTTGGCACAGCTTGGATCGAGGCAGGCGGTAGACGTACTGATAGCGTTGAGATATCGTCAGATACAGCCCAAAAACCGCTCTTACTTCTTTACTCCTAGAGGCAGAAAGAGATTTGACAAGGAATCAATTGATGACTTCGCCAAAGTTAATAGCCAAGGATACCTCCATTGACCACGTTGAAGATCTTTATGAAAAATATAGCAATGGAAAAACTTTATTAATACCAAATGGATTTAAAACTCTACGCATTGGGCTAGTATCAAGGCTTTCTCAGTTTTTTATAACCCAAGAAAAAAAATATGGTTCCCCCTTATACTTTTCCTGGGTAAACCCAGAAAATAAAAACAATACCTCCGACATCATTGAAGATCCGATTTGCCTGACTGCGCTATTAATGGCCGATGATATTATCGGTGAAAATAAAAAACCAATCAAACGAGAATTATCTAGTCTTCTTGTGAAAAGATTCGACATTCCTGTGTTCAGGAAGGGTCGTCAAATACAAATGTTCGCAATTGATCACTCGATTGATAAATACGCTAGACCCGAGTGCTTTTACTATTCAGACAATGAAGCAAAAGCGCCACAAACCGCATCATATTATTTTGACATAATTCAAGAATACCTGAAGAAAATTGCGAAAGATTCAAAACTCAGGACCCGTGACTACATCGGAATTGGTGAATTGTTAGCGGAGTTAGTAGACAATACTGACCAGCATGGAAGATCAGATTACGCGAAGGGGAAAAGTTCCAGATCGGTGAGAGCTGCAATCTTGAACTCCCACTTAATTCCGACAGGAGTCGACGCATCTAGTATTTGTGGTGAAAACAACTCTATAGCGTCCTACATTGATACATTTCGCCCCAACAAAGAAAGCCTGAGCGTACTTGAAATCTCAGTTTTTGATAGCGGGCCTGGAGTATATAAAAGTTTCCCAAGACCCAAAGAGCGCCCTACCTTAATTGAAGAATCTGAGGTAGTTACGAGCTGCTTCAAAAATGGAATTACTTCAAAGCCCAACGGAATAGGTTTGGGCCGCGGACTGGACAGAGCGCGCAAAATTTTGAATGACCGGCAAGGCTATCTGTCTATTCGAACTGGGCGATTGGCCATGTACCGAGATTATCGATTAAATCCCATTACCGAACAGCCTGAATCGGATACTCCTGACGTTCTACTATTCGATGAAATAACTGGTCAGCAAAATATCTTTAGTGAGATGAACGAAGTTGAAGGGGTCAGCTACACTATTTTGGTGCCACTAAAATGAATAGCTTCTATTTATATCGAGCAGACATTTCCCCTCATCAGAATATTTTAGTTTGCTATATCGCAAGCTACGGATTCGATCTCGTAAAATTCAAAGCAGTTATCAAAAATGCATTTGACGGCTCTCCCTTCTCTAGAGAACTTGTAATAATAACGGCAGACTTTAATAGAGCAACCATTCTAGAAAACTTCATCGAACAACCTAACGAAATTAAAAAATTAAAACAGAGCATAAATAACTACCAAACTCTAAATCTACATCTAGCCCTAATTAATTCAAAAGGTGCTGCGTCCTTCCTAGAAAAAATCGAAGATAGCGCGAATCCTTTGTTCGGGCTGCCAAAAAATTTTGAAAGGATAGTTGACCATGGTTTAATAGACATTCTTTCAAGAAACAATCTGATAATGGAGTCTTCGCCAAACTATCATTTTGTAAAACCTTCGGGGAAACACTCACGAAAATTCATGAAGGCCTCCAATGTGATGCAGCGAAGCGCCGAGATATCTTTTCTCGCGATGAATCTGCTGAAACATGTGAATTCAAAAATCGACAAAATCTATACAGATACAGCTGGTATTTTTCCGCTTGCGTATGAACTAATTTCCATAAAACGCCGTTTCTCCGATGATCTCTGTGAATTCATAGACTCTTTTGGAACCTATAAGGGTCTTGAGAGTTATACATTTTCCGGCACCGAGAATACACTTGTTCTAATATCAGCCTCAACGAGTGACGATCTCTTAAATAAACTAAAAACAAAGTCAGGTTTAGAGCAAGCCAAAATCGTATCGTTATTCGCCTCCACCGCTAAACCTACATCCCCGGCACTTGTTAACCTGACGAATTTTCACATCAAGTATAAATTGGATTTGTTTGCAAATTTCACCTCAAGCTCGGAGCATGAATGTGAAATGTGCATATACGAAAAATCGATCCCACTATCCCTATCAAATAGCCAGTTTGTTTTCGAAGCTCCAAAGTCCGAGTTCTACTTACCTATTGCCAAAGACTCAACCGCTTCGCTCAGAGGTTTAATTTCAAGTTATAAAGACAGCAAGGCATTTAAGTGTCTTTATGATGGACTGGATGGAAAAAGCAACGCAACACCAGAGTATTTTATTGATGTAAGCAAGCTGGTTATCAAAAACTCTAATTATCAAAAAAAGATCAAGAACTACGTAGCGAGAAACTTCCCACTCAGTGCCGATCTTATTGTGCATGCCAATGACCAAGGAGCTTGTGACCTAGCGAATGCAATAAAAAAGGAAGTCAAACGCCTAGGTAAAAACGTCACGATATCATCGGTGAACGAAATCGAGACGCGATCCCCCAAGCACGGAATTGTAGTCGTAGCAGGCTCAATTCAGACAGGAAAATCACTCCTTGACATAAGCCGAAAATTGCGGGCATTCGACAAACTACCAATTAGCTATGTTGTTGGATTCGCTAAGTTCAACGACTGGGCGGGATACTCGAAACTAAAGAATGACCTATGTTACAACAATGGGAACCCCAGCTTAGGCTCTCATCAGTTCAATGCTATCGAAGAGATCATGTTGCCAATAAACGAGCATAGAGTAACCTCATGGGATCGGGAGCACGAGGTTATAAAGCTTGTTAGGCAAAATGTTAAACTATCGAAAAGAGCAAGGAGTTTGTTAAACCAAAGGTCTCTGGAACTACGCAAAGCTACTGATAGTACGAACCAGGGTCTCGGAGATAAAATCTTCCTAAAAAGTCCAACTGGGAATGACATGACTTTGGGCAAGACATTTGCATTCTGGAATGAAAAAGACAATAGCCAAATTTGGGAACATCAAGCGACAGTTTATTTCACTATCTCAAGTGTCCTGCAAGGATTGAGGTACACGAAGAACCCAAAAGATCCAGCACCTCTTAAAGGTGGATACATTCTGAAGCAACTTGACCCATTACTATTTGATCGATTCAATGAAGGCATAATTCAGGCTTCCGTTCTTAGATCTGCAAAACCAAGAGAACTTGACTATAGCGCCGATGATGTAAGTAGCAAAATCATTGGGTCGTTAGTCGAGCGAATGGTTCAAAATCCTGACGCAAGTACATCTGAGGCTCTGCCAGAGTTCCTCCTCGCAATTTGCTCGTCAAAATTACAAATAAAAAAAGACCACATTAAGAGTTTGAGCTCACTAAATATTGATTCAAAAAAATTTCCACTAACAGCTACACTTTATGATCATGCCAAGGCTTTACTGTTTGGTAACTTTGACGAAGGTGAGGAACTACCTGCGGTTATCCCATTCTAGCGAGGGTAACCTAGAGACTAGATGAAAGGAAATTTTAGGTGCCTTCTACCCTACCCCAAACAATGGTTTGAGGTAGGGCGTACAACGTTCTACTTGTCCGCTAAGACACCTACTTTCCGATTCCGGCGTATTATCCATTGAGATAGCCGGCGATAACATTCCAACTCAGGAGGTTTACTACACCGAGAAAGCAAGGGGGCATACCACGCTTTGTCAGACTCATATTAAATCGTAGCCTGCCCCTATCTCCCATCTACTTACTATTTTTCTTTACTATTAATTTCCCGTTAACTCTGCAAAGCGTAGGTCTGCGACCTCATCCCAGTAATATAAGAAGCCGCCGCAAACAACGCTAAATTCCTGCTCAAAGATCGTTCTCCATTTAACCATAACCCCAAAGCCTATGGAGCTAATTGATAGACGCGGGAAGTGTATTTCCCCATGAAGACCTCTTATTTTTGACGATAAATCATGAGGAATCTCCGGGCTTAGTCCCGTGCCAACAAGACGGTGTTCAGCAAGATCCCTGCTAAGTATTTGATGTACCTCAGAACGAGGAGCTAAGGGGATTAGTTGCTTCGTTGTTGCAGTAACTGAGAAATTTTTAACCTTAGAGATATCTATGCACTTGCTAGGGGAAAATTTTGCAATTTCTGAGTCAGTCTCTCCCGGCTTTTTCGGAAGGAGGATTGAAACCTCCAATGCATGAGCATCAAGTTTGGTAGTATTCTCTAGCTCCAGTGTCAAGTAGGGCTCATTATCCCCAATGAACTCTTTGAAGCTCAACTCGCGCATCACTAACTTAGTCGGGTTGCTCGCGACAAGAAACGCTTCCTGTTTTTTACTGAGAGAATCGGTATTGTACATGTTGGGATAGTATTTCTTGGCCACAGACTCATGCTCGTCAAGCAGAAGAACAATATCTTCCCACCCTAGAACTGTAACCATAAACAATCCGTTCTTTAAGTTTTCAAGAGTTATTTCACGAGCGAGCTTTTCAATTGAAATATCTTTTGGCCCCGTGGTGGCAATAATCAGGTGAGCGATGGGCGGGTCGAATTTCACGGCTTCCGCCACTTCGCTCCGTACCTCCGCTGCGGTTAATTTTGAATGCACTAAATTAGATTTACTTTTACATTGAACACCCTGAAATTTAAGCTCACCATCCGGTATACCGAAAACATCTACACCACACTGAGTTTGCCCTTTACGTCCGTGTTTTTGAGTATTCTTAGACTTCCAGATTTGGCGCCATAGGTCACAACAGAAGTCTTCAAAAATTTCCGCATGCTTTATAGGAGAAAGGTTGTAATGCGAAAGCCTCATGATAACTGACACTCCTTTTCGTACTATATTTAATTAGTTGAAAAAACGAGATTTTTGGCTTATACACGCCCTACCATTCTAGACAACCGAACCTACAGTTTTTTAAAGTGACGCATCTATTCCCCCAATAACAGAGCAATAAAATCACTATGCTTTGAGTCTTACTTTTAGCCCCTCGAAAGCAACTGCTCTAACGAGCGAGGCAAGGTCTATCACTAACAGCTGACGTGATCGCCAGGATTTGCATAAAAAAAGTAATGGCCATATAGTACCGCTCCAAACTCTGGATCCATCCTTAGATGTCAATCCTCATATTTCAAAGAATCTCGTCATAAATGGATTTTTAATGAACACCGAGCTTGCCATAAAAATTGACTATCTTCAAAAAAGAAAAAACCCCGCTCAGGTTTTTGAAGCAATGGGTCTTTATATAAATGCCTATCAAGATTTGTGCCAACTCCTGGCAAACTCCGTTGATTTGGAGATCGCTTTTGAGCTAGAGCTAAACTCTGTTGATACCGGTTCAATAATAAGCAAGCTAGGCAGTGTCGGAAGTTCTATTGCAAACTACATCGAGGAAGCCCTATATTCTTCTGGAAGCACCTTGAGCTCAGAGTTAATGCATGTATCTGAAACTGGAACCGAGGCTGAAGTAAATTCAATAGCGACCGTTTTAGAAGCAGATATTAGTAAGAAAATCCCGGAAACTATTGTCCCCCCCCACATAGATAGACAAGGCTTGGCATACGTTTTGACTGAGTTTTCAAATGCCAACAAAAGGCTTCAATCCGGCGAAATCGTGCAACTTGGAGCGGCAAATAGCGAATATTTATCGGAATTTAATACCGAGTGGAGATTTAGCGGCGACGCCAGCAAAATGTTTATCGGTGACACTTCTGATTTTAACGGAAGGGACAAACTATATACCATGGTGCAGGTGAATGAGGGCAATTCGGTATGGTCATTCAAAAGCGCAGCCATGGAACGTAAGTTTCCGGCAAAGATAGTTGATAAGGACTGGCTACATCGATATCAATCGGGTTTGATAGCCCCCATCGGCCCTCTAGATATTATGGACGCAGAAATATCATACTCTATCTATACGCCTCCTGACGGTAAAGGACGGCCACAGATTAGAAGAGCAAAAATTCATAAAATATTAAGCATCCATAGAAATCGAGATTATCAAAATGCTCTCGATGTCTGACCATCGCCGCCGGCGGGCTTTGCTCGCTGATTTAATGGCAGATTACATCTATGTAGTTATGCCGTTTATTTTACTGATCGGAATTAAGTTTTATTTAAGTAGCTGGCAAGATATATTTTTGTCATCCGACTGGGCGTTGGGCGCATGCATTGTTTTTGGTCAAGTTACGTATAAAGTTTCCAAGGCGGTAGCTAAAGCTAAAGCAAGGGCCAATGAACAACATTACGGCCTTTATACTGCGCATAGATTCTTACTTGTTGTAGTCTCAGCGGTTATCTATTGCGGAATGGTGGTAAAACCAACGATGCCACTCGGCATAATTCAGGTTACCTGGTTCTTTGTTGCGTCCTTTTATCATTTCAGGGATGGGATTGCAGCTAATTTAATTGAAAAAATGGAAGCTAATTAGGGTCAATAGCTTTATGACCACTCCAAATAATCACATAATCTTTAAAAAATAAATATCATTCCCAATATATCCCTCTAGACAAAAGCATTCACTATGCTTCTATCTTTCGCTTGCTAAGCCCTAAAGCGTTTCCCATGCTTTAGGGTAGTTTTAGAGGTAGCGAAATTATATCCATTTAGTATTTTCAATTATTTTCGGCATTTAGCATCTGGTTCGACTCCTGGTGCCGCACCATACAAGACGAAGCCCTCGCAGAAATGCGAGGGCTTTGTTGCTTCTGGGAGGTTTAAACCTCCTAGAAGCTGGATAAAGTCCAGCACTGCCTTATCAGCATCGACAGACCAAGCTTTACTCGCGCGTCTACTCGTTACAATTTCACGTCAGTGCAACGTTGACGGTCTCTTACACCTACCTATAATGCACCCCAACACACCCGCCAAGCCTAGGTTGACCCAGTCAGCAAGCTCAAATCGTGCGGGTTTTTTTTGCCTGGAGAAAACTACATGAGGCCCTTCGACAAACCGGCCCTCAGCGTAGAACAGCAATTGGAACTGCTGAAACAACGAGGCTTGCACATCGCCAACGATGATCGGGCCATGCGTTTTCTCGAAGTGGTCACGCTGTTTCGCCTGAGTCCCTACATGCGCCCCTTTCAGGAGCCAGACCCTGAACACACGTTCAAGCCAGGCAGCACACTGAAGGCAATCGTCGACATCTACCGCTTCGATGGTTCGTTGCGGCGCATCACCATGGATGCCATCGAACGTGTCGAAGTCGCCATACGAGCGACCATCAGCAATCATATGTGTCCAAAATACGGGCCTGACTGGATAGCTGACGCGTCAGTCTTCTCCTCGTCATACTCACACCCCGATCTGTTGCGTCCGTTGCGGGAGCAAATGAATAAGGAGGGCAGCAAACTCAGACGTGATATCGACCGCATCAAAAAGGGCCGACAGACCGATGGGCTCCAGCAACAGCGGATCGAAAACCGCATGCGTGACAACTACTTCCGATATTACGGTGCAACCTATGCCCACCCTGAGCTGCCGCCCGCTTGGGCAGTCCTGGAAGAACTCAGCCTTGGGACGGTATCTACCCTCTTCAATGCCATAGGCAGAAGCGCCGATAAGAAAGCTATCGCCACCCGATTCAGCCTGCCCTTCGAAGTATTGGCCTCCTGGCTTCACACGCTGACCTTCATTCGAAACTGCTGTGCCCACCACTCACGGCTATGGAACCGGGAGCTCTCGATTCGACCATCCTTACCTAAAGAATGGGTCATCCCAACGGCTCCCGCCGACCGGCCTCAGCCCAAGCAGCGGCTGTACGTTGTATTGACGATGCTGGCCTACCTAACCGACTTGATCAGCCCAGACAGCCAGTGGAAGCTCCGCCTGGCCGAAATCATGGATCAGCAGAAAGTGGATCATCTGCTACTCATGGGATTTCCAAATGATTGGAAAGATCAACAGCAATGGGGTCTAGCGTAAGCCTGGCAATGGCGCAGAGAGGAGGAATTGATATGGATACTCAACCTCGCAAAGCATCAAGCTCGCCATTGTGTCGGCAACCGGACTGTCAAAAGACGCGCTGCATATCTATTTGGGCATGGCAGTCTATTTAGGGGGGAAACGGGGACAGACCCTGATTGCTCATTCCGTGCAATGGCGGCTGTGCGTGGGAGACCTTCGGGTCTGCCGGGTTCCTGTATCTCCGGTTTCTCAGCCTGCGCACAGCTGCCACCCATTCGCCTGAGAACGAACGTGGCAGCTCTCATTTGATATGGGAGTTTATCGATGCATGCCTTGGATCTGCTGCAGTCTCGCTTTATCGCTTTGCTAGTCACCACCTGCCGCCAATTAGCAAATGGAGGTGCGCGATGACCCATCCCAAAGACCTCAAAACCCCAGGCCTAACCCCCTTCTCCTACCACTCCGACCGCCCGCTATTCCGCGTCAACAGCGGCATACCCATCGGCGAAGCCCTGTCCCACGCTTCCGACCTGCTCCACGTTGCCAAGGTCCTGGCCGAGGACGCGGCGATGATTCGCGGCACGGATCGGTATGCCTGGGCGTCGTGTTATTTGCAGGATATGAGCAAGGCCGTCATCGATGATGTGGTGAAGGTGCTGGAGGCGCCGGGGAGTAATTCTGCTTAAGAGTCGCTGTGCAATGCTGCTCCGAGCGGGGCAGCATTGAATTTCATTTGCGGGAGCGGATTAAAAAAAGGGCGCTTCGCAGCCCAGCGGGAGCAAGCTCCCTCGCCACGGGGTTACGGACAAACACTGAATCAATCTAGTCAGTCCCCGTTTTGGTGCCAGGATCAGGCGTGGACTTCGCGATCCAGAACGTCGGAAACCCACTGATTGATGCTCTTGTGAGCCAACTCTGCCTTGGCAGCCACTGTGGCATGAAGAGCCGGAGCCAGTCGTAGGCTCAGCTTTCCTGAGTAGGGTTTCTGTGGAGCACGGCCGAGCTTGGCGCAAGTGTCGAGGTAATCGACAACTGCCTCTTCAAACGCAGCTCGCAACTCCTGAACCGACTCTCCATGGAAGCCAACAACATCTTTAATGCCTGCGATATGGCCTACAAACAGGCCGTCCTCTTCGCTGTATTCGATTCGGGCGGCATAGCCCTGGTAACTCATCACGTTCATGGGGTAACGCCTGCTAGTTCAAGGAAAGCCCGAGCATCACGAACCTGATAGGGCTTTGCTTCTTTATCGGGGTGTGGCCGGTGGAAGGTACCGACCACCATTCAGTTCAAACCGTACTCGCGACCCATTGCCTTCAATGGTCTTGGCGCCTGCGGCACCAAACAGCGATTCGATGCGAGCCCATTCCAATGTCGCCGGAGCGGGCTTCGAGAAGCCGGCCTTTAGGGTGCTGAGCTGCTTGCTATTAATGGTATTACACTATGATACCGTTCGCGATAGGTAACCAATGCTGATTGAGTAGAGCCAAACTTGGCACGGCCTATCCGGGGTCTTGGATCGGGCCACGATAGCGTTCAACAAGCGTCCACACCTGAAAATAATATTTTCTACTCATTTCTAAATGGCCTCGAAATATCGCCCTCGTTGCCCCCTCGGTAGAGGCCCTGGCCTAACCCCTTCTCGTACCAGTCAGACCAACCGAGCCCCACCATCAATGTTCAACGTGGCGCCGTTCATAAACGTGTTGGTCATCAGAAAAACGGTAGCCGCACCTGCTTCAGCAGCAGTACCCACACGATGCAATGGCAACGCTTGTGCCCACGCACGAACATACGCATCGCGCCCTTCACCCAGGGCTTTGCTGAAAATGGGCGTATCGATCGGGCCTGGAGACAGGGTGTTGACGCGAACAGGCGCCAGTTCGAGGGTCAGGCCACGTGCCAATGCTTCCATCGCGGCCGAAGCAGCAGCGAGCACAGCAGTGCCGTGCGCATTGGGCCGGTCGGCCAAGCAGCCAGAGATAAAGGTGATGGAGCCGTCCTTGGACAAACGATCCCCGAGCGCGCGAATGGCGTGCACAGAAGCCCACATCCGCTCTTCGAACGCCCGGCGCAGGTGATCGATTTCAGCATCCAGCACCTTACCACCCACAAATGTGCCGGCGAGTAGAACCAAATGATCCACGTGCGGGATGTCCGCCAAGGCGGTGTAGATAGCCTCGCTATGGGTGACATCAGCAACACGCCAGCCGGCGAGCCCGTGTTCCAGGGCAGCCTGCTCGGCACGCTCGGCGTTGGAACCGATCACGGTCACGAATGCCCCGGCAGCTTTGGCCTGAGTCGCGGCGGCTAAACCGATGCCGGACGTGCCGCCGAAAATCACCACGGTGCGGCCGTCCAGTTGGGCTGGAAGCGGTTGGGTCAATGCGTTTTGGGTAGCAGTGAAATGGCTCATGGTCTCTCTCCTTGAACGCCTTGATGGCGTCGATGGGCAAAGACTAAAGGCTCGATACAACATTGATAATTAGGGCGGAAGTCGCTTTACTGATGCCATGAAGGAACAAATAGGGTTGGACCGCCTTACCGGTCTCATTGCCTTTGCCCGAGCGGCCTCTTTGGGCAGTTATACCGCTGCAGCGCGCGATTTATCAGTGTCGCCGTCCGCCATCAGCAAGAGCGTGCAACGCCTGGAGCAGCATTTCGAGCTGAGTTTGTTCAACCGCACCACCCGCTCGCTCACCCTGACAGCTGAAGGACGGGATCTGTACGAACGGGCGCTGCGGATTCTGCGCGAGGTGGAGGACATTGAGCAGGCCGCAGCGGCCTCGCGCGCTGAGCCCTCCGGCATCTTGAAAGTGACAGCGCCACCGCCTATCGGATTGAACATATTGGCGCCGGCGATTCCCAGGTTTCGCGAGCGCTACCCCAAGCTCGCCATCGACTTGCGCTTGGGCGATCAGTTTTCGGACATCGTTGAACAAGGCATCGATGTGGCCGTGCGCGTGGGCGATCTGGCCGATTCGCGACTCATTTCTCGTACGCTGGGACCGCATCGAATTTGCGCTTTTGCCTCGCCAGCCTATCTAGCCAAACGCGGCACGCCGCTGGAACTCAGTGATCTGGCCGACCATGACTGCGTGAATTTTCGCTACCAGAGTTCGGGTCAAGCGCTGCGCTGGCCATTTAGCGTGGGGGACCGAATGGTGGAGATCGCACCCGACGCAGCCATCGTCATCGACGCGAGCGATGCGGTTGCCGCGGTGCTCGCAGCGGGCGGTGGCATCGGCATTTCACCCACTTATGTCGCAGCGCCCTATGTTGCCCGGGGAGAACTGAAGCCGCTCTTTCCACAGTTCGCCGTCGACCGTTTCTCCATCACCGCCTTGTGGCCTGAAAGCCGTCGGGGAAGCCCTAACGTTAAAGCGTTTGTGGGTTTTCTGAGCGAGCTATTCCCCACCCCCACAGCGTGGGACGAGATCGTGGCGAAGGCGTAGGCGCTTGCTTCGCACCCTCGCGAGAAAAACTCCCTCGACCCTGCCTCCTGTCCAGACAGTCTGCGGCGTATTCATCTAATCATTTACCCCGCCGATACCCAAATAGGAGCCTGGCCCGTCCCAAGGCTCCGCCGGCACTCGACTACACTTTCCCAGAATTCCCCGCTCCAGGAGCAGTAAGCATGAAGATCCGCACCAAGGTCATAGGCTCGGGGTTGGTCAGTCTTTCTTTTGCGCTGTTGCTCGGTGGTATCGGGTTGTGGGGTTATCACTCCATGACCGAGGCCCTGGTGCAGAACGAGACCAGTATTTCGGCCATGCGCAAGCACATGGAGGCGGACATGATGCACGACGCCATTCGTGCCGATGTGCTCGCCGCTCTGCTGGTGAAGCCGGGCGATGCCCAGGGGGCGAAGGAGGTGCTTGAGGCGTTCGATGAGCATACGCAGCGGATGCGCAAGGTTATCGCCGAAAACGCCGAGGCCAAGTTGCCAGGGGATGTCGCCAAGGCGATTGGCGAGCTCAAACCACAGGTCGAAACCTATATCGACAAAGCCAAGCAAATAATCGGCAAGGCACTGAGTGGTTCCCAGGATGGCCATGCGTTGCGCGCAGAGTTCGACAAGGCGTTTTCAGCGCTGGAGGAACGCAACGAGGCGGTGAGCGAACTGATCGAGAACCAGGCGCAGTCGTCCCGCGAGCATCAGGACAGCAGCATTCAAACCTCGCAAACCTGGCTGATCGTTACCTTGTTGGCCACTTGTGTGGCGCTGGCGCTGTTGTCGTGGAGCCTGCTCAAGGCGGTACTTACGCCGCTGAACAAGATCATCCTCAATACCCAGGCGATTTCCCAAGGGGACTTGCAGCGCTCGATGGGGGCCCAGAGCAAGGATGAGCTGGGTCAGTTGCAAGGTGTGATCGAGCAGATGCAGACCAATCTGCGGCAGATGATCGCCACTATCCGCGGTCAGAGCGATGAGTTGCACGGCACGTCCCGGCACCTGGGCGATACGGCGCGGCAGATTGTGTCCAGCGCCGATCAGCAGGCCCAGAGCGCGACCAGCATGGCGGCAAGCATGGAGCAGATGATAGCGAACATCAGCCAGATCCATCAGCACGCCGACAGCGCCCGGACGATTTCCGCGCAGTCCGAACATTTGGCGAGCAGCGGTGGCCAGGTGATTCTCGGGGTGGTGGAGGGCATGAACCGGATCGCTGAAGTGGTCAACCAGTCGTCCAGCAAGATCACGGCACTGGACGCATCGTCCGAGGACATTCATTCCATCATCCAGGTGATCAAGAGCATCGCCGAGCAGACCAATTTGCTGGCCCTCAACGCCGCCATCGAAGCCGCCCGTGCCGGTGAGGCGGGGCGTGGTTTTGCGGTGGTGGCCGACGAGGTGCGCAACCTGGCGGCGCGCACCACGCAGTCCACCCAGGAAATCACCGCGATGATCGAGCGCATCCAGTCCAGCGCCCGGGACGCGGTGGCGAACATGCAGGCGTGCGTCAGCCGTGTGGACGAAGGCGTCAACCTGGCCCAGCAGGCCGGGGTGTCCATCAGCGAAATCCGCACCGGTGCCCGGCATGCGGCCGAAGTGGTGGAGGAAATTTCCCACACCATTGCCGAGCAGTCCAAGGCCAGTGATGAGATGGCTCAGCGGGTGGAGTCGATTGCCGAGCAGTCCCGCGAGAACACCCGCTCGATTCACACCCTGACGCAAACAGCGGATCAATTGAACAATGCGGCGGGGTCGATGCAGGCTTCGGTGCAGCAGTTCAAGATTTGATCAATCGACTGCGCTTCTGTGACGAGGCTTGCTCCTGTTGGCTGCGTGGCAACCTCTGATTTCAATAATCACGAATTGTTGAAAATTATGGCTGGGCAATAATTATTGCCCAGCCATAAAACGCCGTAGAAACCTGACTCACACCTCGCTCACCTCAAACACAAACGAAATCTCCCGCTTCTGGGCACTCCAGACGTACCGAATGTGCTTGCCCTGCGTCGGAATCGAAACAGCCGGCGGGCGAAACGCGGCCACGCATTCGTGGCCGGGCAGGCGGACGCTGTTGTACAGCAGCCCCCAGGACAGGGTTTCACGCAGCTGCCGGGCAAACACTTGGGACGGGCCGTAGGCGGTAGGGTCCGGGTTGTGGAGGTGGGGGTAGTCGTGGCGGATGTCGTGCAGGGGTTTGACGACCTTGTTGACGTAGGTGCGCATGGTCAACTCCAGGTCCGGCTCGTTGGTCGCGCCAAGGAATCGCGCCTGGTGATAGCAGGTCTCGGCGATGGCGGCTTCCTGGCTGCTGGCCGCGTAGTAGACACCGAAGGTGCCGTCGCTGAAGCGGCTGCTTTTGCCGATGTGGGTAAACGCCGCCATCACCGGCGAGGAGCCGGGCCCGGAAATGCGGTCTTCGGGGCGTACCCGGGACAGCACGCCGGCTTGTTCCATCAGCCGATCGTTGGTCAACGCTTCCAGAGCGTAGGCCGTGGGCAGGTCTTCCGGGTCGAGTACGTCTTCAAACAGCGAAATCGGCGGGAAGCTGCTGTTGACGATCCGATAGGCCCGTTTCCATTGCGGGTCCGCCAGTGGTGGCACCATTAACCGCGCACTCCGTCGAGGTATCGCCGCACATCGGCGATGTCCACCACCCGCCCTGTCAGCATGTAGGACAGCGCCGACTGGCCGTTGAACGGTGCCGCGGTGTTCGGGCTGCTGACCCATTGATAAGCACGGTCCCGGCTGTTGCTGAAGATGATGCTCAACGCCTTGTGAATACCCATGAGGTAGGAAATGCGCTCGAGCGTATCGCGAGGCAGCTTCACGTTTTCCGGCAATTGTTTGTATTTGTAGAAGGTCGTGTTCCCCACCTTGCCCAGCAATGTTCGCTGCTGCTCGACGCTGCAGCCCCAGAGCGCCATGAGGTTGAAGAAAAACTTCAACGCGACTCGACCCGCATCCGGGGAATCCAATTGTTGCTGTGCGTTGAGGGTAATGGAGGAAGTCGCCATGGGTTTGGGCTCCTTTGTCGCGGGGTGGTGCCTAGAGGATAGTACAGATGTGGATTATTTTTAAGTTTTTATTCGCAAGCGGACTCGGTAGGTTCCCTATTTGAACAATTCGGCATGACTTCCCAAGTCAACAAACGTAACCAGGTCCGGGCGTGAATGCTCATAAATCAACAGAAAGTCACCGCCAATATGGCACTCTCGAAATCCAACCCAGTTACCAGTCAAGGCATGATCCATGTATTCGCTCGGTAACTGCTCACCCAAAAAAAGCATGACCATCACATGACGCACTTCATTCATATCGCGCCGCCCTGCCCGTTTGTAACGCTCCCAGGACTTTTTGAATTCAGACGTATATGCACATTGCTTCGGCAATTCAGCGCGTTTTTGCTTTTCTCCCGGTTTCGCCATCAGCCTCTCTCAGCATGTCGTCTATCGAGTTGAATCGTTGACGGATATCCCGTGCCTCAATCATGGCCCGGGCGGTCTTGTCCGAAGGCACTCGTATCTCGAATGGAAGCCCCTGAGTCTCAACAACCTGGCGCAGGAAAAGACGCATCGCGTCGCTAACACTCAATCCGCAGGCGTTCAAAACCTCGGTGGCACGAGCCTTCAAGTCCTCATCAATGCGGCAACGCACGTCGGTGGTTTTTAATAATGCACCCATGAAATAAACCTCATCGCTAAATTTGTAGCTACATTGGCGCTACCTCAAAAACATTGTGGTGGGACTGCCGCCATGGGTCAACGTCAGGTGGATAAGCGGCCTTGCATGGATAACGGCAGGTTTGGCATCGCCTGTATTAAGGGGCGTATTTCAACCTGAGTTTCCAAGGACGGATATCAGAGCGATCAGCCATGATGTTGGGAGTGTTCCGAGACTCACGCAGGATTTTTCGCAAGACAGCCCACCTATGACCCTGCTAACTGATCCCGGCCAGCACCGACTGGGCAGAATCCCCAAATCCCGCATAAGCTCCAACCATCGCCTCCCGGCGCTTTTCGGCACAAAATCGCGACAACCGTGGCAAGGTGCATGATGATAGCCAGCATGCACTGCCTGGCCCGGACCAGGTGCACAACAATAGCGAGCCCACTTAAGCAGAGGGCATTACCTCATGGATAGCAGAACCCTACGCAACCTCATGCGTATCGTGCAGACCGGCTCGTTGTCGGCAGCGGCCGAGCATTCGTGCCTCACGGTGCAAGCGTTGGCGGCGCAGTTGAACAAGGTCGAGGAACAGTTCGGTTTCCGGTTGTTCCGGCGCTCGAACAAGGGCCTGACGTTGACGAGCCAAGGCTCGGAACTGACCCCCTTCATGGATCAGGTGCTGGTTGCCACCCGGCAGTTGGAGGAGAAAGTCGCGGCGCTCAAGACCCCGCGACAGCGCACGCTCAGAGTGGCGCTCAATACCACCCTGCCGGCAGAGTTCAACCGGCGAATGATCGACCGGTTGATCGCTGTGTTCCCCCAGTATCAGCTGGAATTCAGCTACGCCGAGTCGATGGAGAACCTGAGCAAGCTCAGGAATGAAGATTTTGACCTGGCGATCCTGATCGGCCAGCAACAGGGCGGTTTTACCAGCATCACCATGCCCGATGTGCAGGTGCGGGTGGTCGGCGCCCATTGTGGCGACGCAGACGATTCCCTTGGCCTGCTCGGTGACAAGTTTCAGGTGCGTCCGGCAGAAGAATGTCCGTATTCCCACAGTTTCCTGCGCTTTCTCGACGCCGGCCTGGGCGAGTACGGCTCGAGCCAGCGCATGGTGTATTCCTGCAGTGAGACGCTGACGTTGTCGTTGATCACTCAGCTCGATGGCTTGGGGCTGGTGTCCCGGGAAGCCGCGTTGCGCAACGGCCTGGCGATTTTCCCGGATTTCGAGGACTTCCTAGAGGTCCGCCTGGCGGTGAACAATCCGGAGTTGTCCGGCCAGGCACTGCACGATGTGGTGGACCTGACGCTACAGGAACGAACCGAGCGCGATGTACGCCGCCGTGCCCACCGCCACACTGAGAAACAGGTTGCGGCTGAAATACGCACATAACAGCGTCGGAATCGCGGCATAAAACTCAGGGCGGTCGAGTTGTATCCGCTGATCCTTGATCAACAAGGGAGTCAGGCTGATGGCAGCGACGATCGCCACTGGCAGGTATTCCAGGGCGCGGGCGACGAAGGGCGGCCAGTGTTCGGTATTGATCTGCAGCGGCAGGGCGCGTGGCAGGAAGGTCACGGCCATCATCAGGACCACGACCAGAATCAGGAACGTTTGGTCAGGCATACACCCACCCCGCAGCCAACGAACGTGGCAATGAAGACATTGAACGGCGAGCTGCCCAGCAGGCTCAGCCCGCCCATGCAGACGACAGCCGCCAGGGCTGCGATCAGTTTGTTGCGGGTGTTGCACAACGAAACCAGCACATAGAGCATCATCGCCGTCAGGGCATAGTCGAGCTGGTATTTGATGAGGTGCGCCGCGTACTGCGCACACACGGCGCCCAGCAAGCCTCCGAGCACCCAGGATGTATGGCAGAACAGGTTGAAGCCGACCAGATAGCGCACGCTCACCGGCGCCCCGCTGCCGAGCTTGACGCTGTGGAACGCGAACGACTCATCCGTCAGCCCCGCCGCGTAGCACCAGCGCTCTAAACGGCTGAGCCCCAGCGCACGCAGGGCCTTGGCCATGTAGACCGACATCAGCATGTGCCGGGCATTGATCAGGAACGTGGTGAGCACGATGGTGGTCAGCGACGCGCCGCTGGAAATCAACGCCAGCGCCGCGAATTGCGAAGCGCCCGCGTAAACGAACAGGCACATCGCCACCGGCAACCACAAGGGCAACCCGGCGTTGACCGCCATCAGACCGAACACAAACGAAACCGTGAAATAACCCGCTACCACCGGACTGGCTTCAGCAAAGGTACGCGAGGCTTGTGGTTCGACCGCCAGCGGCTGGCTGGAAGTCTTGTTCATAAATCCCTCTCGAAGGTGATTTCACCCCGGGGCTCACAGAAGCCCTGGGCCGCCCAGAAGCGCTTGCCGGCCAGATTAGCATCGTCGACGAAAAGGAACATGCGCAGCACGCCGACCCGCTTCATGTCAGCCGATGCGGCTTCGACCAGTCGCTGGCCCAGGCCTTTGGTGCGATGCTGCGGGCTGACCGCCAAGTGATTGATGGTGCCACGGGTACCGAGCATGCCGCCGATCACCGCGCCCACCACTTCACCGCTCGCATCGATGGCCAGGTAGGCGGTGGTGGTTTCCTGCAATAACACACCGCGCAAGAATCGCGCGTCCTGCCACTCGCAGAACGACACTTCGTCGAAACCGCGAAAAAACCGCTCCAGTCGCTCGGCGTCCCGGACCATGGTCCGGCGCAACAGGACCTGCTGCGCCGGGTCGTCCATGGGTTCGAGCCGTTCAGCGAACAATGTCGAAAGCGGTCCCGGGCCGCGAGAAGGAGATGGCCAGGATCTGCCGGTACGCCATGTCATGGCTATGGGTGTTGCGCGCCGGGGTCACGTAATGGCGCATGTCACGATCAAGGAAGAACGTGGTGTCGAGGATGTCCTCGTAGGTCGTCGCCGCCAGCTGTTCTTCCTGGGCGCTGTACAAGCGGCTTTCCGCACCCGCCACATTCTGACGGCCCCAGAAGTGCACGCCGCTGAACGGATAGCCGTCGCAGTGAATCCCTTCGGGGGTGATTTCCAGTTGTTTGCCCGGCTTGATCTCGATGCGGATCTGATGGATCTGGCACTGCCAGATTTCATCGTGCAGTTCCTGTGGCAGGACGTTCTTGTAAACCTCGAAGTCCGTGTCGATCAGGCTGCGCATCACCGGCGAATTGATCACTTCGTTGGAGAAGTCCTGGAAGTGTCGCTCCAGTCCACCGACATAGCTGTTGTTGGCCTTGGACTGAATGTAGGCCCGGTGTTCGAGCTGCGTGAGCTCACGGGTCGTAGGGTTGTATTCGAAGTCGCTGTAGCGGCGAAAACGCATGCCTGACTCGGCCTGGCCGTAGTAACTGTCGGGCTCCATGTTTTCCCAGCTTTTGGTCAGCCGGACAAAATCGCCGAAATGACCGTAGAGGTTGAAGTCCCCACCGCGAACGTTGACGTATTTGTCACGTCTTAGCGCTTCGCCCACTTCCCTGTTCAGAACGATCATTTTTCATAGGTCTCCGCTGCATTGAGCGGCCTAATCTAGTAGGTGCAGGATTTACGTCCATGAGAAAGTATTTGAGGCATTTCAAGCGGTGCTTGAAACGGCGGATAAAGCCGCATTAGTACGACTTTTGCTCGGGAAAACAGGCGGTTCCAGCGTTGTTTTTTGCGTTAAAAGCCAAAAGCACCCGAGTTTGAGGCCGCAACGCTATTCACTTCAGGCATGGCGAGGGAGCAAGCCCCCTCGCCACGGTTTTATCCACTTACAACGCGATCAGGCATCAGAAGACGTTGATCGGGTAATCCACGAACACCCGCAGCTCATTGCCGCTGACGTTGTACTCGCTGGACTTCTGCGACACCCGCAGCACGGAACTGCGCAACCTTACGCTCAAGTCCTTGGCCGGGCCGCTCTGGACCACGTACTTGAACTGGTTGAAGATCTCGCGCTCGGTACCGCCTTCGCTGGTAGAGGTGGTGATGTTGTCGCCACGCACATAAGCGACGTTATAGGTCAGGCCCGGCACGCCGAAGGTGGTGAAGTCCAGGCCATAGCCCAACTGCCAGCTGCGTTCGTCTTCAGCGTTGAAGTCGGACCAGTAGGAGTTGGCCAGGTAGATCGTGTTACCACCATCACCCACCCGATTCTGCTCGCGCTGATAGCCGCCGTAGGCATAACCCAGGTTGCTGTCGCCGGTGCTGCGCTGATGGGCGAGCGTGAAACTGTGCGGGCCCGTGGCGAAGGTGGCAGCCAGGCTCCAGATCTTGTTGTCATCGCCGGTGACGTTGTTTTCACGAACGTAGCTGTTATCCAGCTTGGTGCGATAGCCGTTGAAATCCAGGGTCAGGGACTGATCCTTGGCCAGCGGGAACACATAGTTGGCGTTCACGTATTGCTTCTTCAATACGTCCTCGACATCCGAGGCGTAGAGCGAAGCCTTGAACTGCTCGGTGAACTGATAGCTGCCGCCCAAGACGTTGATCGACTTCAGGCCACCGCTGTCGCGGCCTTCAGCGCTCTTGCGCGATTCGGCGGTGAAACGGCCAGCATTGAGTTCCAGGCCCTTGATCTCCTTGGAGGTGATCAGCGTACCGGTGTAGCTTTCCGGCAGCAGGCGCGAGTTGTCGTAGCTGAGCACCGGCAGAGCCGGCATCTGGTCGCCGTAGGCCAGCACGGTGTTGGAGACCCGGAACTTGACCGCTGCGCCGAACTTGGACAGGTCATCGGCCGCGTTGCCGCTGTCGCCTTGCTTGAAGAAGTCGATGCCACCCGCACCGCTGCGGCCTTTACCGCCGTCCAGACGCAGCGCGTACAGGCCGAACGCATCCACACCTACGCCCACGGTGCCCTGGGTGAAACCGGACGAGAAGGTACCTATGGCCGCCTGGCCCCATTCGGCCTTGTCTTCGTTGCCATCTTTGTAGTCGCGGTTGATATAAGCGTTGCGCAACAGCACTTTCAAGCTGCTGTCTTCAACGAACCCTTTGGACTCAGCCTGGTCGTTGGCCATGGCGTGTGTCGTGCTCAAGATCCCCAGTGCGATCAAACTAATGCGCTTGTTCAACATGATTATTTTCCTTGTACGGGTTGATACGCACTGCGGCGGGCAACCGAAATGGCGCTTTTGCGCTCTTTTTCGGACTCTTGCTCCTGAAAATAATGAAAAGGCCCGCCCACGAATGATCGTGTCGGGCCTTTTTATTATTTAAGAGTCATGGCTGTTAGCCACAGGCGTAGGACGAATCCTAGTCGCGCCCTCAACGGTGTGTCAATTTCGTGAATCGTCTGTAATTAGGCGAAAAACATCTAAGAATCGATCAAAACGAACAACCATCCAGACCGCAGGCCGCCGATGGCGTAGAGGCCTGCTCCGGCAAGGCTTGCGTCAGCCATTGGGCGAATGCCTCGGGTTTGCCGAGCCAAGGGCCGATGTCGATCAGCATGAACTGGCCGTCCTGCTCCAGGGCAAAGGTCGGGAAACCCTGGCCGCCGACCTGGGCCAGAAAGGTACGACTGGCCTTGATATGGGCCTGCACGTCAACCGCGCGCAACGCCGCCAGGAACGCCTGGGCCGGCAGGCCAATGGATTGAGCGAGCTCCAGCAGGACGGCTTCGTCAGCGATGCGCCGGCCTTCGACGTAGTGCGCGGTTTGCAGGCGCCCGAGCAATTCCAGGCCGTGGCCGCCGAGCTGTTCGGCAGCGAGGATGGCGGCGGTCGGCGGCGCCGAATCGAACACGGCGCTGTGATCACGCAGCAAACCTTCGAAATAGGCCTCGCCAAATGGCTGCCCGGAATATTCGGCGATGCGCCGGTCGTGGGGCATCACGTAATTGCGCAATTGCGGCGAAACCTGCTGGCGATTGGCACCGGTCATCATGCCGCCGCCATGGGCAGTGACCGGCAAAACGGTCCGGGCGGCCTGCACCAGCGGCTTGGCGCCGTAGCACCAGCCGCACAGAGGGTCGTAGATGTAGTGAAGGGTGGTCATGGGAACTCCGCTAGCCGTCAGGATTCGATGACAGCAGGGTAGCCTCGGGAGAGCTGCGGAAAAACGCCGGAATGGCTTTCAATCTATTTCGCGGATCGGTCGAATGCCCACTGAATTTGAACACCACCCCTTGTGGGAGCGAGCTTGCTCGCGATGGCAGTGTGTCAGTCAACAGCAGTGTTGTTGATCCACCGCTATCGCGAGCAAGCTCGCTCCCACAGGGATTTGCGTGAATTCGAAAGCCAGCGGACACAAAAAAAGCGCTGCCATCCCGGCCAGCGCTTTTTATCAATCCGTCGAATTCTATCCTTGCATCACATCCCACAACGCTTCCAGCTCCGCCTCACTGAACAGGCCAGCGGGGTAACGCTCAACGATCATCCGGCGCGGATCAGGTTCTCTGATCTGACGCGTTCCGTTGGACTTCAACCACTGCGCCAAGGCTTGAAGCGACTCACCATTAACGGCCAAGGGATGGCATGTGCGCTCGCTTGTCATATTCATTCCAGCGCCCTCTCCTGGTTGATGAGCGGCCAATTTATCCAAGGTTTATGACAAAACAACTCAGTTCTCTCCCCAGAACTGCCGAAGCACAGATACAAGAGCTATGCCAATGTATCCGCCACGCCAATAAACAGGCACAAAAAAACCCGCGCGCCAATCGGGCCGCGGGCTTGCCAGGGTGGATCCAAAACCGCCGACCTAGAGCCGACGCGTTCGATATCACCCAGCTGTTACATCGCCACTCATTTTGCCCGCGGTGCAGGTTGCTGTTGAGTAAGGCAATGGATATTGCCGCCCCCCAGTAACAGTTCGCGCCCTGGCACCATGACCACTTCGTGCTGCGGGAACAGGTTCTGCAGGATATCCCTGGCCGGTGCGTCCAGCGGATCGTCAAAACTTGGGGCGATGATGCCGCCGTTGACGATCAGGAAGTTCACATAGGAACCGGCCAGCCGCACGGTTGGGTTGCGCTCCTGGGAACCTTCCACCGCATCGACGCCGGCACATTCTTCCTCGGTGGCGTACAACGGCCCCGGAATCGGCATTTTGTGCACTGTGAACGGGCGTCCCTTGGCGTCAGTGCTGTTTTGCAGCACGTTCATCGCCGCGTGGCAGCGGGTGTAGTTCGGGTCTTGCGGGGCGTCGGTCCAGGCAAGCAGCACTTCACCTGGCCGCACGTAGCAGCAGAAGTTATCCACATGGCCGTCGGTTTCGTCATTGAACAGCCCGTCCGGCAGCCAGATGATCTTGTCCACCGCCAACTGCGCGCTGAGCACCGCCTCGATCTCTTCGCGGCTCAAGTGCGGGTTGCGATTGCGGTTGAGCAGGCACTCTTCGGTGGTGATCAGGGTGCCTTCACCATCCACGTGGATCGAGCCGCCCTCGAGCACAAAACCTTCGGTGCGATAACGCGGGCTGCGCTCGATCTCGAGGATCTTGCCGGCCACTTGCGCATCACGGTTCCACGGCGCATACAGGCCACCGTCGAAACCGCCCCAGGCGTTGAAATCCCAATCGACACCGCGCACTTCGCCGTTGTCATTGATGACGAACGTCGGCCCTGTGTCGCGAACCCAGGCGTCGTCGCTGGACATTTCCACCAGGCGGATATTCGGCACGTCGAGACGCGCCCGGGCATTTTCGTATTGGGCCGCAGACACCGCCACGGTCACCGGTTCAAAACGGGCGATGGCCTTGGCGACGGCTACGTGGGCCGCCTGCGCGGACTTGCCGCCCAAGCGCCAGTTGTCCGGGCGCTCAGGCCAGATCATCCAGACCTGGGTCTGGGTCGCCCACTCGGCAGGCATGTGGAAACCATCCGCGCGGGGAGTGCTGTGCAACGTTGTCATGGGTCGTCTCCTGGGCGATGGGCAGTGGCAACTTTATAAACGATAAATATCGACTAATAAAGCCAGAAAAACTAAGCACCATCAAAAAATAGCGAAAAAAACCGACAAAAATCGATTTCATAAAGTTTGTGCCAAACCCTGTGGGAGCGAGCTTGCTCGCGATAGCGGCGAGTCAGCCAAATCAATATTGGCTTGGGCACCGTCCATCGTGAGCAAGCTCACTCCCACTAAGGGGAACAGCTTGGCGTTCCAGATTAGTTACAGCCCTTCGTCCAAGACCTTCACCAGGATATCGACGAAGAAATCCACGCTCTGGCGCGTGGTGACCATCGGCGGCTTGATCTTGAGGATGTTCAGGTAATCGCCGGTCGGCTGCATGAAAATCCCCAACGCGCGCAGGCGGTTGCACAGCGCCGTGGTTTCTTCAGTGGCCGGTTCCAACGTGTCGCGGTCGCGGATCAGTTCCACGCCCAGGTAGAACCCGGAGCCATGCACCGCGCCGACCAATGGATAGCGGTCGATCAAGGCCTCCAGCCGCGCCTTGAAGTGCCCGCCCACCACCCGGGCGTTTTCCCAGAGATTCTCTTCTTCCATGACATCCAGCACCGCCATGCCGATCTGGCAACTGACCGGGCTGCCTCCGGCCGACGAAAAGAAATACCCCTCGGCTTCCAGCGCCTCGGCGATCTCCCGGCGGGTAATGACCGCACCCAACGGCTGGCCGTTGCCCATGCCCTTGGCCATGGTGATGATGTCCGGCACCACGCCTTGTTCTTCAAAGCCCCAGAAAAACTCGCCCATGCGCCCGTAACCGACCTGTACTTCGTCGGCGATGCAGACCCCACCGCGCTCGCGCACCATCGCGTAGACCTGCTTCAGGTAACCGGGCGGCAGCGCGATCCCACCAGCGTTGCCGTACACCGGTTCGCAGATGAAGCCGGCGAGTTGGCGCTTGTTTTCGGCGATTTTCGCCAGGTTGTGTTCGACGCTGCGCACGTAGTCTGGCGCAGTGTCGGCGCCACGGAATTCGCCGCGATAGGTGTTCGGTGCGGTCACCGGATGCACCCAGTCCGGGCGGCTGCTCAGGGCCTGGGGGTTGTCGGCGATGGACGTCGAGACCGCATCGGCCGCCACCGACCAGCCGTGATAGGCCTCCAATACGCTGAGCATGTCCCGCCCGCCGCTGTAGGCCCAGGCCAGGCGGATCGCCAGGTCGTTGGCCTCGGTGCCACTGTTGACCAGGAACACCCGGTCCATGTTGGACGGCGCCAACGCCAGCAAGCGTTCGGAAAATTCGGCGATCGCCGCATAGTGGAAACGCGAGTTGGTATTGAGCAGCGACCACTGCCGGGCAGCCACTGCCGCCATGCGTGGATGGCCGTGGCCCAGCACCGCGACATTGTTGAGCATGTCCAGGTAGGAGCGGCCCTGCATGTCGATCAGGTGATTGCGCCAGCCGCGCTCGATACGCGGCGGATCGACGTAATAGTGCTTCTGCGAACGGGCAAAGCTCGCATCGCGACGGGCCAGCAGCACCTCGGGATCGATCTCCGGCTCGGCATCGCAAGCCAGCCCCAGCAGCACCGCCGGCGAAGGGCATAGCGCCTGCCAGGCCAGTGCCCTGGAGGGCGTGCAGAACAGCGGTGGATTCACTTGGGCACCACGGCACAACTGAACCCGCAACGGCCCCGTCACTTCGCCCAGCACCTGCCCCTTGACCAGTGCCGCGCCGGAATGCAGCGGCGACGTCACGCCCCACAGCCGCACGCTCAACTGCGCACTGTCCAGCTGCAACAGACCGTCGGCCGCCTTGTGCACGACCCCAGCGAACGGGGATTCGAGCGGCGTCCCCCGAGGAACGCTCAACTCCACGTGCAGTGGATAAGTATCGGGTTCGACGGGGCTGTCCGGCCTCGTGCGGGATAACCGGTACTGCCCATAGCGACTGGCGGCCAGGCCATGAACGCCCGCGGCCTCGCTCAGCAGGCGCTGGTCGATCCCCGGCTGCTCCCAATTGCCGGCCTCGAAATGCGGGCTCAGTACACCCAGGTCAATCAGCGCGAACTCACTCCCCACCAGGGTCGGCAACAACGGCGCAAAGCCTTCGCTGGCGATGGGCGGCAGGCTGTGGCCGACGGCGGTGAGAATCGCCGCTTCCATCAGCTCGAAGGGCACCGAGTGGGCGACCCGGAAAATCTCCCACTCATGGGCCAGGTTGTCGCGGCTGTATTGGTTGTCCGGGTCGATGGAAACCTGCTGCTCACCGCTGAGCACCAGTACCGCGGCGCGCGCCACGATCAGTGGCCACAGCGCCAACAGTTCTTCGCGTTGCAAGGGGTTGACCGCCTGGTAGGCCTTGATCGCCGGCAAGATGAAGAACGGGTCGCCGTCGGCGTGGTGCAGCAGGGCCGCGCACGTCACCGACAAGTCAGTGATGCGCCAGGTGCGGATCAGGTCGCCGAAATCGATGACGCCCTGCAATTGCCATTGGCGCTGGGCATCGCGCTGCCAGACCACGTTGTCATCAGTGATGTCCATGTGGATCGCCTGCACCGGCAGGCTGGCCTTGAGCGGCTGCAAGCGCCGCTCGGCCTGTTGCGCAACCTCGGCGATCAGTTGTCGCCGTTGATCGTCGTCGATGACCGGCAACAGGTGATCGACCAGGGCAGGGGCGTGGCGAGCGTCCCATTGCAGCGTGCGCTCCAGGCCTGGGTGGTCGAACGTCGCCAGGGCCAAGTCCATTTCCGCGCACAGGCGGCCCAGGCCGGTCACCAGCTCAGGCGGCAAGTGCTTGAGCTGCGTGACGGACTCACCATCGATGTACTCAAGCAGTCGCATGTGAACCGCTTGGCCGTCGACGTCCAATGTCAGCAGGTCCTGGCCGTTACTGGCGGTAATCACCCGCGGCACCTTCACCACGCCGTGTCCGGCCAACTGCTTGAGAGCTGCGTGTTGGGCCTGGAGCTCCTGGACGGCGTAGTCGCCATGGCAAATTTTCAGCACAAAGCGCCCGCGCTCGCTGTCTACGCGGTAGTTGAGGTCCTGGTTGCTGCCAAGGGGTCGCAGGTCACCGCTGAGTCCGTAATTCAAGCGCAACAGCACCAACGCCTGCTCGGCGCTGATCTGTGGGCTTGGCAAACTGGCACGGTGAACCAACGTAGTGAGTGGCATACAACGACCCCTGAGGTGGTTTTGATCGGATGCCTATCACGCCACTGAGTCAGGGGATAAGCAACCCCTCTTACTTACGCACCCTGGTACTGGGCCTGCGGTGCGGGGATCTATCCCAATGCGCAGGTTCATTCTTGCGCTGGTCGCCTGTCGACGCAGCAATATCCCTCTTGCGCCGCCCCCGCCATGCCTACAAGCTATGCTCTTATCGCTCTACTCTCTGGTCCAAAAGGCTTACTGGATGCGTATTCTCATCACTGGCGGTGCTGGCTTCATCGGCTCGGCTCTCATACGGCACTTGATTCTTGATACCGGGCACCAGGTCCTGAACCTCGATAAGCTGACCTATGCCGGCAATCTCGAATCGCTGAGCAGCATCGATCACGACAGCCGCTACGAATTCGTCCAGGCCGATATCGTCGATCAATCAACCGTCAGTGCAGTGCTGGCGCGATTCAAGCCCGACGCCATCATGCATCTGGCGGCCGAGTCCCATGTAGACCGCTCCATCGATGGCCCGGCGGACTTCATCCAGACCAATATCGTGGGCACCTACAGCCTGCTGGAAGCCACTCGAGCCTATTGGCAGGTCCTGCCCGAGCCGCAGAAGCGCGCGTTTCGCTTCCACCACATTTCCACCGACGAAGTGTATGGCGACCTGCACGGCGTGGATGACCTGTTCACCGAAACCACCGCCTACGCCCCAAGCTCACCGTATTCGGCGAGCAAGGCGGCGTCCGACCACCTGGTCCGCGCCTGGCAACGCACCTATGGCTTGCCCGTGCTGTTGACTAACTGCTCGAACAACTACGGGCCGTTTCACTTCCCCGAGAAGCTCATTCCACTGGTGATTCTCAACGCACTGGCCGGAAAGCCGTTGCCGGTCTACGGCAACGGCCAGCAAGTGCGCGACTGGCTGTTCGTCGAAGACCATGCCCGTGCACTGCTCAAGGTCGTTACAGAAGGCGCGGTCGGCGAGACTTACAACATTGGTGGCCACAACGAGCAGAAAAACATCGACGTGGTGCGCAGTATCTGCACGTTGCTCGAAGAACTGGCGCCACGCAAACCCGAAGGGGTCGAGCACTACGCCGACCTGATCAGCTTCGTCCAGGATCGCCCCGGCCACGACCTGCGCTACGCCATCGACGCCAGCAAGATCGAACGGGAACTGGGCTGGACACCACGGGAAACCTTCGAGACCGGGCTGCGCAAGACCGTGCAGTGGTACCTCGAAAACCTGCTGTGGTGTCAACGTGTCCAGGACGGCAGCTATCAAGGCGAGCGCCTGGGCTCGCTCGACAACAAGGATGCAATGGCATGATGAAAGGCATTGTTCTGGCCGGCGGTTCCGGCACACGCTTGCACCCGATCACCCTTGGGGTTTCCAAGCAACTCTTGCCGGTTTATGACAAGCCGATGATTTATTACCCGATCTCGGTGCTGATGCTCGCCGGGATCAAGGACATATTGGTGATTTCCACCCCACAGGATCTGCCGCAATACCGCGCCCTCTTGGGCGACGGTCATCAGTTTGGCGTGCATTTCAGCTATGCCGAGCAGCCGACGCCCGATGGCCTGGCCCAGGCGTTCCTGATTGGCGAACAGTTCATTGGCAGCGACTCGGTGTGCCTGATCCTGGGCGACAACATTTTCCACGGCCAGCATTTTGGCGAGCAATTACAGACCGCCGTCAACCGGCAGGGTGGCGCGACAGTGTTCGGCTACTGGGTCAAGGACCCTGAGCGTTTTGGCGTGATCGACTTCGATACCGAAGGACGGGCGATGTCCATCGAAGAAAAACCCACCGAGCCCAAATCCAGCTACGCGGTGACCGGCCTGTATTTCTACGATAACGACGTGATCGAGATCGCCAAGGCCATCAAGCCGTCCAAGCGCGGCGAGCTGGAAATCACCGACGTCAACAATGCCTACCTGCAACGCGGCGATCTGCACGTCGAGCGCTTCGGCCGTGGTTTCGCCTGGCTGGACACCGGCACCCACGACAGCCTGCTGGAAGCCTCGCAATACGTGCAGACCATCGAACATCGCCAAGGCCTGAAAGTGGCGTGCCTGGAAGAAATTGCCTACCAGCAAGGTTGGGTCAGCCGCGAGCACGTCCTTGAACGCGCCCAGTATTTTGGCAAGACCGGCTACGGCCAGTACTTGTTCAAGATCGCCGGAGAAACACGATGAATGTCATCGCCACCCGCTTGCCAGACGTCCTGGTCATCGAACCAAAAGTCTTTGGCGACGACCGAGGGTTTTTCTACGAAAGCTTCAATGCCCGGGCGTTTACCGAAGCGACTGGCTGCACTCTGCAGTTCGTTCAGGACAACCATTCACGCTCCACCAGGGGCGTGCTGCGGGGCCTGCACTATCAGATCGAACAGGCCCAGGGAAAACTCGTGCGCGTCACGGCGGGGGAAGTGTTGGATGTCGCGGTGGACATCCGCCGCAGCTCGCCGACCTTCGGCCAATGGGCCAGCGTACGCCTGTCGGCGCAGAACCACCGGCAGGTGTGGGTCCCGCCAGGGTTTGCCCACGGTTTCGTCGTACTGAGCGAATCAGCGGACTTCCTCTACAAGACCACTGATTACTACGCACCCTCGGCCGAGCGCTGCATTCGCTGGGACGACCCGCGGTTGGCCATCGATTGGGAGTTCGAAGGCGCGCCGATCCTCTCGGCCAAGGACCTAAATGGCAAAGCCCTGCACGAGGCCGACCTGTTTCCATGAGTGCCCCCTTGCGTATCCTGATCATCGGCCAGAATGGCCAGGTTTCCCGGGCGCTCCAATCGCGCCTGAGCGGCCTGGGCGAGTTGACCGTACGCGGCAGCGACCAGCTCGACCTGGTACAACCGGATTCCCTGCGCGCGCCCATCGAAGCCCTCAAGCCCGGCCTGATCATCAATGCCGCCGCCCACACGGCCGTCGACCAGGCCGAAAGTGAACCGGAGCGGGCGTTCGCCATCAATGCCACGGCACCGGGCATCCTGGCCCAGGCAGCGGTTGCGCTGGGCGTCCCGCTGATTCATTACTCCACCGACTACGTCTTCGATGGCCTCAAGCCGGCCCCCTACACCGAAGACGACACGCCCAACCCGCTGAGTGTCTACGGACGCAGCAAACTGGCCGGCGAGAATGCCATCCGCCAGGCTGGCGGCCAGCACCTGATTCTGCGCACCAGCTGGGTGTACTCCACCGAGGGCCGCAACTTCCTGTTGACCATGCAGCGCCTGTTGCAGGAAAAACCGCAACTGCGGGTGGTCGCCGACCAGGTCGGCGCACCGACCTGGGCCGGCACCATTGCCGACAGCACCGCGCAACTGATCGAGCGCTGGCAGGCCGGCCAACCCGGCCCCTGGGGCACCTATCATCTGACAGCCCGGGGCGAGACGTCCTGGTTCGGTTTCGCCCAGGCCATCGGCGAAAACCTGCTCGATCGGCACAAACCGTGTGCGCTGCTGGAGCCCATTGAATCCAGCGCCTATCCGACTCCAGCCCCGCGGCCACTTAACTCGCGCCTGGATTGCACGCGCCTGTTCAAGGAGTGGGGGGTGAGCCAACCGGACTGGCGAAGCGCGTTGCAGCAGTGCCTTGCCGGACAAGCCTAGTACTGCCTTACAAATAGTATTTGCAAGGCAACTAGGCATAATACGCCTGTCACCACAGGCGTCCGAGGCTCATGAATTCCACCCTTCCCCGCAGACCCCGTTGGCGCAGCCTGGCCTTGCTCGCGCTGTGCCTGGCGCCGTTGCTGTGGCCGTTGGAGCACCTGGCCGAACGTTATTACCGCAGTGAGCTGGCCGGGCAGAACCGCCAGACCCTGGACCTCTACGTCGCCAACCTGCTGGGCACGCTGCACCGTTATGAGGTGCTGCCACAGATTCTCGGCGACCTGCCGGCCTTGCGTTCCGCGTTGTCGGCGCCGGACGATGGCGTGACTCAAGGCAACGCCAACCGGCTGCTGAAAAATATCAGCGCCCAGACCGGCGCCGAAGTCATGTACCTGATGGACCCTTCCGGCAAGACCCTGGCCGCGTCGAACTGGGACAAACACGACAGTTTCGTCGGACGCAATTTCGCCTTCCGGCCGTACTTCATCGAAGCCATGGCCGGACGCCTGGGCCGCTTCTTCGGCCTGGGCACGACATCGGCCAAACGTGGTTATTTCTTTGCCGCCGCCGTGCGCGACCGCGAAAAAGTCATCGGCGTGCTGGTGGTCAAGGTCGACCTCGACCACACCGAAAGCCTGTGGGGCAAGACTCCCGAACAATTGCTGGTGACCGACCACAACGGCGTGGTCATCCTCACGTCGCGACAAGAGTGGCGATTTCGCGCGACCCGGCCCTTGAGTGACGCCGAGCGCGAGGCCATCAGCGCGGTACAACCGTATCCGACCCGCGATCCCAAGCCGCTGAACCTGGACGCCAACGCCTGGCTGCCCCAGACCCAGTCCATCGAGGAAACCGGCTGGAGCGTGAGCATTCTCGCCCCGCGCACGCTGATTGATCGTCCGGTGCGCACCGTGGTCGCCATCGGTGGCGCGGCATTGCTGGTCTTGATGTTGTTGCTCGGGTTGATGATGCAACGCCGGCGTCATTACCTGGATCGAATCGCCTTCGAAGCCAAGGCCCGTCACGAATTGGAAGGCCGGGTGGCCGAGCGCACCAGCGACCTGGAAGGACTGAACCGACGGCTGAAGCAGGAAGTGCTGGAGCGCGAACAGGCTCAGCAGGAGTTGGTCCGCGCCCAGGATGACCTGGTGCAGGCCGGCAAGCTGTCGGCCCTGGGCACCATGTCGGCGAGCATCAGCCACGAACTCAACCAACCGCTGGCAGCGATTCGCAGCTACGCGGAAAACGCCGAGATTTTGCTCGACCACCAACGCACCGAAGACGCCCGGGGCAATCTCAAGCTGATCAGCGAATTGACCGGGCGCATGGCCTCGATCATCGCCCACCTGCGCGCCTTCGCCCGCCGCGACCGACATGCGCCGGAAAGCGTCGCCCTGCAACCGGCGCTGGACGACGCCCTGGCGCTGCTCGCCAAACGCCGACGCAGCATGGAAGTGGAACTGATCCGCGACTTGCCGGCCGCCACGCTGTGGGTCGAGGCCGGCGAAACCCGCTTGCGCCAGGTGCTCGGCAACCTGCTGGCCAACGCCCTCGATGCGCTCACCGAGAAAGGCCCGCCACGCAAACTCTGGCTCAGTGCCCAGGCCACCGAAACCGGCGTCAACCTGTACATCCGCGATAACGGCCCGGGGTTTTGCATGGAAGCCCTGGGCCGTGCCGGCGAACCCTTCTACACCACCAAGACCCGCACCCAGGGCCTTGGCCTGGGGCTGGCGATCTGCGACACCCTGATGCGCGCCTTTGGCGGCGAACTGTCGTTCGCCAACCACAAGGAAGGCGGCGC
The DNA here is from genome assembly GCF_019956035.1 of Pseudomonas sp. A-RE-22. NCBI lineage: Bacteria > Pseudomonadati > Pseudomonadota > Gammaproteobacteria > Pseudomonadales > Pseudomonadaceae > Pseudomonas > Pseudomonas sp. A-RE-22. The sequence continues at coordinate 349,042 of NZ_JAHBCZ010000011.1, forward strand.
CCTGATTACCCTGAAACTGCGAGCCGGCGCCCCCGGGGTGAGCCTGCAACCGTCCGAGGACCGAAGTGTATGACCATCGACAACCGGATTGAGGTGGTGCTGATCGACGACGATCCCCATTTGCGTCAGGCCCTGAGCCAGACCCTCGACCTGGCCGGCCTGAAAATCCTGCCCCTGGCCGAAGCCAAGGGTGTGGCCGCGCAACTGCCCCGTGACTGGCCGGGCGTGGTAGTCAGCGATATTCGCATGCCGGGCATGGATGGCCTCGAACTGCTGGGCGAACTCCACGCCCAGGACCCGGAGCTGCCGGTACTGCTGATCACCGGCCACGGCGACGTGCCACTGGCGGTGCAGGCGATGCGCTCCGGAGCCTATGACTTCCTGGAAAAACCTTTCGCCAGCGATCACCTGCTCGACAGCGTACGCCGGGCCCTGGCCCTGCGCCGGCTAGTCCTGGACAACCGCAGCCTGCGCCTGGCCCTGAGCGATCGCCATGAACTCAGCGCCCGCCTGGTCGGCCAATCGACACCCATGTTGCGCCTGCGCGAGCAGATCGGTGCACTGGCCGCCACCCGCGCCGACGTGCTGATCCTCGGTGAAACCGGTGCCGGCAAGGAAGTGGTCGCCCGTGCATTGCACGACCTTTCAGGCCGGCGCAACGGCCCCTTCGTGGCGATCAACGCCGGGGCCTTGGCCGAGTCGGTGGTGGAAAGCGAACTGTTCGGCCATGAACCCGGCGCTTTTACCGGCGCGCAGAAGCGCCGCATCGGCAAATTCGAATTCGCCAACGGCGGTACGCTATTCCTGGATGAAATTGAAAGCATGAGCCTGGATGTCCAGGTCAAGCTGCTGCGCCTGCTGCAGGAGCGCGTGGTGGAGCGGCTGGGGGGCAATCAACAGATCCCGCTGGATATCCGCATCATAGCCGCGACCAAGGAAGACTTGCGCCAGGCCGCCGACCAGGGGCGTTTTCGCGCCGACCTGTATTACCGCCTGAACGTCGCGCCGCTGCGCATACCGCCATTGCGTGAGCGGGGGGAGGATGCGCTGATGCTGTTCCAGCATTTTGCCGACGAAGCCAGCGCTCGCCACGGGCTGCCGCCCCATGAATTGCAACCGGCACAACGGGCGCTGCTGCTGCGCCACAGTTGGCCGGGCAATGTGCGGGAACTGCAGAACGCCGCCGAACGTTTTGCCCTGGGCCTGGAACTGGCCCTGGACAACAGCGCGCCCGACGGCAGCCCCGGCGCACCGGTGGAAGTGGTCAGTGGCGGCTTGAGCGAACAGGTGGAAAACTTCGAGAAAACCCTGATCGCCGCCGAACTGGCCCGCCCCCACAGCTCGGTGCGCAGCCTGGCCGAAGCCTTGGGCATTCCACGCAAGACCTTGCACGACAAGTTACGCAAACATGGGCTGCACTTCGGCGACAGCAGCCATGGTTCGGCCGATGAGTCCGATTGAGTTATCGTCATGTCCCTTTCAAGCAAAAGGCCCCGCAATGAACCGCGACAGTCGTTACCTGGAATCGATCCTGCACCACGACATCCCCTTGACCCGGGACATGGGCCTCAAGGTGCTCGATTGGCAGACCCGGCAACTGCGCCTGTTCTTACCGCTTGCGGCCAACGTCAACCACAAGAGCACCATGTTCGGTGGCAGCCTGTATTGTGGCGCGGTGCTCGGCGGCTGGGGCTGGCTGCACCTGGCCCTGCGCGAGGAAGGCATCGAAGACGGGCATATCGTGATTCAGGAAGGGCAGATCAGTTATCCGCTGCCGGTGACCCGCGATGCGACCGTCGTCTGCGAAGCGCCCGAGGAAAAGGTCTGGAAGCGCTTCCTGGTTACCTACCGGCGTTACGGACGGGCGCGGCTGGCGTTGCAGACGCGGGTGATGAATACCGGCAGCGAGGACGTGGCGGTGCAGTTTGAGGGGCAGTACGTGTTGCACCGCTAAAACACCGCCGCCCCCTGTGGCGAGGTATCTCTGTGTGGGAGCAAGGCTTGCCCGCGATGGATGCGCTGCGGTCTTGCAGAGATCGAGGCGCCTGTATCGCGAGCAAGCTTTGCTCCCACAACCCCCTCGCCACAAAGGATCGCGCCAGCTTAAGAACGGGCAAGTTCCAACAACTTTGCACGCCACGCCGCTTTCGCCGGCAACGCCAGGAACGACGTATTCAACAGCGACTCACGCGGTGGATAACAGAACGGTTCGCCGCTCAAGTCCAACACCTCGCCACCCGCACCTTCCAATACACCCTGGGCGGCGGCGGTGTCCCATTGGGAGGTCGGCGCCAGCCGTGGATAGCAATCTGCCGCGCCTTCGGCCACCAGGCAAAACTTCAACGAACTGCCAATACTGGTCAGTTGCAGCTCACCCAGGCTTCCGCTCAAGCCGTCCAGCAGGCGTTCCTGCTCCGGGCTGGTGTGCCGGCGACTGGCAACCACCGTGAAGGCTTCACCTGGCGCCAGTGTGCCACGAACCGCGATCGGCAAGGGCTGCCCTCCCTTGTCGCCACGCCAGGCACCCAGCCCTGCGCCGCCGACGTAAAAGCGCCCATTGGTGGGCATCGACACCACGCCGAACACCACACGGCCCTGCTCCACCAACGCGATGTTGACGGTGAACTCCTCGCTGCCGGAAATGAATTCCTTGGTGCCATCCAGCGGGTCTACCAGCCACCAGCGATGCCAGCCGGCACGCACGTTTTGGGCAATATCGGCAGCTTCTTCGGAGAGGATCGGAATATCCGGGGCCAGCGCCAGCAACCCGGCCACGATCACATCATGAGCGGCCATGTCTGCGGCAGTCACCGGCGACTCGTCGGCCTTGTGGTTGACCTGCACATTGGCGCGCCAGAACGGCAGGATCGCTTCACCGGCCTGGAGCGCCAGCTCGACCACAGGGGCCATCAACGGGTGAGGGAAAGTCATGCTAGGAACGCTCCACGCTGGGTCAGCAGGTCACGGGCCAGGTAGAGCGCCGCCAAGGCCCGGCCCTCCGTGAACTGCGGGTTCTGTGCCAGGGCCGACAGCTCACGCAGGTTGACCTTGTCCACACGCATCGGCTCGGGCTCATCACCCTCCAGCCATTCTTCATACAGATCGGTCGCCAGCACCACCTGGATCTTCTGGCTCATGTATCCGGGAGACAGCGACAGTTCGGTCAGGTGTTCCAACTGACGCGCTCCAAAACCGGCCTCTTCCTTGAGCTCCCGTTCAGCCGCCGCCAGCACATCTTCACCGGGCTCGATCAAGCCCTTGGGCAGGGACAGTTCATAGGCGTCGGTGCCGCCGCAATACTCTTCCACCAACACCGCGTGGTCGGTATCGAGCATCGCTACGATCATCACCGCGCCATAACCTGCGCCCTTGCTCGCCAGACGTTCATAGGTGCGCTCCACACCGTTGGAAAACCGCAATTTCAGTTCTTCCACGCAAAACAGGCGGCTGGTAGCGACGATCTGGCGATCGAGTATGGTGGGTTTCTGGCGCATAAACGGCTCCCTGGGCGATAGCGGGCTACTATACCCGGCCTATTCTGATTGTTTGTGTCGGATATCCGATTATCGCTGGAGAAGTTTTATGGCTTTGCTGCCCTGGCATGAGATCGATACGGTTCTGCTGGACATGGACGGCACCCTTCTGGACCTGCATTACGACAACCATTTCTGGCTCGAACATCTGCCCCAGCGCTACGCCGAACTGCATGGCGTGAGCCGGGCGATGGCCGAGATGGAGCTGCAGCCGCTGTTCGAGCGCAACGCCGGCCAGTTGCAATGGTATTGCCTGGATTTCTGGAGCGCCGAGCTGAAACTGCCGGTGCGCGAACTGAAGTTGGAAACCGCGCACCTGATCGCCTTGCGCCCGGACGCCGATACCTTCCTGGCGGCGATCCAGCGGGCTGGCAAGCGCGTGGTGATGATCACCAACGCCCATCGCGATTCATTGTCCCTGAAGCTGGAACGCATCGAACTGGCCCCTTACTTCGACCGCTTGATCAGCTCCCACGACTACGGCTTTCCCAAGGAAAACCCGCAATTCTGGGACGCGCTGCAAGCCGACTTGAATTTCAACCCGGCCCGTAGCCTGTTCATCGACGACACCCTGCCGGTGCTACGCAGCGCCCGGGATTTCGGCGTGGCGCACTTGCTGGCCGTGAGCGAGCCGGATAGCCGCAAAGGGCCGAAGGACACGGGGGAGTTTGATGCGTTGAGGGATTATCGGGACTTGATTGCCGGGCTTTGAACCGCGCCGTATTCATCGCGAGCAGGCTCGCTCCCACAGTTGGATCCCTGTTCGCCACAGATCCAGTGTGGGAGCGAGCTTGCTCGCGATGAAGGCACCACAGTCCTGAAGGTTACTCGGGGATACGCAACACCTGCCCCGGATAAATCTTGTCCGGGTGCGCCAACATTGGCTTGTTGGCCTCGAAGATCTTGTTGTACTTGTTCGCGTCGCCGTATTCGGCCTTGGAGATGGCGCTGAGTGTGTCGCCCTTCTTCACGGTCACGAAACGCGCCGCCTGTGCCACCGGGCCAGTCACCGTAATCTGGTCGTCGACACTGCCGACACCGGCGATATTGCCCACCGCCAACAGGATCTTTTCCTTCTCTTCCTGACTCGCTACCTCACCGGTAACGATGACTTTGTCGCCGTCGATGGTCGCCTGGACATTCGGATTACCCAGGCCGACCTTTTCAATATGCGCTTTCAGTTGTTCGCTGGCATTGGCATTGCCGGGGGTCAGCAGGTCGATCAGTTTTTCACCTGCTTCCTTCACAAAGCTAAAAATACTCATGGCACACGCTCCTTGATTTAAGTGTCCAGACGCAAAGACTAGACCAGGCGAGACGAACCCGGTTCCCAACCGACCAATGACCCCGCCACGCGCAAGCGCTAGAATCCGAACCTTCCTGCGCCCTGGAGCGAAGATGGACATCAAGCAGCTGAAATTTCTCATCGCGCTCGACGAAACCCGCCACTTCGGCCAAGCCGCCGCACGCTGCCACATCACCCAGCCGACCCTGTCGATGCGCCTGCGCAGCCTTGAAGAAGAACTCGACCTGCCGCTGGTCAACCGCGGCCAGCGTTTTGAAGGTTTCACCGCGCCGGGGGAACGAGTGCTGGCCTGGGCGCGCACGGTGCTGGCGGCCTATGACGGGCTGCAGGCCGAAGCGGCGGCCTGTCGTGGTAACCTGGTGGGTACGCTGCGCCTGGGCGTGGTGCCGTTGTCGGACTTCGACCCGCTGGCGATGATGCAGCGCTTGCACGCTGAGCACCCCAACCTGCGTTTCGAATTGTCGTCCCTGAGCTCCGAGCGCATCCTCGAACAGTTGGCGAACAACCGTATCGACTTGGGTATTTCCTATCTGGAACGCCTGGACAACGAACGCTTCGAAGCCCTGCCCTTCAGCCACACCCGCATGGGTCTGCTCTACGACCAGCGCTTTTTCTTCTTTGGCGAACAACCGCTGAGCTGGGAAGCGCTGATAGAGCTGCCCCTGGGCATGCTCACCAGCGGCATGCACTTTCGCCAATCCATCGACCACAATTTCCACAGCCGGGGCCTCACGCCTCAACCGCTGTTGCAAACCGACGCGGTGCATCAATTGTTACAAGCTGTGCACGGTGGACTGTGTTGCGCGGTGATGCCCTTGGACAGCGGCCTGAATGTGCTGACCGAAGATTTGCGCATCCAGCCCATCGAAAGCGCGCAAACGTTGGTCCCGCTGGGCCTGATCATGCGGCGCGGCGCCCCACGCTCGGCCTTGGCAGAGGCCTGTTTTGCCCTCTACCAGAAATCATCGACAACATCTTGATCGACGTCATCTATTGAGAGATCAGTAATAGCGATTAGACGTGGCAGATTGCCGCATTTAGTCTTAACACTATTCCTACTTTCAGTGATGCCTATGAACGACAAGCCTCCGGTCAGTCCAGCGCCAGCGATGGAAACATCCGCGCCGGCCGCCAGCCAGAGCTATCGCTACTGCAATCTGGACCACTCCCAATCGGACAGCACCGCGCTGGCCGAGGAAGTGGCGCTGGCGATTGCCTATAACGGCATCAGCCAGGCGGTCATGCTGGTCACCCCCACCGACCTTGAAGACTTCATCGTCGGCTTCAGCCTCGGCAGCGGCATCATTGAAGACGCATCGGACATCTATGACCTGCAACTGAGCGGCACGGGTGCTGCGCACCATGCCGAGGTGAGCATCGCCAACCGCGCCTTCTGGAACCTCAAGCAGCAACGCCGGCAATTGACGGGCACCAGTGGCTGCGGCTTGTGCGGTGTGGAAGCAGTGGAACAGGCATTGCCAAACCTCAAGGTGCTGCCCGGCGCACCGCTACCACCGGCGCAATGGCTCGATGGCCTGCGTGACCGTATCAGCCAGTTTCAGCCCCTGGGCCAATACTGCGGCGCAGTCCACGCCGCGTTGTTCATGAACGCCCAAGGCGAATTGCTGCTGGGTCGCGAAGACATTGGCCGACACAACGCCCTCGACAAGCTGATCGGCGCGTTGGTCCGGCAGCAGATCCCGGTGGCCGGCGGCGTGGCGATCGTCACCAGCCGTTGCAGCCTCGAACTGATCCAGAAAGTCCTGCGGGCCGGCATCCAGACCCTGGTCAGCCTGTCATCGCCCACCGGCCTTGCGGTGCAGTGGGCTCGCCAACACAACCTCAACCTCATCCACCTGCCGCAAAAAAGTGCGCCGCGGGTCTACAGCCCTGCGATGGAGAAACAAGCGTGAGCAATCATCAACAAGCCGACCAGAAACCCGTACCGCGCTACAAGCCCTACAAGGGCCCGGCCGGTGGCTGGGGTGCGCTGATCAGCGTCGCTCAGGCCTGGTTGACCAGCGACAATGCACTGAAAAACATCCGTATGATGCTCAAGACCAACCAGAATGGCGGTTTTGACTGCCCAGGCTGTGCCTGGGGTGACTCGCCGGAAAGCGGCGTGGTCAAGTTCTGCGAGAACGGCGCCAAAGCCGTGAACTGGGAAGCCACCAAGCGCCGCGTCGATGGCGCATTTTTCGCCAAGCACAGCGTGAACTCGCTGCTGGAGCAGAGCGACTACTGGCTCGAGTACCAGGGTCGCCTGACCGAGCCAATGTGCTACGACACCGAAACCGACCGCTACAAACCCATCAGTTGGGAAGCAGCGTTCGACCTGATCGGCAAGCACCTGCAAGGGCTGTCCAGCCCGAACCAGGCCGAGTTCTACACCTCGGGCCGAGCCAGCAACGAAGCGGCCTACTTGTATCAGCTGTTCGTGCGTGCCTATGGCACCAACAACTTCCCCGACTGCTCGAACATGTGCCACGAGGCCAGCGGCGTAGCGCTGTCCCAGAGCGTTGGCGTGGGCAAGGGCACAGTGACCTTCGACGATTTCGAACACGCCGATGCGATTTTCGTCTGGGGCCAGAACCCCGGCACCAACCATCCGCGGATGCTCGAACCACTGCGCGAGGCGGTGAAACGCGGCGCCCAAGTGGTCTGCATCAACCCGCTCAAGGAACGTGGCCTGGAGCGTTTCCAGCATCCACAGAACCCGATCGAAATGCTCACCAACGGCAATAAGCCGACCAACACCGCCTATTTCCGCCCGGCCCTGGGTGGCGACATGGCGATCTTGCGCGGCATGGCTAAGTTCCTGCTGCAGTGGGAGCGCGAAGCGCAGAACACTGGCGCTGCGGCAGTGTTCGACCATGCGTTCCTCAATGAGCACAGCACCCAGGTGCTGGATTACCTGGCGGCGGTCGACGACACGCCGTGGGAACAGATCGTCGAGCAATCGGGCATGACCCTGGTCGACATCGAGCAAGCGGCGCGCATGTACGCCAAGAGCGAGAACGTGATCATGTGCTGGGCGATGGGTATCACCCAGCACCGTCATTCGGTGGCGACCATCCAGGAAATCGCCAACGTGATGATGCTGCGCGGCAACATCGGCCGGCCAGGCGCAGGCCTGTGTCCGGTACGCGGCCACAGCAACGTCCAGGGCGACCGCACCATGGGCATCAACGAGCGTCCGCCAGTGGCGTTCCTCGATTCGCTGGAGCGGCGTTTCCAATTCAAGGTACCGCGTGAAAACGGCCACAACGTGGTCGAGGCGATCCACGCCATGGCCGACGGCCAGGCGAAGGTGTTCATCGCCCTGGGCGGCAACTTCGCCCAAGCCACGCCGGACAGCCATCGAACGTTCCAGGCCTTGGCCAATTGCGACCTGACGGTGCAGATCAGCACCAAGCTCAACCGCAGCCATCTGGCTCACGGCAAGGAAGCGCTGATCCTGCCATGCCTGGGCCGCACCGACATCGACCTGCAAACCGAAGGTGCGCAAGCGGTGACCGTGGAAGACTCCTTCAGCATGGTGCATGCCTCCATGGGCCAGCTGCAGCCGCTGTCGAACCAGATGCGCTCCGAACCGTGGATCATCGCCGGCATCGCGGCCGCCACGCTGGGTAGCCGTCCGGTGGACTGGAACTGGCTGGTGGCCGACTACAGTCGCATCCGCGACCTGATCGCCGACACCGTACCCGGCTTCAAGGACTTCAACGAAAAGCTGAAGAACCCTGGTGGGTTCTACCTGGGCAATAGCGCCGGTTCGCGGCGCTGGAACACCCCGTCGGGCCGCGCCAACTTCAAGCCCAACCGGTTACCGACCGACCTTGTGCATGAACGCACCCGGGCCACCGGCCAGTTGCCCGACCTGATCATGCAGTCCATGCGTTCCCACGATCAGTACAACACCACCATCTATGGCCTCGATGACCGCTATCGCGGTGTGAAGGGCCAGCGTGACGTGTTGTTCGTCAACGAAGCGGACATCATTCGCCTGGGCTTCAAGCCGGGGCAGAAAGCCGACATCGTCTCGCTCTGGGATGACGGCCGCGAACGGCGGGTCAAGGGCTTTACCCTGCTGGCATTCGACATTCCTGCCGGGCAGGCTGCGGCCTACTACCCTGAAGTGAACCCACTGGTGCCACTGGAAAGCACGGGCGACGGCAGCCACACCCCAACGTCGAAATTCGTCGCGATCCGTCTGGAAGCGGCGAGCGAGAATGGACTGATCCTGGCCAAGTCGGCCTGATATAACGTGCGAGTAGATTAGGTTGTGTGGGAGCAAGGCTTGCCCGCGATGGAAGCGGTGCGGTCTTGCAGAAGTAGAGTCGCCTGTTTCGCGAGCAAGCTTTGCTCCCTCACAGTTTTGCTCCCATGATCGTACTTTTCGAACGCCCACAAAAAAGGCCGTTTTCCATAAAAAACGGCCTGTCCGAAGTAGCTAAAGACCGGCCGATTTGCCTTAAGTTCCCACCAAAAAACAATAACTTAGAGAATTGTGCACAAGTCGTGTTACTCGTCGGATTTCTATTGTAACCAAACGAAGCCAGCCTCAGGATCGCGCCGTCATCCCTTTGAGGCTCCTCTATGAAGTTCTCCTCCATTCTCTTGTTGTCCCTTAGCCTGGCCAGTGGCATCGCTTCTGCCGGCGGTACTGCCGAAGCAGGTGTGGGCGGCGCATTGGGCGGGGTTTTGGGTTCGGTCGTCGGCCAGTCCCTGGGCGGCAACACCGGCTCCACTATCGGCGCGGCGCTGGGCGGCGCGGGCGGCAGTGCAGTCGGCGCAGACAAACACAGCCGCGGCGAAGCGGCGATCGGCGGCGCGTTGGGCGCAGCCGGCGGCAACGTGGTCGGTCGTAGCGTCGGCGGCACCACAGGCAGCCTGATCGGTGCGGCAGCAGGCGGCGGCGCTGGTGGCGCCCTGGGCAACTACATGGGCAAGGACGATGACGATGATCGTCACTACGACGGTCGCCGCGGTGATCGCCGCTACTACCGTGATGGCCACCCAGGTCGTGGCCATGCCTACGGGCATCGCAAACATCATCGCTACTACCGCGACTAACGGCTGACTGATAACCGCCGTTGAAGATCGCAGCCTCCGGCAGCTCCCAGAGCTGACAGGAGGCTGCGATTTTTTGTTTCAGACCACCAACAATTCCAAAGCCCCACGTAGCCGGTCCGGAATCGCCACCGGCCGATTCGATGCCCGGTCCACGAATACGTGAACAAAACGTCCCGCCGCGCAGGCCTCCTCCTCGCCGACCTTGAACACCGCCAGCTCGTACTGCACCGAACTGCTGCCCAACTTCCCGACCCGCAGGCCGATTTCAATCCGGTCAGGAAAAGCGATCGAGGCAAAGTAGTCACAGGCTGAACTCACCACGAACCCCACCACCTCTCCATCATGGATATCCAGGCCACCGACTTCGATCAGGTAGGTATTCACTGCGCTATCGAAAAAACTGTAATAGGTGACGTTATTGACGTGACCGTACACATCGTTGTCGTGCCAGCGCGTGGTAATGGTTTGCAAGTGTCGGTATTCGTTGCGTTGGGGCATCAGGTGTCCTTTACGGTTGTTCAATGACCTTGGCGTGACCCGGCCTCAGGCCTTCGCGAAGCCCTTGCCCTGCGCTGCCAGATCGCCGATCAGGCGCGCTGGCTTCCACTGGTCGCCCTGCTTCGTTTCGAGCTCCAGCAGGCGTGCGTGGATATCCTCCAGCCCCTGCCCGTCGGCCCAGGCCATCGGCCCGCCCTTGTCGGCAGGGAAACCATAGCCGTTGAGGTAGACCAGGTCGATGTCATGGGCCGACTCGGCAATGCCTTCCTGCAGGATCTTTGCCCCCTCGTTGACCAGCGCCAGCAAGCACCGCTCGAGGATTTCCTCCGGGCCAATCTCGCGCCGCTGGAAACCCAGCGCTTCACTGACCCGTAGCACCAGCGCATCGACCTCGACATCATCCTCGGCCTGTCGACTGCCCGGCTCGTAGTGATAGTACCCATTGCCGCTTTTCTGGCCGAACCGTCCCAGTTCGCACAAACGGTTGTCCACCTGCACCTCGGGCGCATCCTGGCCCTTGCCCGCCAGCTCACGGGCGCGCCACTCCAGATCGATGCCAACGACGTCGTACATACGAAACGGTCCCATGGCGAAGCCAAAGCCTTGCAACGCGGCATCCACCTGATGGGGGAATGCCCCCTCCAGCAGCATCTTGCGCGCTTCCAGCACATAAGGATGAAGCATTCGGTTGCCAATGAATCCATGGCAATTGCCTGATACAACGCTGACCTTGCCCATGCGCTTGCCCAGAACCAACGCCGCGTCCAGCACCGCTGTGGAGGTGTGCGCGCCGCGAACGATTTCCAGCAGCTTCATGATGTGCGCCGGGCTGAAGAAATGCAGGCCCAGGACCTGGGCGGGCCGGCGGGTGACAGCGGCGATGGCATCGATGTCCAGCGCCGAGGTGTTGCTCGCCAGGATAGCCTCGGGCTTGAGCAGGCCGTCCAGTTCACGAAAGATTTTCTGTTTGAGTTCGAGGTTTTCGTAAACCGCTTCGATCACCAGGTCCACATTGCGGATTGCCGCGTAATCATCTGCCCGTGTCACCCGGGCGATCCGCGCGTCGGCCTCACCCTGATCGATACGGCCCTGACGCACGCCATGGGCATAGGTCTCGGCCACGGCCACCAGTGCCTGCTCGAGCATCTGCGGATTGTTGTCGACCCACTGTACCGCCACGCCCGCGTTGGCCAGGCACATCACGATGCCCCGGCCCATGGTGCCTGCACCGACCACCGCGGCACGCTGAATATCGAAAGGTGTCTGGCTCATGTTTGCTCTCTTGTTGGCGATCCGAAGACAGCCTTCACCTTAGTCAGCCACCGAATATTTTTGAAATTTATTCGTGTGATGCAGGGCATTCAGCGGATGGATGCAGCTCACAGGTGCGCCTGGGCCCACTGACGAACTTCAGCGTATGGATACGCCTCCAGTGCGGCATATCCGCGGATTTTCCGCGCCTTCAATCGGGTGAACAGCGGCATGCCGATCCCGCACAGGAAGCGGGTGAGGCGCTCGGCAGACGGCACGCTGCCGCTGTGCTGCTCATGCTTGTGGATAAAGTCGCTACACAGCGCCTCGAAGTTTTTATCCACAAGCGGCGGCAACGCCGGCGGCTCCGGCAGGCGAGCGATATGCCCATGGCACACCGAGCAATGACCGCACTCGCGTGGCGCATTGTCATCGCCGAAATACTGCGCCAGGCGATAACCCAGGCAACGGTCGGTGGCGAACAACTCGAGCATGGCGTGGATCCGCGCGATTTCACCTTGCTCGTGCCGGGTGAAATAGGCGTGTAGCTCGGAGCTCAAGACCTGCGTATCCAGGCCCCCTTCCAGCACGCTGTACACCTCGGTCATCTGTTTGCTTTCCAGCTCGATCCAGCCTTTTTCCTGGAAATAATCCAGCGCCTTGACCACGCGATTACGCTCAGCGTGATATTGCTGGTACATCCCGTCGAAATTCACCGTGGCCCAGGCCCGGGCGCGACTGGAGGTCTGGATGATGGCCGAGACGAAGTCCCTTCGCTCGCCTTCGAAGCGCTCCAGCAATTGTTGTGGCTCAGTCAGGAACTTGAAGCGGTACTCCGCGAAATAGGCATAGCGCGGCGCGATCAGCCGACGTAGCTCCAACTGGACCAGCAACGTCTTGAGTGGCAACTGCCGGATGTTGCTCTGGTCCGCCAGAGGTCCCAGCAAGAACTCCCATTGCCCATCGGGAGCGGCGGCCTGCAGCTCATCGAGCACGCAACGAATGCCTGCAAGCTCCGGTGTATCGCCATACACAAAGTTTTCCAGCACGTTGAGACTGTCGCGGTTGGCCAGCACCAGGCAATCGGAAGGCTGCCCGTCCCGACCGGCGCGGCCGATCTCCTGGCTGTAGTTTTCGATGGACTTGGGCAGGTCGAAATGCACGACGTTGCGAATGTCACTCTTGTCGATGCCCATGCCAAAAGCGATGGTCGCGACGATGCAATTGGATTGCCCGCCCATGAACCGTCGCTGGATATCTTCGCGTTGTTCATGGGGCAAACCGGCGTGATAGGCCTCGGCCTCGATCCCGTGCCGGCCCAGGTGTTCGGCGATCTGCTCGGCGGTTCGCTGCAAGGTCACGTAGACGATGCTCGGCTGCCCGGAACGTTCGCCCAGCCACTGCACCAGCCGTGCGCGCTTGTCGGCTCCCAGCACGGGCTCGACCAGCAGATTGAGGTTCGAGCGGTAGAAACCGGTTGTCACCACATCCACGGCGGCGATGGCGAATTTCGCCTGCATGTCGGCGATGACCTTGGGTGTCGCGGTGGCCGTCAGCAGCAAGACCTGAGGAATATTGAACTCACGCTGGTAATCGGGAAGCTTGAGGTAGTCAGGTCGAAAGTTATGCCCCCATTCCGAAATACAGTGGGCCTCGTCCACCACCAGCAACGAGATCGGCACCTGCTTCAAGAAGTTGCGAAAGCGCTCGTTCTTCAGGCGCTCCACAGAAATCATCAGGATCTTCAACTCACCCGAACGGGCTCGTGCCATGGCGTCGTTGGCTTCATCACGACCCTGGGCCGAATCGATACTCGCCGCCGCAATGCCGTGGCGCTTGAGGAACGCCAACTGGTCCTGCATCAGCGCCAGCAGTGGCGAGACCACCAGGGTCAGATGAGGCAATAGCAGGGCCGGCAATTGATAACACAAGGACTTGCCCGAGCCGGTGGGAAAAATGGCCGCTGCCGACCGACCGGCCAGCACGGCGCCGATGGCCGTCTCCTGACCGGGACGAAACTGTGGATAACCGAAAACCTGTTCCAGGGTGCTGTGCATGCGCGGTCGCTCCTTTGACTGCTGCGATGCCCAAAGCCTAGCGGGACAACGCGGTGAGTCGAGAAAAGGTCGGGGTCGAATCGATACGGGATGATACAGCCTGAATGGCCGTGACGCTGATCGACTCGGGAGTCAACGCACGCGCGGAGACGTTTGATAGCTGACAGTTTGAGCTTGGTGTTCAGTCATAAGACGTTAAATAAAGATCCAGTCCTTGAGGAAGAACCAATGATGCCAACCGCTCGATTTCAAGCACTTGCTTTGCTGAAAGCCTGAAGTCCGCACCAATATGATCATTACTACCTGCCCATTGCATCACGGGCTTCAAGTCCTCCACCGACAAGCTGATGCTCTGCTCAAATACCAGCTCATCCTTACCAGGATAAAAACCCAACACCCCAAAACTCATGGCTCTACCTTCCTTGTCTTATCCGCTTTTTTGGTCTGTTCGCCCGTGATGTGATTGAACTCACCCAAATGGTTTCCACGCGAGTTGTACTTTTCAAGGGCGCCATGCTGCCGGTCCCATTCATAAATATTGCCTTTCCGGTCGTGCCAACGTGGACGTAATCCTCCACCTCCTTGTACGGGAGTTTTTGACCGACCGCGAACAAGATCAGGAAAAGCAGGAATTACACCTTTCGGGGTCGGGTGATATTTGTGATCAGAAATGCTGAGCACGATATACAACGGCGAAACCCCAGAATCCGCCGGAAACACAAGAATGAAATCCTTGTACTGCGGCGGATAAATCGGGTTGACGATGATGCTGTCCGCCGCAGGCGTTGGCGGAAAAATCCAGATGTGCGGAGCCTGTGGCGCAGCCTCCAGCGCCGGGATGCCCAGCGTCGTAGAAGGATCGACCGCAGGCGTCCAGATCAATTCGACCCCATCGCCAAAGTCCGCCACTTGCTGCGCGCCGCGGGCCTGGAACGTCACCACAGGAATCATTTCCCACTCACGTCGCGTCTGGGTGTTGTAGCCGTATCCCTTGAGCGTGCCATCGACCTGGGTTTCGACATGCAAACGAACCCGCGTACGGGCCTGCTCCTGGGAGCGCAATTGCTCTTCGGTGTACAACGAACCGTCACCCAGGTTCGAGGGCATCAGCAACCCCACCAGACCGATCAGTGCACCCGCCGCCACAGGAGCACTGACCGCGCCAGCAGCCTCGGCAGCAGCACCAAGGGAGACCGGCATCGTCCACCCCAAGGCAAACGTACCGAAGCTTGCCGGTAACGACCCACTGATACTCTTAAGCTGAATTCGCCCTGACTCGTCAGCTTGACGGCCACCCAACAAGGTAAATTGGCCGTACTCCCTCAGGGCTTCAGTCGGGATGTAGCCGCTCGGGTTGTGGTAGTCAATCACCGAATCAGGCAGCTTGCAGGACTTGGCAAATACACAGCCCGTCACGTCGGAAGTGATGCTTCTCGGACCTGGGCCAGACGCTCGTTCATGTACGCCGTCTGCCTGGCGAGCATGGCCTCATAGGCGTGTTGATCGGCATCTCTTCTTGCCAGTTCGCTGGGGGCCATATCCCGCAGGATCCTGTAGCCCCGATCACCACCGTAATGCTCCCAGACCTGCGGGACACTGGCCTTTCCTTTCGTCATGCTTCGTCCTTGCTCGATCGCCATTGCCCCCATTTAAAGGGCGTAGCGAACCTTACCGGGCGACTAAAGGTTTACTCAGCAGACGGTTCCGAGACTGCTGTGAGATCTTTCTTCTTTTCCAACGGGCAACGATTTCCCCCTAAACTTTCCCTTCAGACGGACGCACGCCAACCTCCCGGAACCTCGACATGTACCTCGCCCCAGACTTCCCCGACGATCACGCCATGCGCCAGCTCATGGAACTGCTCCACGAAGAGATCGGCCTGCCTGAACGCAAGACGATCCGCCTGGACACCGCGATCAATCTCGACCTGGGTTGTGATGGCGCGGATGCCCGGCATCTGATGGAGGCCTTGGAAGAACGGTTCGCCATCGAGCTCATCGACTACGACGCCTACCGCTATTTTCAGCCTGAAGGATTTGATGTGTTTCAAAAGCGCAGGGCCAAGGGCCGTGGGAACAAGACGCCACTGACCATCGGCATGCTCTATAAGGCGATCAAGGCGCAACGATGGGATACGCGGGAAGTGGAAGAGGCCTAGTTGATCGGGGCGCCTCAAATAGTCGCCCATAAAAAAACCGCCCATGAAGGGCGGCTTTTTTATTCGCTAACCAAGCCTTACAGCTGCGGACCCGCCGCCTTGATCGCGTCGCTCACGTCGAACTTCTTGAAGTTCTCGGTGAACAGACCGGCCAATGCCTTGGCCGCTTCGTCGTAGGCAGCTTTGTCGGCCCAAGTGTTGCGTGGGTTCAACAGGCCAGTCTCGACGCCTGGAACAGCCAGCGGCACGTCCAGGTTGATGATGTCCAGGTGTTCGGTTTCAGCACCGATCAGCGCGCCGCTCTGGATCGCTGCGATCACCGCACGGGTGGTCGGGATATTGAAACGCTTGCCGACGCCGTAGCCGCCGCCGGTCCAGCCGGTATTGACCAGGTAGACCTTGGAGCCGAAACCGCGGATGCGCTTGATCAGCAGCTCAGCGTATTCACCAGCCGGACGCGGGAAGAACGGGGCACCGAAGCAGGTGGAGAAGGTCGACTTGATGCCGCTGCCGGAACCCATTTCAGTCGAGCCCACCAGTGCGGTGTAGCCGGACAGGAAGTGGTAGGCGGCTTGTTCTTCGCTGAGGATCGACACAGGCGGCAGTACACCGGTCAGGTCGCAGGTCAGGAAGATCACGGCGTTTGGCTCGCCACCGAGGTTTTTCGGTGCGCGTTTTTCGATCAGCTCACGCGGGTAAGCGGCGCGGCTGTTCTGGGTCAGGCTGTCGTCGGCGTAGTCGGCTTTCTTGGTGACCGGGTCCAGGACGACGTTTTCCAGTACGGCGCCGTGCTGGATGGCTTTCCAGATAACTGGCTCGTTCTTCTCGGACAGGTCGATGCACTTGGCGTAGCAGCCGCCTTCGATGTTGAAGACCACACCCACGCCCCAGCCGTGCTCGTCGTCACCGATCAGATAACGGCTCTCGTCAGCGGACAGGGTGGTCTTGCCAGTGCCCGACAGACCGAAGAACAGGGTCACATCGCCCTCTTCGCCCATGTTCGCGGCACAGTGCATCGGCAGCACGTCAACGGCCGGCAGCAGGAAGTTCTGCACGGAGAACAGGGCTTTCTTCATTTCACCGGCGTAGCGCATACCGGCGATCAGCACTTTCTTGGCCGCGAAGTTGATGATCACGGTGCCGTCGGAGTTGGTGCCGTCGCGCTCAGGCTCGCAGACGAAGTTCGGCGCGTTGATGATCTGCCATTCATCCTTGCCGCCGGCGTTGTATTGCTCGGGGTTGATGAACAGGCAACGGCCAAACAGGTTGTGCCACGCGGTCTCGGTGGTCATCTTGACTGGCAGGTAGTGCGCAGGATCGGAGCCTACATGCACGTGGGATACGAAACGCTCGCGCTCGCCCAGGTAGGCTTCGACGCGGTTCCACAGGGCATCGAACTTGTCGGCCGGGAACTTGCGGTTGATCGGGCCCCAGGCGATGGCGTCCTGGGTGGTTGGCTCTTCCACGATGAAACGGTCGACTGGCGAGCGACCGGTACGATGACCGGTACGAACAACCAGCGCGCCAGTATCGGCAAGCTCGCCTTCACCGCGATTCAGGGCTTCTTTGACCAGATCATCGACACTCAGATCGGTGTACACGGCGTTATTGGCTTGCGTCATGAGATTCCCCGTCGGCCCGTGGCCGAGTGCTCCAAACGTTTTGTAGTAGGAAGTCGCGCACTACTACCCGAAAAAAGTGGGCCGGATTATGCCAGAAAACCCCAAAAAGAGTAGGGCCCTCCCGTCAGTACGGCGTAAATCCGGCGTTTACCAGGAGATTTACCTGCGCTGAATCGTTTTAGTGACGAGTATCTGACGGTGTGTCGACACCCGCACCGGCGAACAATTGCGCGATGTCCGCCGCGTCGAACAGGTAGCGCTCGTTGCAAAACTGGCAATCGATCTCGATGGCACCGCCATGCTCGATCACCAGTTGCTGCGCATCTTCCAGACCCAGACTGACCAGCGCATTGGCGGAACGTTCACGAGAGCAACTGCATTGGAAGCGCAACGGCTGTCCATCGAACAAGCGTACCTGCTCCTCGTGATAGAGGCGATGCAGCACGGTTTCGTTGTCCAGGCTCAACAGCTCATCGGCGCTCAAGGTGCTGGCCAGAGCGTTGATGTGCTGCCAACTGGCATCACGTTCTTCCGCGTCGCGAAGGCGATCGGCAGGCAGTTGTTGCAGCAGCAAACCGCGGGCACGCCGCCCGTCGGCGTAGAGCCAGAAGCGGGTATTGGTCTGCTGGGACATGACGAAGTAGTTGGTGAAGCAATCGGCCAGGGTTGCCCCGTCCAGATCGACAATTCCCTGGTAACGCTGGCCTTGGGTCGGATCGACCGTGAGGGCCAGCACGCCATTGGGCATCATATCGGCCAGCGTTGCGTCAGGCCCGATCTGCTCGGCGTCATAACGGGCCAGGCCACGGATTTCGCGCTCACTGGAGCACTCGATCATCAGCAACGGTACCGGACCATCGGAACGCGCCTGGAGAATCAGCAAGCCATCGAACTTCAAGGTGCCCACCAACAACGCCGCAGCCGCCATCAGCTCTCCGAGCAGTTGTGCGACCGGCTCCGGATAGGCGTGCTTGGCGAGGACTTCGGCGTAGCTACGCTCCAACGCCACCAGTTCGCCACGGGCGTCGCTGTCATCGAAGATGAAACGTTGGGTGTAGTCGGTATCCGGTAAATCAGTCATAGGGTCTGGTATCTGAGGTGATGACAAATGATGGCGGGCATTTTATGGGCATTCAGGGTGGGTTCCAAGCAAGGCTTGGGTTTGCCTGGCCGGAAGGTGCTGACACCTCATCTGAATGTGTAGGCTGACACATTGTGGCGAGGGAGCTTGCTCCCTCGTCACGGGTACTCTGACTTCAAATGGCCAGTACTTTATTCGCTATTGCTGCCATGAAACTTGAACAGGTCCCGGCGTTGCTTCTTGCTCGGCTTGCCGTCGGTGCTGACCCCCAGGGCGCCGGCCTTGCGTTGCGCGGCGGCGGTTTCACGCTTGGCGACGCTGGCTTCGGTTTCGCGATACAGCGCCTGGGCTTCAGGGGCGCCGCGACGTACGATCGACAAGGCTTCGACCACCACAGTCTTTTCATCGAAGCCGGTGCGGATGACAAATTCATCGCCAACGCGTGGCTCTTTTCCCGGCTTGCAACGTTCTCCGCGGTGATGAACCTTGCCGCTTTCGATGGCGGTCTTGGCCAGCGCCCGCGTCTTGTAGAATCGCGCCGCCCACAACCATTTATCGAGACGGACCTTGTCGTCCTCTTCCTTTTTTTGTGCCACTGCCATTCCTCTTTTCTGCCAATAGCCGGAACTGTACTACCGTTTTTGTCGGGCGCACGAATCCGGCCCGACGGATAGAATGCCCGCCAGATCGCCTCCACATGCATGGCTTGGCTCGAAATCGGTTACAAGCACAAACAAGCGCGTAGATAACTGTCGCCATTTTGTGATTATTCTGCGTGAATACCGCGATTCGCGGAGTCCACGATCCGATGTACTGATCGCAGGTTTTTTTATTGAAGACTTTTGACCATTTGACCGTTGTCGGTCTGCGCGAGTGGGTGGCGCTCCCGGATCTGGGAGTCGTGGGCCTGCGGGCAAAAATCGACACCGGCGCCAGCACCTCCAGCCTGCATGCCACCGACATCGAGCCATTCGAGCGCGATGGCGAAAAGTGGGTGCGCTTCACTGCGCACCTCGGTACGGTCGTGCAATTGCGCCACCGCCGCTGCGAAGCCCCGCTGGTGACCCGCAAGACAATAAAAAGCTCCAACGGCCACGCTCAGGTCCGCTACGTGATCAGCACCACGTTGGCACTGGGTGATCGGATCTGGCGGGTGGAGT
The DNA here is from genome assembly GCF_019956035.1 of Pseudomonas sp. A-RE-22. Lineage (NCBI taxonomy): Bacteria > Pseudomonadati > Pseudomonadota > Gammaproteobacteria > Pseudomonadales > Pseudomonadaceae > Pseudomonas > Pseudomonas sp. A-RE-22. The sequence continues at coordinate 368,781 of NZ_JAHBCZ010000011.1, forward strand.
TCACACTTGCTTGCCGCAAGTCCATGCGATACCGCCTGTTACTGGGTTCCAAAGCCTTGATCGACGGCCAACTGGTGGTCAATCCGGGTATCAAATACGTTCAAGACAAGCCGGCATTCCCGGTGTCCACTACCTCTGCCACAGGTGTTGCATGAAGATCGCTGTGCTGTCGCGTAATCCGCGTCTGTATTCCACTCGTCGTCTGGTTGAAGCCGGGACCGAACGAGGCCATGAAATGGTGGTGATCGATACCCTGCGCGCCTACATGAACATCGCCAGCCACAAGCCGCAGATCCATTACCGTGGCAAGCCGCTGGAAGGGTTCGATGCGGTGATCCCGCGCATCGGCGCATCGGTGACGTTCTATGGCTGCGCCGTGTTGCGTCAGTTCGAAATGATGGGGGTGTTTCCCCTCAACGAGTCGGTGGCCATCGCCCGCTCCCGGGACAAGCTGCGCTCGCTGCAGTTGTTGTCACGGCGCGGGATCGGCCTGCCGGTAACCGGTTTTGCCCACTCCCCCGACGACATTCCCGACCTGATTGCGATGGTCAACGGCGCACCGCTGGTGATCAAGGTGCTGGAAGGCACCCAGGGCATCGGCGTGGTCTTGTGTGAAACCGCGACGGCGGCGGAATCGGTGATCGAGGCGTTCATGGGCCTTAAGCAGAACATCATGGTCCAGGAGTACATCAAGGAAGCCGGTGGCGCGGACATTCGCTGCTTCGTGGTCGGCGACAAGGTGATTGCCTCGATGAAACGCCAGGCCAAGCCCGGAGAGTTCCGCTCCAACCTGCATCGCGGCGGCAGTGCCAGCCTGATAAAGATCACCCCGGAAGAACGCATGACCGCCCTGCGGGCCGCGAAAGTCATGGGCCTGGCCGTGGCGGGCGTGGACATCCTGCGCTCCAACCACGGACCGCTGGTGATGGAAGTCAACTCCTCGCCAGGCCTGGAAGGGATCGAAACCACCACGAGCAAGAACGTGGCCGGGATCATCATCGAGCATTTGGAAAAGAATGGCGGGCCGAACATGACCCGGACCAAGGGCAAGGGCTGACGCAGAACAACAAATGTGGGGGCGAGCTTGCTCGCGATAGCGGTGTGTCTGTCAGCATCGATGTGACTGGTATATCGCCATCGCGAGCAAGCTCGCTCCCACAGGTCCTTCCACAGGTATCAGCCAAACGAAGACCGCTACACCGCATCCCGAGGCAGCATCAAGCCCAATGGCAAGCGCACCCGAGCTTCCAGCCCGCCACCGACACGATTTCGCAGTTCGACGTTGCCGCCGTGCATCGAAGCGATGCGCTTGACGATAGCCAGGCCCAGCCCCGTGCCCTTCCCGCCCCGGGCGCGATCACCGCGAGTGAAGGGGTTGAAAATGGCTTCCAGCTCAGAAGGATCGATGCCGGCGCCACGGTCCATGACGCTCAGCACCACGTAAGGCGCGCTGGTGTCACCGGAGACATAAGCCGCGACTTCAACGCCGGTGCCAGCATGGTTCAGCGCATTGCCGATCAGGTTGTTCAGCAAACGCTTCATCGACACCCGGCGCAACGGGAACGGCTGGATCGGCTCCAGGCGCAGGTGCACTTTCTCATCGTTCTGGTTATAGGGCGCGGCCACCTCCCGCACCAATTCACTTAGGTCCACCTCTTCCACAGACTCGTCACGACCGTCGCGAATGAACGCCAGGAACTGGTCGAGAATCGCGTCCATGTCCTCGATGTCGCGGACCATCTCGTCGGTCAGGTCGGTGTGCTCGCCCATCAACTCCAGCGACAACCGCAGCCGGGTCAGCGGCGTGCGCAGGTCATGGGAGACACCAGCGAGCATCAACTCACGCTCGCGCCCGGCCTGTTCGACATCCTCGGCCATCTGATTGAAGGCACGGTAGACCTCGGTCATCTCGCTGGGTGTATCGCTGATGGGCAGCCGCACGCTGCGCCCCTGGCCCAATTGACGGGCAGCGTAGACCAGACGCTTCAAAGGTTGGTTGAGCTGGCTGACGAAGATCCACGCCGACGCCGTCGACAGCAGGCCGATGGCCAGGAACCAGCCGAGCACGTTCCAGATTTTCTGGCCGCGCAGCGGATGCGGGTACAACGGCACTTTCAGCCAGCCATCCCCCAGGCTCGGGGCTCGCACCCACAGCGCCGGCGGCGAGTGCATGCGCAATCGCACCTCGGTATCGGCACCCAGTTCGGCCTGCATCTGGCGTTGATAGATCTCACTGTAGGGCCAGTGCTGCTCGCCCTCCGGCACGCCGGCACCGACAACGCGGATCAGCGTCGCCGCCTCGGCAATTTTCGCCCGGTTGGTTTCGTCCGCCGCCCAGTAAGCCCGCAGGGTCAAGGCAACACCGTGACTGTACTGCCGGTCCACGAGAACGTCTTCGTTCATCAGCAGGTACACAAGCGTCAGTGCCTTGGAGAAGAGCACGACGATCAGCACCAGCCAGAGGGTGCGGGAGAAGAAACTCTGGGGGAACCAAACGGGGGTTTTCATGAATAACCGCTACACACTTGCAGGAGCGAGCGATGCTCGCACAATGACAGACCGCGAGTCGCCTGGAAGAAGACCTTTCAACCGGCCAGGCCACCCGCTCCTACAAATCGCCGATCACTTGCTGGCGGCGCCATCCGGTACGAACACGTACCCCACGCCCCAGACGGTCTGGATATACCGCGGCTTGGAAGGATCGGGTTCGATCATCCGGCGCAGACGGGAAATCTGCACGTCGATGGAGCGCTCCAGCGCATCCCATTCACGACCACGGGCCAGGTTCATCAGTTTGTCTCGGGTCAGCGGCTGGCGGGCGTTCATCACCAAGGCCTTGAGCACGGCGAACTCGCCGGTGGTGAGCATGTGGACCTCATCGCCGCGCTTGAGCTCGCGAGTGGCCAGGGACAGCTCATAGTCGCCGAAGGTCACGCTTTCATCTTCGCTGCCCGGCGCGCCAGGTACCGGTGCCGACTGACGACGCAGCACCGCCTTGACGCGGGCCATCAGTTCGTCGGGGTTGAACGGCTTGGCCAGGTAATCGTCGGCGCCCAGTTCCAGGCCCTTGATACGGCTCAGCTCGTCGCCCTTGGCGGTGAGCATGATGATCGGGATCTGGTTGTTGGCGCCACGCAGGCGGCGGCAGGCTGTCAGGCCGTCTTCACCAGGCAGCATCAGGTCGAGCACCACCAGGTTGAAAACTTCACGGGCCAGCAGTCGATCCATTTGCTCGGTGTTCGGTACGGTGCGGGCGCGGTAGCCCTTGCTGACGAAAAAGCGTTCCAGCAAGCTGCTCAGCCCCGGATCGTCGTCAACAATAAGAATTTTTTCGCCTTCAGCAGTTTGTGCAGTGCTGCTCATAGGAAGCTCCTTTGATCTCGGCGCGCATTATGGCCTAGCTGCCGTTATACGCACCGTGTGCATTGTTAGCAGATTTTTCCTCCATCACCACAAATCCGGGTATCAAGCCTACAGACCATGTCCCCCCCTCAGGACGGAACGCTGGTTATAATGCGCGGCCTTTTGTGCCAGGGAATGCCGGATCGTGACCCGGCGTGCCATTTTTTTCCCCTTGGCCAGGCAGCACTTTTTGAATTTCGCGGGTCAACAGGCAGCCTTTTGACCCAGGCAGCGGCGCATGCCAGGCCGCTCAACCAGTCTCGCCGAGCCCTGCTTCTGCGGCGGCGAGCCTGATTTCACAATTTGTCAGGTGGTTTTATGGACAGCATCAACAGCCGCATCGCCGAGGAACTCGGTGTACGCCCACAACAGGTCGAAGCGGCCGTCGCGCTACTCGATGAAGGCTCCACGGTGCCTTTCATCGCCCGTTACCGGAAAGAAGTGACCGGCAGCCTCGATGACACCCAATTGCGGCATCTGGAAGAACGCCTGCGCTACCTGCGAGAACTCGACGAACGGCGCATCAGCATCCTGGCCAGCATCCAGGAGCAGGGCAAGCTGACCCCGCAACTTGAGCGCGACATCAAGCTGGCCGACACCAAGACCCGCCTCGAAGACTTGTACCTGCCCTACAAGCAAAAGCGCCGCACCAAGGGCCAGATCGCCCTGGAAGCCGGCCTCGGCGAGCTGGCCGACGGCCTGTTCAACGATCCGACCCTGGCCCCGGAAGCCGAAGCCGCGCGCTTCGTCGATGCCGAAAAAGGCGTGGCGGATGTAAAAGCGGCGCTGGAAGGCGCCAAGTACATCCTCATGGAGCGTTTCGCCGAAGACGCCAACCTGCTGGAAAAACTGCGTAGCTATCTCAAGCAGGAAGCTACCCTCAGCGCCCGGGTGATCGCCGGCAAGGAAGAGGAAGGCGCGAAGTTCCGCGACTACTTCGAACACGACGAACCGCTCAAGAGCATGCCGTCCCACCGCGCCCTGGCGATTTTCCGTGGTCGCAACGAAGGCATCCTCAGCTCCGCACTGAAAGTCGGTGAAGAATTGCCCGGCACCATGCACCCATGCGAAGGCATGATCGGCCAGCAGTTCGGCATCCAGAACCAGAATCGCGCCGCCGACAAATGGCTGGCCGAGGTGGTGCGCTGGACCTGGAAGGTCAAGCTCTACACCCACCTGGAAACCGACCTGCTGGGCGAGTTGCGCGATAACGCCGAGACCGAGGCAATCAACGTATTCGCCCACAACCTGCATGACCTGCTGCTGGCCGCACCGGCCGGCCCACGCGCCACCCTGGGCCTGGACCCGGGCCTGCGCACCGGTTGCAAGGTGGCCGTGGTGGATTCCACCGGCAAGCTGCTGGACCACGCCACGGTCTACCCGCACGTGCCGCACAACAAGTGGGACCAGACCCTCGCCGTGCTCGCCGCCCTGTGCGCCAAGCATTCGGTGGACCTGATCGCCATCGGCAACGGCACCGCCAGCCGCGAGACCGACAAGCTGGCTGCCGAGCTGATCAAGAAATACCCAGCCATGAAGATGACCAAGGTCATGGTTTCCGAGGCAGGCGCTTCGGTTTACTCGGCGTCGGAACTGGCCTCCAAGGAATTCCCGGACCTGGACGTGTCGATCCGAGGCGCGGTGTCCATCGCCCGTCGCCTGCAGGATCCACTGGCGGAACTGGTGAAGATCGACCCGAAATCCATCGGTGTCGGCCAGTACCAGCACGATGTTTCCCAGTTGAAACTGGCGCGCGGCCTGGACGCGGTGGTGGAGGATTGCGTGAACGCCGTGGGCGTTGACGTGAACACCGCTTCGGTGGCGCTGTTGGCACGTATCTCCGGCCTGAACGCCACCCTGGCGCAGAACATCGTCACCCACCGTGACGAACACGGCGCGTTCAAGACCCGCGCCGCGTTGAAGAAAGTCCCGCGCCTGGGTGAAAAGACCTTCGAACAGGCCGCCGGCTTCCTGCGGGTGATGAACGGCGATAACCCGCTGGACTCCTCCGCCGTCCACCCTGAAGCCTACCCGCTGGTGCAACGCATCGCCGCCCAGACCGACCGCGACATCCGTTCGCTGATCGGTGACGCCGGGTTCCTCAAGCGCCTGGATCCGAAGAAATTCACCGACGAAACCTTCGGCCTGCCCACCGTCACCGACATCCTCCAGGAACTGGAGAAACCGGGCCGCGACCCGCGCCCCGAGTTCAAGACCGCCGAGTTCCAGGACGGCGTCGAAGACCTAAAGGACCTGCAGCCGGGCATGATCCTCGAAGGCGTGGTGACCAACGTCACCAACTTCGGTGCCTTCGTCGACATCGGCGTGCACCAGGACGGTCTGGTGCATATCTCGGCCTTGTCCGAGAAGTTCATCAAGGACCCGCGCGAAGCGGTGAAAGCCGGTGATGTGGTGAAAGTGAAGGTCATGGAAGTCGACATCCCGCGCAAACGCGTCGGCCTGTCGATGCGCATGAGCGACACACCGGGCGAGAAAGTCGACGGTGCCCGTGGTGCGCGTCCCGGCTCGACGCCACGCCAGTCGCAAAACACCGCGCCACGCAAGGAAACCGCCACCGCGGCCCCGGCGAACAACGCCATGGCCTCGTTGTTCGCCAACGCCAAGCAGTTGAAGAAACGCTGATGGACGTGCCAGCCGAGTTGGTGGAGAGCGCGTTTTTCAAGCTGCTCGGCTGCCGTCTGCACAGCCTTGGGGACGGGGTGGCGCAAGTCGCCCTGAGCCTTGAGCCGCCGCTGCGCAATCGCGGCGGCAAGCTGCACGGCGGCGCGCTGTTCAGCCTGGTGGACATCGCCATGGGACTGGCCTGCTCCAGTGTCCATGGCTTTGACCAGCAGAGCGCGACCATCGAATGCAAGATCAACTACATTCGCGCAGTGTCCGACGGCGACGTGTTGTGCACCGCTCGGGTCATCCACCCCGGTCGGCGCACGCTGGTGGTCGAGGCCGAGGTGATGCAAGGCGACAAACTGGTCGCAAAAGCGCAAGGCACGTTCGCTGTCCTATAGCTCCCTGTCATCGATTTGAGTTAATTTCGACGCCATGAATGCCGCGCCGAAACCCCTTGTGGGAGCGAGCCTGCTCGCGATAGCGGTGGACCAGTCAATATAAAAGTTGACTGACAGACCGCTATCGCGAGCAGGCTCGCTCCCACAGGGGGTGTGATGATTGTCTTTGGCAGCATGAAAACCAGGCGAAAACGCCAGTTTTAACTTCACCCTTGTAGACCGTCTTGCCCACCCCCATATTGGGGCGACTGACGCGTGAAGGAATTCAACTTGAGCGACCTTTTAAACCGCCGCCTGGCCCTGCTCGGCGAGCGCGCCAACCTCTCCCTGCTCGAACAGTGCCTGCACGGCATCGAGCGTGAATGCCTGCGCGTCACCGGCGATGGGCACTTGGCGCAGACCCCGCATCCCAAGGCCCTGGGTTCGGCGTTGACCAACGAACAGATCACTACCGACTATTCCGAGTCGCTGCTGGAGTTCATCACGCCAGCCCTGGCCAACCCGGCCGATACCCTGCGCAGCCTCGACAAGATCCACCGGTTCGCCTACAGCAAACTGGGTGACGAGTACCTGTGGAGCCCTTCGATGCCGTGCCCACTGCCGGCGGAAGAGGACATCCCGATCGCGTATTACGGCACCTCGAACATCGGTCGGCTCAAGTACGTCTATCGCAAGGGGCTGGCCCTGCGCTACGGCAAGACCATGCAATGCATTGCCGGGATCCACTACAACTTTTCCCTGCCGGAAAAGCTCTGGCCCCTGCTCCGGCAGGCCGAAGGCGTCGAGGCCAGCGACCGTGATTTCCAGTCGTCGGCCTACATCGCGCTGATCCGCAATTTCCGCCGCTACAGCTGGTTGCTGATGTACCTGTTCGGTGCCTCGCCGGCCCTGGACGCCGGTTTCCTGCGCGGTCGCCCGCACCAGTTGGAACAACTGGACCCGGACACCCTGTACCTGCCCTACGCCACCAGCCTGCGCATGAGCGACCTGGGTTACCAGAGCAACGCCCAGGCCGGCCTCACGCCTTGCTACAACGACCTGGCCAGCTACACCGACAGCCTGCGCAAAGCGGTGGCGACGCCTTATGCGCCGTACGTCGAGGTCGGCACTCACCAGAACGGCGAGTGGGTGCAGCTCAACACCAACATCCTGCAGATCGAAAACGAGTACTACTCCAACATCCGCCCCAAACGCGTGACCTACACCGGCGAGCGGCCGATCCAGGCCTTGATGGCCCGGGGTATCCAGTACGTCGAAGTGCGTTGCCTGGACATCAACCCGTTCCTGCCGATGGGCATCGATCTCACCGAGTCGCGGTTCCTCGATGCGTTCCTGCTGTATTGCGGCCTCAATGACAGCCCGCAGCTGGAAAACAACGAATGCGGCAACGCCACGAGCAACTTCCTTACCGTGGTCAAGGAAGGCCGCAAGCCTGGCCTGCAATTGCAGCGCCAGGGTCAATCGGTGGACATGCAGGCCTGGGCCGTCGAATTGCTGGAAAAAATCGCACCGTTGGCCTCGCTGCTCGACCAGAGTCAAGGTGGCGATGCCCACCGCCAGGCGCTGGACGCGCAATTGGCGAAAGTCCGCGACCCGTCCCTGACGCCCTCCGCCCAGGTGCTGGCCGCCATGGCCGAACATCAGGAAGGCTTTGCCCAGTTCTCCTTGCGCCAAAGCAAGGCCCACGCCGAGTTCTTCCGCGCCGAGCCTTTGCCCGCCCAGGAACAGACTGCATTCGAGGAAACCGCCCGAGAATCCCTGGTTCAGCAAACTGAGCTGGAGCAGAACGAGGTGGGGGATTTCGACGTGTTCGTGGGTTCGTATCAGGCGAGCATCCTGGCGATCAGTAACTGATCCCTCTTTGACGAGGACGCTTCGCTGGACTGCACTGTAGGAGCTGCCGAAGGCTCGGGCCGCGTTCGGACGATCTTTTGATCTTTCGCTTGGGACTCAAGCGTCTGGGAAAGATCGCAGCCTCGCTTCGCTCGACAGCACCTACAGGCCCAGCGGGAGCAAGCTCCCTCGCCACAAAAGTTTCAAGCCGTTCTCAATAGATTTTTTCGAAAATAAGCTCATTCGAAAAAGTTATTTATTTTCCAATTCTTAGATCATTTAGTCTCCTCCAACGCCGAACATCCGGCGGCCTGTTGAGGAGCTTTCCCATGTCTTTGAGTTTCCCCCTTCGCCTTCTCGCGGCCGCTTCCCTGGCTGCAACGAGTCTTTTTGCCCAGGCGGCCGACCTGACCGTCGCTTACCAGACCACCGTCGACCCGGCCAAAGTCGCCCAGGCCGATGGTGCCTACGAAAAAGCCACCCAGGCCAAGATCGACTGGCGCAAGTTCGACAACGGCGCCGATGTCATCACCGCCATCGCCTCGGGCGACGTGCAGATCGGCTACCTCGGCTCCAGTCCGTTGACCGCAGCCATCACCCGCAAGGTCCCGGTGGAAACCTTCCTCATCGCCACCCAGATCGGCGCCGCCGAAGCCTTGGTGGTTCGTGACGGTTCGGGCATCAACTCCCCGCAAGACCTGATCGGCAAGAAAATCGCCGTGCCATTCGTGTCCACCGGGCACTACAGCCTGCTCGCCGCGTTGAAGCACTGGAATATCGACCCGTCGAAAGTCACCGTACTCAACCTGGCGCCACCGGCCATCATTGCCGCCTGGAAGCGCGGCGACATCGACGCCACCTACGTCTGGGACCCGGCCCTGGGCGTGGCCAAGGAAAACGGCAAGGTCCTGATCACCTCCGCGGAACTGGCCAAGTTCGGCGCCCCGACCTTCGACGCCTGGATAGTGCGCAAGGACTTCGCCCAGAAGCATCCTGAAATTGTCACCGCCTTCGCCAAAGTGACCCTGGATGCCTACGCCCAGTACCGCAAGGACCCACAAGCCTGGCTGGCCGATACGTCCAACGTCGACAAACTGGTGAAGCTCTCCGGCGCCAAGGCCAGCGATATCCCGCTGTTGCTGCAAGGCAACGTCTTTCCGCTGGCGGCCGATCAGGTCGTGAGCCTCGGCGCACCGACCACCCAAGCCATCACCGACACCGCAGCGTTCCTCAAGGAGCAAGGCAAGGTCGAAGCCGTGCTGCCGGACTACGCGCCTTACGTCAGCGCCAAATACATCACTCGTTGAGCAGGAAAAGGGAGACACGCGATGGCCTTGCTACAGCTGGAGCGCATCAGCGCACAGTACCCCGGCGCCGCGGAACCGGTGCTGGCGGATATTTCCCTGACCCTGGGGCCCCAGCAATTGCTGGTTGCCCTCGGCCCGTCCGGCAGTGGCAAGACATCGTTGTTGAACCTGATTGCCGGGTTCGTCGAGCCCTGCGCCGGGCAGATCACCCTCGACGGCACGCCGGTCAAGGGTCCGAGCGCCGAGCGCGGCGTGGTGTTCCAGGACGATGCACTGCTGCCTTGGCAGGACGTGCTGGCAAACGTTGGGTTCGGCCTGGAACTGGCTGGGGTCGGCAAGCAAAAGCGCGAAGCCCGGGCCCGGGAAATGCTTGCCCTGGTTGACCTGGCCGGTTTCGAGCAACGTCGTGTCTGGCAGCTTTCCGGCGGCCAGAAGCAACGCGTCGGCCTGGCCCGGGCGCTGGCGGCCGACCCACGCGTGCTGTTGATGGACGAACCTTTCGGTGCGCTGGACGCCTTCACCCGCGAACAGATGCAGGAACTGTTGCTGCAGGTCTGGCAGCGCACCGCCAAGCCGGTGTTCCTGATCACCCATGACATTGAAGAAGCCGTGTTCCTCGCCACCGACTTGATTCTGTTGGCACCTAACCCGGGGCAGATCGTCGAGCGCCTGAGCCTGGATTTCGGCCAACGCTACGGGGCCGGGGAATCGGCGCGGTCGATCAAATCCGACCCGCGCTTTATCGAAACCCGCGAGCATGTGCTCGCCAAGGTGTTCGCCCAACGCAGCGCCACTCGACCACAGGAGCGCGCATGAGCAGCTACGAAATTCCAGCCGTCGTCAGTGAAACTACGAGCAGGCGCGCGACCAACGACTCAAGGCCCAGCCTGAGTACACGCTGGATCAGCGGCTTGACCCTGATCGCCCTGCTGGCGGTCTGGTGGGCCGTCACCGCGAGCGGCCTGATCGAACCGCTGTTCCTGCCCTCGCCGTCTGCAGTGCTGCAAAAAGGTTGGCTGCTGGCGACCAGCGGCTACATGGACTCGACCCTCTGGCAGCACCTGGCCGCCAGCCTTGAACGAATCGGCCTGGGCCTGCTGTTCGCGGTGCTGACGGCGGTGCCGGTGGGCATCGCCATTGGCGCCAACCGCATCGCGCGCGGCGTGCTCGATCCGTTGATCGAGTTCTACCGGCCGATTCCGCCGCTGGCGTACCTGCCATTGATCGTGATCTGGTGCGGCATCGGCGAGTTGTCGAAAGTGCTGCTGATCTACCTGGCGATTTTCGCCCCGATTGCCATCGCCACCGCCACCGGTGTGCGCACTGTCGACCGGGCCAAGCTACGCGCTGCGCAATCGTTGGGCGCCACGCGGGCCCAGTTGATTCGCCACGTGATCGTGCCCAGTGCCTTGCCGGACATCCTCACCGGCATTCGCATTGGCCTGGGCGTGGGTTGGTCGACGCTGGTGGCCGCCGAGCTGATCGCCGCCACCAGCGGCCTGGGGTTCATGGTGCAGTCAGCCGCGCAGTTCCTGGTCACCGACGTGGTGGTACTGGGGATCCTGGTGATCGCATTGATCGCCTTCGCCATGGAAATGGGCCTGCGCGCCCTGCAACGCAAACTGGTGCCGTGGCACGGCCAGGCCCATTGATACCCAATGACCACGCCGACCATTCGGCGCCCAGACCGAGAACATTGCGATGAACCGCCCAACCATTACGCCATTGAGCACTGCCCTCGGCGCGCAGATCAGTGGGATCGATATCAGCCAGCCGCTGAGCCCGGAACATCGCGAGGCCATCGAGCAGGCTTTGCTTGAACATCAGGTGTTGTTCTTTCGCGACCAGCCAATCGAACCGGAGCAACAAGCGCGTTTCGCCGCGCATTTTGGCGACCTGCACATTCACCCGATCTACCCCAACATACCGGAACAGCCGGAAGTACTGGTGCTCGACACCGCCGTCACCGATGTTCGCGACAACGCAGTGTGGCACACCGACGTGACCTTTCTCCCGACGCCGGCCATGGGCGCGGTGCTCAGCGCCAAGCTACTGCCGGCGTTTGGCGGCGACACGTTGTGGGCCAGCGGCATCGCGGCCTACGAAGCTCTGTCAGCCCCATTGAAACGCTTGCTGGAAGGCCTGACAGCGACCCACGATTTCATCCGGTCCTTTCCATTGGAACGCTTTGGCAACACCGCCGAAGACCTGGCGCGCTGGGAAGAGGCACGGCGAAAAAACCCACCGCTGTCCCATCCGGTGATCCGCACTCATCCGGTGAGCGGGCGACGGTCGCTGTTCGTCAATGAAGGCTTCACGACACGGATCAACGAGCTGTCGGAAACCGAAAGCGAGGTGATCCTGAAACTGCTCTTTGCCCACGCCACCCGCCCGGAGTTCACCCTGCGCTGGCGCTGGCAGGTCAACGACGTGGCGTTCTGGGACAACCGCGTCACCCAGCACTTCGCCGTGGATGACTACCGCCCCGCCCGCCGGATGATGCACCGGGCGACGGTGTTGGGGGATGTACCGTTTTTCAGGTGAGGCATCGAGTCTGAATTGCTCCTGTGGCGAGGGGATTTATGCCCGCGCCACAGGATGGTGTATTCAACTGATCATTGCAGATCAGCCGATTCGTTACTCAGCCGACGAAGGCTTCTCCCAAAGATTGATCCCGCCCTCCAGGGCAAACTGATCGATCTGCGCCAGTTCTTCAGCACTGAAGCTCAGGTTCTTCAACGCCCCGACGTTCTCGATGATCTGCTCCGGCCGGCTGGCGCCGATCAACGCGCTGGTCACGCGGGGATCGCGCAGGGTCCAGGCCAGGGCCATTTGCGCCAGGCTCTGGCCGCGCCGCTGGGCGATCTCATTGAGGGCGCGTACATGGGCGATGTTTTCCTCCGACAGATGCGAAGCCTGCAACGAGCCGCCGCCCGGACGGTTCACCCGCGCATCGGCCGGAATACCCTTGAGGTACTTGTCGGTCAACAAGCCCTGGGCCAGTGGCGTGAAAGCGATCACACCGGTACCCAGTTCGTCGGTGGCGTCCAGCAGGTCTTTCTCCACCCAGCGGTTGAGCAGGTTGTAGGCCGGCTGGTGAATCAGCAGCGGGACTTTCCACTCTTTGAGCAGCGCCGCCATTTCCCGGGTCTTCACCCCGGAATACGAGGAAATGCCGATGTACAACGCCTTGCCCTGCTGAACGGCAGTGGCCAGTGCGCTGGCGGTTTCTTCCAGTGGGGTGTCGGGGTCGAAGCGGTGGGAATAGAAGATATCCACATAGTCCAGCCCCAGGCGTTGCAGGCTTTGGTCGAGGCTGGCGAGCACGTATTTACGCGAGCCACCACCCTGGCCGTATGGGCCCGGCCACATGTCCCAACCAGCCTTGCTGGAGATGATCAATTCATCGCGGTACTGCTTGAAATCTTCGCGCAGCAACCGGCCGAAATTGATCTCGGCGCTGCCGTAGGGCGGACCATAGTTGTTTGCCAGGTCGAAGTGGTTGATGCCCAGGTCAAACGCCGTACGCAGCAAGGCGCGCTGGGTATCGATGGGCGTACTGTCGCCAAAGTTGTGCCACAACCCCAGCGACAGCGCCGGCAGCACCAGCCCGCTGCGACCGACGCGGCGGTAAGGAATGGACTCGTAGCGGTTTTGCGCAGCGGTGTAGGTCATCGAAAGGCTCTCTGTTCGGACGCTGGTGGCAGAAGCTAACACTTCACAGACGCATCGGTCAGGCTGAAAGTTCGCATATCAGGTGTGGGAGCGGGCTTGCAGTGCCAGGAAGTCGGAGACCACACTAACGCGCCTGCGCAAACACCTCCGCCACCCAATCCACGAATACACGAACCCGCGGCGACATGAGTCGGTTGTGCGGATAGAGCACCGACACCGGCATGGACGGTGGTGGGGTGGCGGTGAGGACTTCCTGCATCAGGCCCTGCCGGATCGGCTCTTCCATCCGGTAATGCGGGCATTGGATCAGGCCCAGGCCGGCGATGGCCGAGGCGGCATATATTTCGGCGCCGGACACCGACAGCGAGCCCCCGATCGGGACCTCCTTGAGCTCGCCATCGACCATGAACTCAAACGGATACAGTTTGGCGGTGGTCCGCGAGACGTAATTCACCGCCTTGTGATGTTTCAAATCATCGAGGCACTTCGGCTCGCCGTACTGGCGCAAGTAACCGGGACTGGCGCAGGTGATCTGTCGAAGATTGGCGACACGCCGGCCGATCAATGATGAATCCGCCAACTCACCGGAGCGCAGCACGCAATCGACGCCTTCGGCAATCAGATCGACGAAACGATCGGCCTCGCTGATGAACAGTTCTATTTCGGGATAGCGGGCCATGAATTGTGGCAACGCCGGAATCACGAAATACCGTGCCTGGGTTCCGTGCAAGTCCACCCTCAACTTGCCTTTGGGCGCCACGCCGCGAAACGCCAGTTCGGCTTCTTCAAGTTCCGCCAGCAATTGCACGCAGCGTGGGTAATAGGCTTCGCCATCGAGGGTCGGGCGCACCTTGCGAGTGCTGCGCTCCAACAAGCGAACGCCCAGCCAGGCTTCGAATTGATTGAGGGTATGGGTCAGCGTGGCCCGTGGCATGTTCAAGTCTTCAGCCGCCAGGGTGAAACTGCTTCGCTCGTAGATGCGCACGAACACCTTCATCGCTTTGACTTGATCCATCTGAATCCGGCGCCTTTATTGTTAGTGATTGTTGAACAGTCAAGGCAACTTTCGGGCATTTATCGCCGAGAGTAAACATGTGAACCTGGCTTCACCCACTTCAAGAGGACTCAAGCATGCCGACTCAAACGTCCAAAATTGCGATCATCACCGGTGCTTCCCGCGGCATCGGCGCCGAAATCGCCAAGCAACTTGCCAGCGAAGGTTTCGCCGTCGTCATCAACTACGCCAACAGCGCCAGCGAGGCGTCCAAGTTGGTGGTGCAACTGCGCCAGGCCGGCCACCAAGCCATAGCGGTGAAGGCAGACGTGTCCTCTGCCGCCGATGTCCGCAGGATGTTCGATGAAACCGAAGCGCAATTGGGCAAGGTCGATGTATTGATCAACAACGCCGGCATCCTCCAGGTGATGCCCCTGGCGCAGCACAGCGACGAGTTATTCGACCAGACGTTCGCCATCAACACCCGTGGCACCTTCAATACCCTGCGCGAAGCCGCGACCCGTCTGAACGACGGTGGCCGGATCGTGAACTTTTCCAGCAGCACCGTGGGCCTGAACCTGCCCGGCTACTCGGTGTACATCGCCAGCAAGGCCGCAGTGGAATCCCTGACCCAGGTGTTCGCCAAGGAACTGCGCGGTCGGCAGATCACGGTCAATGCCGTGGCCCCCGGCCCAGTCGCCACCGAACTGTTCATGCACGGCAAAAGTGAGGAACAGGTGCAGCACTACGCCAAGATGCCGCCCCTGGAACGCCTCGGCCAGCCGCAAGACATTGCCAGCATCATCGCGTTCCTGGTGAGCCCGGCCGCTGGATGGGTGAATGGACAGATCCTGCGGGCCAATGGCGGACTAGTCTGAGGCTTTTTCCTGCATCGCCAGCTTGCTCGCGATGAGGTCGGTGCAGATGAGTCAGCGCACCAAATGCAGGAACTGCAGGTGCCGCTCGTACTGGTCGAGGATGTCGTTGATGACTTGCTCCTTGGTGTAGCCCACCAGGTCGTAATCCTGGCTGCCTTCGCTCAGGTGCACCTCGGCACGGTAGTAACGACGGTTGTTGAGTTCCTTGGAGCCCATGCCGCCGCGGGCGAAGGACGGCGTGAAGTAGCCGCGCATCTGCACCTGGTAGATGAACGGATGCTGCTCACCGTGACCGATCTCCAGGCTGACGTTGTCATTGGCCGGGTCGGGCTGGGCCACCACTGTCAGGCCCTTCTCGACGAACACCGCGGTCACTTCTTCAATGGCCGGGCGCACCGTCGTGTCGAGGAAACGGTACACCTCATCACGGGACGGAAAATGCACCGCCTGGCTCAAGCGCTGGCGCCAGCCGCCCGTGCCCCGACGTGAACCCGACACCGGCGCCAGGGAGTGCAATTGCGCGATCTGCTTCTGGGACTCCAGGTAGAACGCCTTGTGCAGGCCCCACATCATCAGCAGCAGAATCAACGAGAACGGCAAGGACGTCAGCACCACCGCCGACTTCAAGGCATCGATGCTGCCGGAGAACAGCAACGCGCTGGTCACCAGGGCCGTCATCGCGCCCCAGAACACCCGCAGCCATTTCGGCCCGTCCTCGTCGGGGTTGCCGCCCTTGGCCGACAACGTCGACAGCACCACGGTGCCTGAGTCGGCGGACGTGACGAAGAACACGAAACTGATGAACACGGTGACCGCGATGACCGTCTTGCTCCAGGGGTAGGTTTCCAGCAGCAGGTAAAGGCTCATCGATGGGTTTTCCAAGGCCGACATGCCAAGGGCACTCATGCCGTGGTTCAGCACTTGGTCGATGGCGCTGTTGCCGAAGATCGACATCCACGCCAGGGTGAAACCCAGGGGAATCAGCAGCACGCCAAACACGAATTCGCGGATGGTGCGGCCACGGGAAATCCGTGCGATGAACAGCCCCACGAACGGCGACCACGCGATCCACCAGGCCCAGTAGAACACCGTCCAGCCGCCCAGCCAGTCGCTAGGTTCGTTGTAGGCGTACAGGTCGAAACTCTTCATCGGCAGGGCGCCGAGGTAATCGCCGATGTTCTGGATCAAGGTGTTGAGCAAATGCTGGGTGGGTCCGGCGAACAGCACGAACAGCAACAACGCGCAGGCCAGGAGCATGTTGATGTCGGACATGACCCGCACGCCCTTGTCGACACCGGCCACCGCCACAATGATCGCCGCGCCCATCATCAGTACGATCAGGCCAACCTGAATCCACTGGGTATGGGCGATGCCGAACAGGTAGTCGAGCCCGGAATTGAGGTGCAGCACACCAAAGCCCATGTCGGCGCCGAGGCCGAACACCGTGGCGATAATACCGAAGCCGTCCACGGCGTAGCCGATGGGGCCGTTGATGCGCTTACCGATCAGCGGGTACAACGCCGAACGCAGGGCCAGGGGCAAATTGTGCCGGTAGGCGAAGTACGCCAGGGCCATGCCGACGAATGCGAAAACGCCCCAGCCGTGCAGCCCCCAGTGCAAGAACAGGACCTGCATGGCCTGGCGCGCCGCTTCGGCGGTGCCTGCCTCGCCCTGGGGCGGCTGGACCATGTGAGTCAGCGGCTCGGACACGCAGAAGAAAAACAGCGTGATGCTGATGCCGGCGGCGAACAACATGCCGGCCCAGGACAGATAACTGAATTCGGGCTCGTCGTGGTCGGCACCGAGCTTGATCTTGCCGTAGCCGGACAAGGCGGTGACCACCACGAAGACCAGATACAGCGTCATCGCCAGCATGTAGTACCAGCCGACTGTATTGGCCGCCCAGTTCTGCGCGGCCAGCAGCCATGCGCCGGCCTGCGCGGGCATGGCTATCACCACCAGGCCGAACAGCAGGATAAAGGTCGCGGCGAAGTAAAAGACCGGCGGGTTCATGCGGACCAGGCCGCTGGGTGGAAGGGACGAGGCACTCATGAAACAAGCACCTCGGGAAAAAGAATCGGGGTGGTCGAAAACGGACTCGGCAAAGGCAAGCCTCCTGTTGTGAGCGGGCAGCAAACCGACGGTTTAACTTGAATGAACGTTCAAGTTAAACATAAATAGCTAGCTAAGGACTAATCGCAGGGCTCGACGGCACGCTTCCTACACTAGCCTACGGGAGGGTATGACGTTGCCAGGAGAGCATTCGTTCACTGGCGCCAAGCCCCTGTGGGAGCGAGCTTGCTTGCGATAGCGGTGTAGCAGTCAATGAAGATGTTGAATGTCAGGCCGCCATCGCGAGCAAGCTCGTTCCCACATGCCGGTTGCCCATGAATATCCGCGTGCCTATAGTCCAGACATCGCCTACAACCAGTACGGACCCATGATCAAAGAACAGCTGTCTCGCTTTAACCGTCTCGACCTGCTCGGCCATCCGACACCACTGGAAAAACTCGACCGTCTCTCCACCTGGCTCGGCCGGGACATCTATATCAAGCGTGATGACCTGACGCCCCTGGCCATGGGTGGCAACAAACTGCGCAAGCTCGAATACCTGGCCGCCGATGCCATCGCCCAAGGCGCCGATACCCTCATCACCGCCGGGGCGATCCAGTCCAACCATGTGCGCCAGACCGCCGCCCTCGCCGCGAAGCTGGGCCTGGGTTGCGTGGCCTTGCTGGAAAACCCCATCGGCACCGAAGACAGCAATTACCTGGGCAACGGCAATCGGCTGCTGCTGGAGCTGTTCGACGCCAAGGTCGAGCTGGTGGACAACCTGGACAACGCCGATGAGCAGCTACAGGCCCTGGCCGGTCGCCTGCGCAGCAACGGGAAAAAACCCTACCTGGTACCGATTGGTGGTTCGAACGCCTTGGGCGCGCTGGGTTATGTGCGCGCCGGCCTGGAACTGGCCGAGCAGATCAAGGACACCGGGATTGAATTCGCCGCCGTGGTACTGGCCTCGGGCAGTGCCGGCACCCACAGCGGCCTGGCGCTGGCGCTGAGTGAAGCCCTGCCGGCGCTGCCTGTCATCGGCGTGACGGTTTCGCGCAGCGAGGAGGACCAGTTTCCGAAGGTCCAGGGCCTGGCCGAGCGCACGGCAGCGTTGCTCGAAGTCGCCCTTCCGGAGGCGTTCAAAGTGAACCTCTGGGACGAATATTTCGCCCCCCGCTACGGCGAACCCAACGCCGGGACACTGGCGGCGGTCAAGCTGCTGGCCAGCCAGGAAGGGCTGCTGCTCGATCCGGTCTACACCGGCAAGGCCATGGCCGGCCTGCTCGACGGCATGGGTCGCGACCGTTTCGACGAAGGCCCGATCATCTTCCTGCACACCGGCGGCGCACCGGCGTTGTTTGCCTACAGCGCGGCGTTCCAGGCTTAGTGGAGACTTCTGTGGGAGCGAGCTTGCTCCCACAAGCAGTCATTCCAAATAGACATATGCGCTTTGTTTAATATTATTTTCCAATCTATAAAAGCCATCCTATAGTCTCGCCGCAGGCGCATTTGCCGCGAGACGCCCAAGCTGCTTTAAGGCAGGATGTGGCAATCTTTTCGGATCGCGGCTACGCCTTATCTCAGCCAAAATAACCTCTTCATAAGAAAACACAGGGGCTTGTCATGAATTTTTCCGCATTACGTCGCAACCTGTTGGTAGGTTCGCTGGGCCTGGCATTGAGCGCCGGGTTGTTGGGGCAAGCAGTTGCCGGTGAGCAGCTGCAGAAAATCAAGGATGCAGGCGTGATCAACGTCGGCCTGGAAGGCACTTACCCACCGTTCAGTTTCGTCGACGCCGACGGCAAGCTGGCCGGTTTCGAAGTGGAGTTTTCCGAAGCCCTGGCCAAGGAGCTGGGCGTGAAGGTCAAACTGCAAACGACCAAGTGGGATGGCATCCTCGCTGCGCTGGAGTCCAAGCGTCTGGACGCCGTCATCAACCAGGTCACCATTACCGAAGAGCGCAAGAAAAAGTACGATTTTTCTGCGCCTTACACCGTCTCTGGTATTCAGGCGCTGGTCCTGAAGAAGAACGAAGAAAAACTCAATATCAAGGCGGCAGCCGACCTGGCTGGCAAGAAGGTCGGTGTAGGCCTGGGTACCAACTACGAACAATGGCTCAAGGATAACGTGCCAAAAGCCGACATCCGGACCTATGAAGACGATCCGACCAAATATCAGGACCTGCGTATCGGACGGATCGATGCGATTCTGGTGGACCGCCTCGCCGCGTTTGAACTCGCGAAAAAAGCCCCGGACACCGCGGTTGCCGGCGACGCATTTTCTCGTCAGGAAGCGGGTGTGACCCTGCGCAAAGACGAACCGGAGTTGCTGGCAGCGGTGAACAAGGCAATTGAAAAACTGCGCGCGGATGGCACCCTCAAAAAGCTGTCCGAGAAATATTTCAACGCTGACGTCACTCAATAATGGAAGCAAAGTTACAACTTATCCTGGACTCCACGCCCTTCCTGCTTCAGGGCGTGTACTTCACGGTGGGCTTGAGCCTGGGCGGGATGTTTTTTGGCTTCCTGCTCGGCTTTGGCCTGGCATTGATGCGCTTGTCGCGGTTCAAGACGCTGAGCTGGATCGCCCGAGTATACGTATCGTTCTTTCGCGGCACGCCGTTGCTGGTGCAACTGTTCATGATGTATTACGGCTTGCCGCAAGTGGGCATCGAGCTGGACGCGATACCCGCAGCGCTGATTGGCCTCTCGTTGAACATGGCCGCCTACATTTGCGAAACCCTGCGAGCCGCTATCAGTTCCATCGAACGCGGTCAGTGGGAAGCGGCTGCCAGCATCGGTATGACCCGCGTGCAGACGTTACGTCGAGCTATCCTGCCGCAGGCCATGCGTACCGCCTTGCCTCCACTGGGCAATAGCTTCACGTCATTGGTGAAGGACACCTCGTTGGCGGCCACCATCCAGGTCCCTGAGTTGCTCCGGCAGGCACAGTTGGTTTCCGCCCGCACCTTTGAAATATTCGCCATGTATCTGTCTGCCGCATTGATCTATTGGTTTCTGATCAGCGTTCTTGCACATGTGCAGAACCGTCTGGAAGCCCGGGTCAATCGGCATGACCAGGAGTCCTGACCCATGATTGTCGTGGAAAAACTGACAAAGCAGTTCAAGGGCCAGGTGGTGCTCAACGGCATCGACTTGAAGATCGAAGAAGGCGAAGTGGTTGCGATCATCGGCCCCAGCGGCTCGGGCAAGACCACCTTCCTGCGCTGCTTGAACTTCCTCGAAGAGCCCAACAGCGGCCGGATCAAGGTCGGCGACATCGAGATCGATGGCAGTCGTCCGCTGAACCAACAGCAGAACCTGGTGCGCCGTTTGCGCCAGCAGGTGGGCTTTGTGTTCCAGAACTTCAATCTGTTTCCCCATCGCACCGCGCTGGAGAACGTGATCGAAGGCCCGCTGGTGGTGAAAAAGATTCCGCGCGCGGAAGCCGAAGCCCTGGGACGCAAGCTCTTGACCAAGGTCGGCTTGGCCGGCAAGGAGGACGCCTATCCACGGCGTCTTTCCGGCGGCCAGCAACAGCGCGTGGCGATTGCCCGGGCGTTGGCGATGGAACCGGCGGTGATCCTGTTTGACGAACCGACTTCGGCCCTCGATCCGGAACTGGTGGGCGAGGTGCTGGCAACCATTCGCGGCTTGGCCGAAGAAAAACGCACCATGGTCATCGTGACCCACGAAATGGGCTTCGCCCGGGACGTGGCCAACCGCGTGGTGTTTTTCGACAAAGGCGTGATCGTCGAACAAGGCGAAGCCAAGGCCTTGTTTGCAGCCCCCAAGGAAGAACGCACGCGACAGTTCCTCAGCAAGATCCTTTCCGCCGGGCACGGCGCCCAGTAAGTTATTCTTAGCATTATCACTTCCAGGGAAGGAAGTGGGACCGCTGCAAAAGAAACAACTCGCACTGTGTTCATGTGCGGCATATACAACTTCTCGTAACACTCCCCGTCGCCCAAGCATCTTTCCACTTCAGTCTCCAGTGCCCTTGCGCACCCATTTTTTGAAAACTGGCAAGCCTAGGAAAAAGGCGTGCGGCGCCGCGCATTATTAACTTTGACGCGTAGGATGTTTCTGAAGCCTTTCACAATTAATTATTAAGCAAGTTCCTCTATTGACACTGAAACTACTGAGACATTATCTAGTGAGCAATAGGCGATGCACATTATTTTAGTTCTGCGCAGTGACTAAGCTTAGCCAGCCTCTATGACTGCACAAATAAAATATGTCGCGATTATCAAGCGCCTTTGATCAAACGGACTTCGTTTTCAAGCATCAAGGAGAACACCATGACATGTAAGTCGAAGAGTCCTGAACTGGCCGCCCCCACCCTGGCCAATGCCCACCCTACCGGCATCAATATCGCCAACGCCGCTCACCTGGAGGTTGCCATTGCGCCCTACCCTGGTATGGACTCAGGTGACCTGATCGAACTGTTCTGGGACAACTGCTACGTCGGCTCGCGCTTGTTGTCGCGGGCCGATGTGCAAGACAGCGTCACCCTGCGGGTCCCGGAGAGTTTCATCGTCGACGGAACCTCGCGCATCCACTATCGGGTGATGCAGGTCGGACGTGGGCCGGCGCTATCCGCCAAGCAACGGGTACATGCGAAGCTCGATTGCCCCGGCGGGCAGCCGTCGGCCCTGAGCGGCGATGAAAACCAGGGCCTGGCGCCAGTGCGCATTCCCGGCACTATCCGACGCCAAGGGGTGAACCCCAACCAGATCAAGCGCGGTGTACCGCTGACCATCGAGCCCTACCTGAACATGGCCGCCGGCGATGCCGTGACCCTGCGCTGGGGCGATGTGCGCATGGACCTGCCTGCCGTCACCGCCAGCGAGGTCGGCCAGCCAATCAATATCTGGGTCCCGCCGCAGATCATCCTGGAGGCAGGAGAAGACCTGCGCCTGGAAGTGACCTACTGCATCCTCGACCGTGTGGGCAACAACTCCCACTGGGCACCGCCACGGACATTGAAGATCGGTTGCGCCAATCCGTACCTGAAAAAACCGCCGAAAGAAGCCCTCATGGCGGCCGAGCCGCACCGCAAAAGGCCTTGATACGGGAGACACTTTTGCGAGGGACGCTTTTGTGGCGAGGGAGCTTGCTCGCGAAACAGGCGCCTCGATTCTGCAAGACCGCATCGCGTCCATCGCGGGCAAGCCTTGCTCCCGCATAGCGGGAGCAAGCTCCCTCACCACAAAAGCCGCTTCGCCCCAAGTGAGCGTACAGCCGCCCATTTAAATCCAACCTATACATATTCCTAAAAGTTAGTTCAAAAATAATTTATACACGCTTAGGGTATATGCACCGGACCACCGGACATTCTTGATTTTCGCTCGCCGCATTCATCGCGGCGTTTCTTGAGATGTGAGGTGGGTATGGAACGAAACACAATCACCACAGTGCAGTACGCCAAGACACTGCCTGCAGCCACGGAGTGGCTGTAATGTCGGATCTGGCGCAAGCAAAAGTCCAGAGCGACCTGGACATCGCACCGCTGTTGTTGCCCGCACAGGTGTTGCGCAACGATACCGAGGCCATCAAAGCTGCCCATGAACTGGCGCAGGTCGCCCGTCAGCAGGCCGCCCGTCGTGACCAGCAACGCAAGCTGCCCTGGGCAGAAATCGAGCAATTCACCCGCAGCGGATTGGGCAGCATCGCCATCCCCCGGGCATACGGCGGCCCACAGGTTTCGTTCGTCACCCTGGCCGACGTCTTCGCAATCATTTCCGCCGCTGACCCGGCCCTCGGGCAGATCCCGCAAAACCAGTTCGGCGTACTCCAGCTGATTCTCGGCACCGGCACCGAACGGCAGAAAAAAATCCTCTTGCAGAGCGTGCTTGAAGGCTGGCGCATCGGCAACGCCGGTCCGGAACGCGGTACTCGCAATACCCTTGAGCTCAAGGCTCGGATCACCGCCGACGGTGACGGGTTTGTCATCAACGGCCAGAAGTTCTATTCCACCGGCGCGCTGTTTGCCCATTGGGTCGCGGTCAAGGCGCTGAATGACGAGGGCCGGCAGGTGCTGGCATTCGTGCGGCGCGGCACCCCGGGCCTGCGGATCGTCGACGACTGGTCGGGGTTCGGCCAGCGCACCACCGCCAGCGGTACCGTGCTGCTGAACAATGTGCGGGTGGATGCCGACTTGGTGCTGGATAACTGGCGCATCAACGAAACACCCGGCGTGCAAGGCGCGATTTCCCAACTGATCCAGGCCGCCATCGATGCGGGTATCGCCCGTGGCGCCATCGACGACGCCATCGCCTTCGTCCGTGAACGGGCCCGGCCCTGGATCGATGCCAAGGTCGACCGAGCCAGTGACGACCTCTACGTGATCGCCGACATTGGCAAACTGAAAATCGAACTGCACGCCGCCGAAGCCTTGCTGCGCAAGGCCGGACAGGTGTTGGACCAGGTCAGTGCCGCCCCCATCACGGCGCAATCGGCCGCCCGCGCCTCGATTGCCGTGGCCGAGGCCAAAGTGCTCACCACCGAGATCGCCCTGCAAGCCAGTGAAAAACTCTTCGAGCTGGCCGGCAGCCGCGCCACCCTCGCCGAATTCAACCTCGATCGCCACTGGCGCAACGCACGGGTCCACACCCTGCACGACCCGGTGCGCTGGAAGTATCACGCGGTAGGCGCCTACCACCTGAACGGCACCTTGCCGGCCCGCCATTCCTGGATCTGACGACCCGACCTCTGGAGCAGTACATGACGTTTTCTCAACACGTCGCGGTGATCACCAGCGATGAACAAGCCCTGATCGTAGCCAGCGACCTGGCCGATGACTTCAAGCGCGACAGCGCCCTGCGCGACCGCGAGCGCCGCCTGCCGTACCCGGAACTGGAGGCCTTCTCCCGCTCGGGCCTGTGGGGCATCAGCGTGCCCAAGGCCTATGGCGGCGCCGGTGTTTCCAACGTCACCCTGGCCAAAGTCATCGCGCTGATTTCTCAGGCCGACGGCTCGCTGGGGCAAATTCCGCAAAATCATTTCTATGCCCTGGAAGTGCTGCGGGTAAACGGCACTGAAGCGCAAAGACAACGCTTGTACGCCGAAGTACTCGCCGGCCAGCGCTTTGGTAATGCCCTGGCCGAACTTGGCACCAAGACTGCCCATGACCGCATCACCCAACTGCGCCGCGACGGCGAGGGCTATCGCATCAACGGTCGCAAGTTCTACGCCACGGGCGCGATCTACGCCCAGCGCATCCCCACATCGGTGGTGGACGAAAACGGCGTGCAACAACTGGCGTTCGTCCCTCGCAGCAGCCAAGGCCTGACGGTGATCGACGACTGGAGCGGTTTTGGCCAGCGCACCACGGGCAGTGGTTCGGTGGTGTTCGAAGACGTGTATGTCGCCGCCGCCGACATCGTGCCCTTCCAGAGCGCCTTCGAACGCCCCACACCGGTAGGGCCGCTGGCGCAGATTCTTCACGCCGCCATCGACACCGGCATCGCCCGCGCCGCCTACGAAGACGCCCTGCATTTTGTCCGCAATAAAACCCGCCCCTGGATCGACGCCACCAGCGACGTCGCCACAGAAGACCCGCACACCCTCAAGAGTTTCGGCCAACTGAGCATCCGCCTGCACGCCGCCGAAGCCCTCTTGGAGCGCGCTGGTGAGTTTCTCGACCGAGCACAGGCCGACACCCGGGCCGACACAGTCGCCGCTGCCTCGATTGCCGTGGCCGAAGCCCGCGCCATCAGCACCGAGATTTCCCTGGCCGCCGGCAGCACGCTGTTCGAGTTGGCCGGCAGCCAGGCGACCCTGGCCGAACATGGCCTCGACCGCCACTGGCGCAACGCCCGGGTGCACACCCTGCATGACCCGGTGCGCTGGAAATACCACGCGGTGGGCAACTTCTACCTCAACGATGAAAAACCGCCGCTGCGGGGGACCATCTGATGGCGGCCGGCAAGAAAAAGATCCTGCTCAACGCGTTCAACATGAACTGCATCGGGCACATCAATCACGGCCTGTGGACCCATCCCCAGGACACGTCGACCCAGTTCAATACGATCGAATACTGGACCGCCCTGGCGCAATTGCTCGAGCGCGGATTGTTCGACGGGTTGTTCATCGCCGACATCGTCGGGGTCTATGACGTGTACCAACAGTCGGTGGACGTCACGCTCAAGGAGTCGATCCAGCTGCCGGTCAACGACCCGTTGCTGCTGGTGTCCGCGATGGCCGCCCTGACGAAAAACCTCGGTTTCGGTCTCACCGCCAACCTGACCTACGAACCGCCCTACCTGTTCGCCCGACGCATGAGCACCCTCGACCACCTGAGTCGCGGCCGGGTCGGCTGGAACATCGTCACCGGCTACCTGGACAGCGCCGCCAAGGCCATGGGCCTGACCGCGCAAGTCGAGCATGACCGCCGCTACGACCAGGCCGACGAATACCTGCAAGTGCTCTACAAACTGTGGGAGGGCAGTTGGGAAAACGACGCAGTGCTCAATGACCGCGTGCAGCGGATCTATGCCCGGCCGGAAAAAGTGCACAAGGTCCGGCACCAGGGCGAGTTCTACCAGGTCGAGGGCTATCACCTGTGCGAACCCTCGCCCCAGCGCACACCGGTGCTGTTCCAGGCCGGCAGCTCCGAGCGCGGCCTGCTGTTCGCCGGACGGCATGCCGAGTGCGTGTTCATCAGCGGCCAGAACAAACCGGCGACCAAGGCCCAGGTGGACAAGGTCCGCGCCAGCGCCGTAGAGGCCGGGCGCAACCCCGGGGACATCAAGGTGTTCATGGGCCTGAACGTGATCGTCGGCGAGACCGAAGCGGCCGCCTGGGCCAAGCATGCCGAGTACCTGAGCTACGCCAGCGCCGAGGCCGGCGTGGCGCATTTTTCCGCGTCGACGGGCATCGATTTTTCCCAGTACGAACTGGACGAACCGATCCAGTACGTCAAGAGCAACGCTATCCAGTCCGCCACCAAGACCTTGCAGAACAACGACTGGACCCGGCGCAAATTGCTCGAGCAACACGCCCTGGGCGGTCGCTACATCACGGTGGTCGGTTCGCCCGAACAAGTGGCCGACGAGCTGGAGTCCTGGATCGCCGAAACCGGCCTCGATGGCTTCAACCTGACCCGCATCGTCACGCCGCAAAGCTACGTGGACTTCATCGACCTGGTGATCCCCGAGTTGCAGCGACGGGGCTCGTACAAGACCGAATACGACAACGGCACCCTGCGCGAAAAACTGTTTCACGCAGAAGCTCATCTACCCGAACAACACACTGGCTCGACCTACCGGCACTGACCCTGTGACTTATCCACTAATGACTGGAATACCCGACATGACCAAGCACTTCCTGACCCTGCCAGTCAAAACCCTGGCCCTGGCCCTCGGCCTGTTCAGCTCGGCGCTGTTTGCCGCCGATGCGCCGTTGAAAATCGGCACCACCGCCGCGTTCGCCATTCCCCTGGAAGCGGCCGTCGAAGAAGCCGGCAAGCAAGGCTTGAAGGTCGAGCTGGTGGAGTTCAGCGATTGGATCGCGCCCAACGTCAGCCTGGCCTCTGGCGATATCGACGTGAATTACTTCCAGCACATCCCGTTCCTGGAAAATGCCAAGGCCGCAGCCGGGTTCGACCTGGTGCCCTTTGCGCCGGGGATCATCAACAACGTCGGCCTCTATTCGAAAAAATACAAAAGCTTCGACGAACTGCCAGAAGGTGCCAGCGTCGCCATTGCCAACGACCCGATCAACAGCGGTCGCGGCCTGCAACTGTTGGCCAAGGCCGGACTGATCAGCCTCAAGCCGGGCGTCGGCTACAAGGCCACCGAAGACGACATCGTCGCCAACCCGAAGAAGCTCAAGATCCTGCAGGTCGAAGCCGTGCAGTTGGTGCGCGCTTATGAAGACGCCGACCTGGTGCAGGGTTATCCCGCCTACATCCGCCTGGCCAAGACCTTCGACGCCAGCTCCGCCTTGCTGTTCGACGGCCTCGATCACAAGGAATACGTGATTCAGTT
Organism: Pseudomonas sp. A-RE-22; assembly: GCF_019956035.1. Classification (NCBI taxonomy): domain Bacteria; kingdom Pseudomonadati; phylum Pseudomonadota; class Gammaproteobacteria; order Pseudomonadales; family Pseudomonadaceae; genus Pseudomonas; species Pseudomonas sp. A-RE-22. The sequence goes on from NZ_JAHBCZ010000011.1 coordinate 395,939, forward strand.
CGTGATCCAGCCCAAGAGCAAAAACGATCCACGGCTGATCAAGTTCGTCGACATCTACCAACACTCGCCAGCCGTGCGCGCCGCCCTGGACAAGGCCCACGGCAAGCTCTACCAAGCCGGTTGGGAAGGCTGACATGAACGCCGTCAACGCTCGACTCCGACACGAAGCCCCCACGCCCCAGAGCGCCGAACACACCGAACTGCATCCGGAGCTCAACCGTGCCCATGTGCGCTTCATCGGCCTGGGCAAGACCTATAACGGTGCCCAGGGTCCGGTGGCCGCGCTGCAAGGCATCGACCTGGCGATCCAGCGCGGCGAGGTGTTCGGCATCATCGGCCGCAGCGGCGCCGGCAAGTCGTCGCTGATCCGCACCATCAACCGCCTCGAACAACCCACCAGTGGCCGGGTGTTGATCGATCAGATAGACATCGGCGAGTTCGATGAAGACCGCCTGGTGGAACTGCGTCGGCGCATCGGCATGATCTTCCAGCACTTCAACCTGATGTCGGCCAAGACCGTGTGGCAGAACGTTGAGCTGCCGCTGAAAGTCGCCGGCGTGCCCAAGGAGCAACGCCAGCGCAAAGTTCGCGAGCTGCTGGAACTGGTCGGCCTGCAAGGCAAGCACAAGGCCTATCCGGCGCAACTTTCGGGCGGGCAGAAACAGCGGGTGGGGATTGCCCGGGCACTGGTGCATGACCCGCAGATTTTGTTGTGCGATGAAGCCACCTCGGCCCTGGACCCGGAGACCACACAATCGATCCTCGGCCTGCTGCGCGAAATCAACCAGCGGTTGGGCCTGACCATCGTGTTGATCACCCATGAAATGGCGGTGATTCGCGAAGTCTGCGACCGGGTCGTGGTGCTTGAGCAAGGGCGGATCGTCGAGCAGGGGCCGGTCTGGGAAGTGTTTGGCAACCCGCAACACGAGGTCAGTCGAACACTGCTGGCACCGTTGCAACACGCGATACCGGAAGAACTGCAAAACCGCTTGCAGACGCAGCCGGCATCGGCGGATGCCGCCATTGTGCTGCGCCTGCAATTCACCGGCATAGATCGTGAAGAGCCGGATCTCGCCGCTTTGTTCAGCGCCCTCGGTGGACGGGTGCGACTGCTGCACGGCGGCATCGAGCGAATTCAGGGCCACGGGCTGGGGCAATTGCTACTGGCCGTGAGCGGTTCGTCGTGGGGCGCCGAGGAACTGCGGCAACGGGCGGGCAATTGGGCGCAACGGGTAGAGGTGCTGGGTTATGTGGTTTGATCGGCTGTTGCAGGGTTTCATCGACACGTTCCTGATGGTCGGCGTGTCGTCGCTGATCGCGTTGTTGGCGGGCATCCCGCTGGCGGTGATCCTGGTGACCAGCGGCAAGGGCGGGATCTATGAAGCGCCGGTCTTGAACCGAGCCCTGGGCGCGTTCGTGAACCTGTTCCGCTCGATACCGTTCCTGATTCTGATGGTGGCGTTGATCCCGTTCACCCGGCTGATCGTCGGTACCACCTATGGCGTGTGGGCAGCGGTAGTACCGCTGACCATCGCCGCCACACCGTTCTTTGCCCGCATCGCCGAAGTCAGCCTGCGGGAGGTTGACCATGGTCTGATCGAAGCGGCCCAGGCCATGGGTTGCCGACGCTGGCACATTGTCTGGCATGTATTGCTGCCCGAAGCGCTGCCGGGCATCGTCGGCGGTTTTACCATCACCTTGGTGACCATGATCAACTCTTCGGCCATGGCCGGAGCGATCGGTGCCGGCGGCCTGGGCGACATCGCCTACCGGTACGGCTACCAGCGATTCGACAGCCAGATCATGCTCACGGTGATCGTGTTGCTGGTGGCGCTGGTGGCAGTGATCCAGTTGGGTGGCGACCGCCTGGCACGCGGCTTGAACAAGCGCTGACCGGGGGGAGCAGTTGACCTGTGGGAGCAAAGCTTGCTCCCACAGGCAGACCAGCGGGCTTGCGGTATAGTCACCTGACGCTCCTCACTCAAGCCCCAATCATGAAACACACCACCGAAGACCTGCACGCCATCACCGCCACGACCCTGGGCCATTACAACGCCGTGGCAGAAAGCTTTCGCGAAGGCACCCGCGATCACGATGTCAGCCAGAACATCGACGCCTTGCTGCGCCATCTCCAGGGCGAGGCACCGCTGCACATCCTGGATTTGGGCTGCGGCCCGGGGCGCGACCTGCGCACATTCACGGCCATGGGTCATGTCGCGGTCGGCCTCGACGGTTCAGAAAAGTTTGCCCGGATGGCGCGCCAGGACAGCGGCTGTGAAGTGTGGCAACAGGACTTCCTGGAACTCGACCTGCCGGCCGAGCGCTTTGACGGGATTTTCGCCAACGCGGTGCTGTTTCATGTGCCCGTCCAGGAACTGCCTCGAGTGCTCAAGCAACTGCACGCCACGCTCAAGCCCGGCGGCGCGCTGTTCAGCTCAAACCCGCGAGGCGAAAACCAGGAGGGCTGGAACGGCCAGCGCTTCGGCGCCTACCACGACCTCGCGGCCTGGCGCACGTTGCTTGGCGACGCAGGCTTCGTGGAACTGGAGCATTACTACCGACCGGCTGGGCTGCCGCGGGAGCAACAGCCTTGGTTGGCGAGTGTCTGGCGTAAACCTGCTTAACATTTGAAGACGCCATCGCGAGCTTGCTCGCGATGGCGGTGTATTGGCCAATGAAGCGCCATGGCCTCATCGCCTGAAAGGCTTCACTCCTGCTTACCCAACCACTTCTGCGACAACTTCTCCAACCGCCCGTCATCCTTGATACGCGCCAGGGCGTTGTCCAGGCTGGCCTTGAACGCCGGGTTGCCCTTCTGGAACGGAATCACCAGGCTCGGCGCCGGCTCGCTCTTTTTTTCTGGCTGGAATGACTGCGCCATGACCAACGGGCGTGGCGTCTCATCCTTGCTCGCCAGCAGTTGTGCATCCGGATGGCTGTAAACGGCGCTGGTGTCGAAACGTTCCGCCAGTTCCGGGGTCATTGCTATGTGGTTGATGGCGACGTCGTACTTGCCGCTCTCCACCCCGCTCATCAGGTCGCCGGCATCGGTGACCACGAAGTCGGGGCGTACATCGAGCTCACTGGCAAGCATTTCGCCCAGTTCCACTTCGAAACCAGTGAGTTTGCCGTCTTCCTTGAAGTTGAAGGGCGCGGTGTTGGCCTCGAGGGCAATGCGCAGTTCGCCACGGTCATTGATGTCATCGATCAGTTCGGCATGAGCCAGGGAACTCAAAAGGGGTAGCAGGCAAATCAGGCCAGGCAGAAAGCGCATGGTCACTCCTTTGTATTTATACAAGCGACGCTCGTTTCAGGCTCGCTTTGCTATGGTTGTTGCAGGCTTCGACAACGATTGGTCATGAAGTTGTCATGGCCAGGCGGATTTCATGGAAAAACTGGAGAAAAAAATGAAAAGCTTTATGTCTCGTGCCGCGTTGACCGGCCTGTTACTGGGCGCTTCGATGCTGGCAACCGCCGCGACCCCGGCGCCCAAAGGTGCAGAAGTGTTCATCGTTTCCCCGGCAGACGGCGCCACCGTCGCCCAGGAATTCACGGTCAAGTTCGGCGTCAAGGATATCTCCCTGGCTCCGGCCGGCGATATGACCAAAAACACCGGGCACCACCATTTGCTGATCGATGTCGACAAACTGCCTGCCGCCGGCGCGCCGATTCCAAACGACGCCAACCACATGCACTTCGGCAAGGCACAAACCCAGGCCACCATCAAACTGACCCCGGGCAAGCACACCTTGCAATTGATCCTGGGCGACACCGGCCATATGCCGTTCGATCCGTCGATCGTGTCCGAGAAAATCACTGTCAACGTGAAATAACACGCACCGGCTGACGCAACACAAACACCTGTGGGTTTCATGTTGCCCCCGGTGTCAGGCAATAAAAAACGGGAGCCCTTTCGGGGCTCCCGTTTTTAATTGCAAGCCAGGCCTGCTTAGAACAACACGCGGCAACGAATGGTGCCGTTGATGTGCTGCAGCTTCTCTTGCGCCAGATCCGAGTATTCGGCGTCGACGTCGATCACGACGTAGCCGACTTTCTCGTTGGTCTGCAGGAACTGACCGGAAATGTTGATGCCGTTTTCGGCGAAGACCTTGTTGATCTCGCTCATCACACCCGGGATGTTTTCGTGGATGTGCAGCAAACGGTGCTTGCCAGGGTGTGCCGGCAGAGCCACTTCCGGGAAGTTCACGGACGATACCGAGGTACCGTTGTCGCTGTACTTGACCAGTTTTTCCGCCACTTCCAGGCCGATGTTGGCCTGGGCTTCAGCGGTGGAACCGCCGATGTGCGGAGTAAGGATCACGTTGTCCAGGCCACGCAGCGGGCTTTCGAAGATGTCGTCGTTGGAGCGTGGCTCCACCGGGAACACGTCGATGGCGGCGCCGATCAGGTGCTTGTCCTTGATCGCGTCGGCCAGGGCGTCGAGCTTGACCACGGTGCCACGCGCGGCGTTGATCAGGATCCCGCCCTTCTTGATGGCACGGATTTCCTTCTCGCCGATCATCCACTGGGTGGCAGCGGTTTCCGGGACGTGCAGGGTCACGATGTCGGACATGCCCAGCAACTCGTGCAGGTTGTTGACCTGGGTAGCGTTGCCCAGCGGCAGCTTGGTCACGGTGTCGTAGAAGAACACCTGCATGCCAAGGCCTTCAGCCAATACCGACAACTGGGTGCCGATCGAGCCGTAGCCAACGATACCCAGCTTCTTGCCGCGGATTTCGAAGGAGTTGGCCGCGCTCTTGATCCAGCCACCACGGTGGCAGGAAGCGTTCTTCTCAGGGATGCCGCGCAGCAGCAGGATCGCTTCGGCCAGCACCAGTTCGGCAACGGAACGGGTGTTGGAGTACGGCGCGTTGAACACCGCGATACCGCGCTCGCGCGCCGCATTGAGGTCAACCTGGTTGGTGCCGATGCAGAAGCAGCCGACCGCCACCAGTTTCTTGGCGTGGTCGAAGATCTCTTCGGTCAATTGGGTACGGGAGCGAATGCCGATGAAGTGAGCATCGGCGATCTTTTCCTTGAGCTGGGCTTCCGGCAGAGAACTGGTGATGTACTCGATGCTGGTGTAGCCCGCCGACTTGAGGACGTCGACAGCCGATTGGTGGACGCCTTCGAGAAGAAGGAACTTGATCTTGCTCTTATCGAGAGAAGTCTTGCTCATCTGCGTAAACCTGTGTCCCGGAGAAAAATGGCAGGGAATCGGACAGCGCATGCTGGCCCGACCGGCGTGACAGCCGTCGCCGCAGAACAGCCGTTGGGCACTACGCTGCGGGGTCGGTATGCTAGCATATGCACCCCGCTAAACACTCATTCCTGCGACGTGAAGCGTTCTCAGGATGACCATGAATTGTTCGAGAGTTCTGTCGATGACCAATCCTGCCGTGATAGATGAGCTGAAGACCCTGGTTGAGCCTGGCAAGGTCTTGACCGATGCCGACTCCCTGAACGCTTACGGCAAGGATTGGACCAAGCATTTTGCCCCTGCACCTTCGGCCATCGTCTTCCCCAAGACCACCGAACAGGTCCAGGCCATCGTGCGCTGGGCCAACGCGCACAAAATCGCGCTGGTGCCATCGGGCGGACGTACCGGGCTTTCCGCCGCAGCCGTGGCGGCCAACGGCGAAGTGGTCGTGTCGTTCGACTACATGAACCAGGTGCTCGACGTGAACCTCACCGACCGCACCGCGGTCTGCCAGCCTGGCGTGGTCACCGAACAACTGCAGAACAAGGCCGAAGAACACGGCCTCTACTACCCGGTAGACTTCGCTTCGGCCGGTTCCAGCCAGATTGGCGGCAATATCGGCACCAATGCCGGCGGGATCAAGGTCATTCGCTACGGCATGACCCGCAACTGGGTGGCGGGCATGAAGGTCGTCACCGGCAAGGGTGACCTGCTGGAGCTGAACAAGGACCTGATCAAGAACGCCACCGGCTACGACTTGCGGCAGTTGTTCATCGGCGCCGAGGGCACCCTGGGCTTCGTGGTCGAAGCCACCATGCGCCTGGACCGTGCGCCGAAAAACCTCACCGCCATGGTGCTCGGCACGCCGGACTTCGATTCGATCATGCCGGTGCTGCACGCCTTCCAGGGCAAGCTGGACCTGACCGCCTTCGAGTTTTTCTCCGACAAGGCCCTGGCCAAGGTCCTCGGTCGCGGCGACGTGCCGGCACCGTTCGAAACCGAGTGCCCGTTCTACGCCCTGCTGGAATTCGAAGCCACCACGGAGGAAGTCGCCAACCACGCCCTGGAAACCTTCGAGCATTGCGTGGAGCAAGGCTGGGTGCTGGATGGCGTGATGAGCCAGAGCGAAACCCAACTGCAGAACCTGTGGAAGCTGCGCGAATACATCTCCGAAACCATCTCCCACTGGACGCCGTACAAGAACGACATCTCGGTAACCGTCTCCAAGGTTCCGGGTTTCTTGCGGGAAATCGACGCAATCGTCGGCGAACACTACCCGGACTTCGAAATTGTCTGGTTCGGCCACATCGGCGACGGCAACTTGCACTTGAACATCCTCAAGCCGGAAAACCTGAGCAAGGATGAGTTCTTCGCCAAATGCGCGACCGTGAACAAATGGGTCTTTGAAACCGTCGAGAAGTACAACGGCTCGATTTCCGCCGAACACGGCGTGGGCATGACCAAGCGCGACTACCTGACCTATAGTCGTTCACCTGTGGAAATCGAGTACATGAAAGCGGTGAAGGCGGTATTCGACCCGAACGGCATCATGAACCCGGGCAAGATTTTCGCGATTTGACGCCTAAAAACACCTGATGAATCCCAGAAGCAGGAGTCGGTAATGAGCTATCAGCACCAGTATGTCGACGGTACACGTATTCATTTCCCGGTAGGGAAAGTGGTGTGCATTGGCCGTAACTACGCCGAACATGCAAAGGAACTGGATAACCCGGTGCCCACCGAACCCTTGCTGTTCATCAAGCCGGGCAGTTGCGTGGTACCGCTGGAAGGCGGTTTCAGCATTCCTGCCGACCGTGGCTCGGTGCACTACGAGGCGGAAATCGCCGTGCTGATCGGCAAGCCGCTGTCCACCAAGCCCAGCGTTGAAGAAGTACTGGACGCGATCTCCGGCTTCGCCCCGGCCCTGGACCTGACCCTGCGGGACAAGCAGGCCGAACTCAAGGCCAAGGGCCTGCCGTGGGAAGTGGCCAAGTCCTTCGACGGCGCGGCGGTGCTCGCACCGTTCGTGTCGAGCGGCACCTTTGCCGACCTGGCCGACATCCCCGTTCGCCTGACCATCAACGGTGAAGTGCGCCAGGACGGCAACAGCAGCCTGATGCTCAACCCCATCGTGCCGATGATCCAATACATGGCCGGCTGCTTCTCGCTGCAGGCCGGCGACGTGATCCTCACCGGCACCCCGGCGGGCGTCGGGCCGCTGAATGCAGGCGATGAACTGGTACTGGAGTTGCCGGGGGCGAGCCGCTTCGAAGGCAGCGTTCGTTAACGGCTACACCTGCGCCCCCCCTGTGGGAGCGAGCTTGCTCGCGATGAGGCCATCACATCCAGCATTGATGTTGGCTGATACACCGCTATCGCGAGCAAGCTCGGCTCCCACAGGGGATGGGTTGAGTTCCACCCCATCATTTATCGTTTTTTTCACATGCCATCCGGATAATTCCTGGGAATGCGGCATCTGAGCCAGCCACTCCCCTAGCCGAATTTTCTGGAACGCATTCCCCGATGGCCAAACCCCAAGCACTGTCCGCCACCAAACCTGCCCGCCGCTCCCGCTTCGCCCTGCCCTGGTATGCCTGGTCGCTGCTGGCGGTGGCCGCTGCCTATGGCCTGGCGTTTGCGATGCATTGGGACGACCGCGGCCTGCTTTGGCTATCGGAACGCTTCCAGAGCCCAGCCGAGCGCCAGGCGAGCATCTGGCTGCCAGACTACCGCGCCGTGATCGACGCCAAGCCACTACCCGGCATGGAGAAGGACGAGGCGTCTGACGTGACCTACAACCCGCAGACCAAGACCCTGTTCGCCGTCATGGGCAAAAACCCGTTCCTGGTGGAACTGACCCTGCAAGGCGATGTGCTGCGCAAGATGCCGTTGGTGGGTTGGAGCAACCCCGAGGGCGTGGCTTATATGGAAAACGGCCTGCTGGCGATCACCGACGAACGCAATCACACGCTGACCATCGTCCACGTTGGTGTCGATACCCGCGAACTGAACAACGCCGACTTCCCCCACTATGATCTCGGCCCATCCAAGAACCAGAACAAAGGGTTCGAAGCGATCGTCTGGGACCCACGCAACCAGCAACTGGTGCTCGGAGAGGAACGCCCGCCAGCGCTGTTCACCTGGAAAAGCGATGGCAGCCAGTCGCTCAAGGGCGACAAGCAGATCCATGTCAGCAATGAACTGGACCTGCGCAACCTCTCGGCACTGGCGATCGATCCGCGCACCGGGCACATGCTGGTGCTTTCGGCCGACTCCCATCTGTTGCTGGAACTGGACGAAAAAGGCGAGCAGGTCAGCTTCATGACCTTGCTGGGCGGCTTCAACGGTTTGAAAGACACAATCCCTCGTGCCGAAGGCGTCACCGTCGATGAGGCCGGCAATATGTACATGGTCAGCGAGCCGAATCTGTTCTATCGTTTCGAAAAACAGCGCTGACAGCACTAACTCTGTGGGATAAATCTTCCTTCGTTGTAGGGTGTGGCACACAGCCATTAAGCTTCAGTTCAGGCAGCCGTGGTATTTCCACGCACCTGTTCTTATCCGAGCCCACCCTGACATGCGTCGACTCGCCCGCCCAAAACCCTTGATCCTGATACTGCTGACGCTGGCGCTGATCTTCCTGATCGCCGCTGGCCAGCACCTGCGCCTGTTCGAGCGCGCCTGGTTCAACGTCAACACCCTCTTCAAACCCATCAACGAGCAAGCCATCGCACTGGACCAATACCAGGTCACAGTCGAGGCACAGGTAATCGAAGGCTTGAACGATGACGTTTCGGCGCTGACGTTCGATCCGGTACGCAAGAGCTTGTTTACAGTTACCAACCAGAATTCCGAGCTGATCGAGCTGTCACTCGATGGCAAGATCCTGCGGCGCATTGCCCTGATCGGCTTTGGCGATCCGGAGGCGGTGGAATTCATCAGCGAAGACATCTACGTCATCACCGACGAGCGCCAGCAGCGGCTGATCAAGATTCGCCTGGAAGACGACACCCAATTCCTCGACGCCGCCGAAGCCGAACAGATGACCCTGGGCGTGCATATGAGCGGCAACAAGGGGTTCGAAGGACTGGCCTACGATTCGGTGGGCAAACGCCTGTTCGTGGCGAAGGAACGCGACCCGATGCTGATTTATGAAGTGCATGGGTTTCCTCACCACAATCCGGAAAAGTCCTATGCAGTTCATGTGATCAACAACCCCCAGCGCGATGCCGGGCTGTTCGTACGCGACCTCTCAAGCCTGCAATACGACGAACGCAGCGGCCATTTACTGGCGCTGTCCGAGGAGTCGCGGTTGATTATCGAATTGGATATCGACGGCCGGCCATTGAGCACGCTGTCGTTGAGCAAGGGCCGCCAGGGCCTGCAAAAAACCGTGCCCCAGGCCGAAGGCCTCGCCATGGACGACGATGGCAACCTGTATCTGGTGAGCGAGCCGAATCTGTTCTACGTGTTCAAGAAGTCACAACCTTGATCCACTTACCCTGAACTACCAAAAAAACCCAATGTGGGAGCGAGCTTGCTCGCGATAGCGGTGTATCAGCCATGAAGGTATCGACTGACATACCGCCATCGCGAGCAAGCTCGCTCCCACAGGGTCCGGTGTTGAATCCAATAACTGATCGCCCGGTTTATTCAGCCCGCAGGGTCTTCACCCCTTCAGGGGTCCCCAGCAGCAGCACATCCGCCGGACGCGCGGCGAACAAACCGTTGGTGACCACGCCCACGATGGCGTTGATCTGGCTTTCCAGTTCCACCGGGTTGGTGATCTGCAGGTTGTGCACGTCGAGGATGATGTTGCCGTTATCGGTCAGCACGCCTTCGCGATACACCGGGTCGCCGCCCAGCTTCACCAGTTCGCGGGCCACATGACTGCGGGCCATCGGGATGACTTCCACTGGCAATGGGAACGCGCCAAGCACCGGCACCAGTTTGCTGGCGTCGGCGATGCAGATGAAGGTCTTGGCCACGGCCGCGACGATCTTCTCGCGAGTCAGGGCCGCGCCACCGCCCTTGATCAGGTTCAGGTGCGCGTCGCTTTCGTCGGCGCCGTCGATGTAGAACTCCAGGTCGCTCACGGTGTTGAGCTCGTACACCGGGATCCCGTGGCCCTTGAGGCGCGCGGCGGTTGCTTCGGAGCTGGCGACCGCGCCGTCGAACGCGCCCTTGTGTTGCGCCAGCGCGTCGATGAAGCAATTGGCCGTAGAGCCGGTGCCAACCCCGACGACGCTCTTGTCATCCAGCTTCGGGAGGATGAGGTCGACGGCGGCCTGGGCCACGGCCTGTTTGAGTTGATCCTGGGTCATGCGGGCTCCGAAAGCGGGCAGGAAGTAAAGAGGGCCGCGAGTATAACCCAACAAAACCTTGGGATTCGTGTGGTCGCCCAGCTAAAAGCCGGGTTAGACTCCTTGGCCCTGCCCAACCCGCTCAGTGATGCTTTCCGATGCTTGAACAGTACGTCAAAAAGATCCTCACCTCGCGCGTTTACGACGTTGCCGTAGAAACCCCGCTGCAGACCGCTCGCCAGCTCTCCGAGCGGCTGGGCAACAGCATTTTGCTCAAGCGCGAAGACTTGCAGCCGGTGTTCTCGTTCAAGATTCGCGGGGCCTACAACAAGCTGACCCAGCTCAGCGACGAAGAGCGCGCACGCGGCGTGGTCACGGCTTCGGCAGGCAACCACGCCCAGGGCCTGGCCCTGGCGGCCAAGGTGCTGGGCGTCAAGGCCACCATCGTGATGCCCAAGACCACCCCGGAAATCAAGGTCGAAGGCGTGCGCTCACGTGGCGGCAAGGTGGTGCTGCACGGTGACTCGTTCCCCGAAGCCCTGGCCTATTCGCTGAAACTGGTCGACGAAAAAGGCTACGTCTACATCCACCCGTATGATGATCCCCACACCATTGCCGGGCAGGGCACCGTGGCGATGGAAATCCTGCGCCAGCACCCGGGACGCCTGGATGCGATCTTCGTCCCGGTGGGCGGTGGCGGGCTGATTGCCGGGATCGCGGCCTACGTGAAATACCTGCGCCCGGACATCAAGATCATCGGCGTCGAGCCGGACGATTCCAATTGCCTGCAAGCGGCGATGGCCGCTGGCGAGCGCGTAATCCTGCCGACCGTCGGGCTGTTCGCCGACGGCGTCGCCGTGGCGCAGATCGGCCAGCACACCTTCGATATCTGCAAGCACTACGTGGACGAAGTCATCACCGTCAGCACCGACGAGATCTGCGCGGCCATCAAGGATATCTACGACGATACCCGCTCGATCACCGAACCTGCCGGCGCCCTGGGCGTGGCCGGGATCAAGAAGTACGTCGAGTCACGAGGCATTAGCGGCCAGACCCTGGTGGCCATCGACTCCGGCGCCAACGTCAATTTCGATCGCTTGCGCCACGTTGCCGAACGCGCCGAACTGGGCGAGGGCCGCGAAGCGATCATCGCCGTGACCATCCCCGAGAAACCGGGCAGCTTCAAGGCGTTCTGCGAAGCCGTCGGCAAGCGCCAGATCACCGAATTCAACTATCGCTACAACACCGGCAGCGAAGCGCACATCTTCGTCGGCGTGCAGACCCATCCGGAAAACGACCCGCGCAGCGCGCTGATCGCCAGCCTGACCGAACAAGGCTTCCCCGTGCTGGACCTGACCGACAACGAACTGGCCAAGTTGCACATTCGCCACATGGTCGGCGGACATGCGGCACATGTCATCGACGAAGTGGTACTGCGCTTCGAATTCCCGGAACGACCGGGTGCGCTGTTCAACTTCCTCAACAAGCTGGGCGGGCGCTGGAACATCTCGATGTTCCACTACCGCAACCATGGCGCGGCGGATGGCCGTGTAGTCGCCGGGCTGCAGGTGCCGCACGATGAGCGCCACCTGGTGCCGGCCGCCCTGGAAGAAATCGGCTACCCGTACTGGGATGAAAGCGATAACCCGGCCTATCAACTGTTCCTGGGTTGATAAAGCCGGGCTAGGCTGTGAGCAAGACTTGAGGAAAATCCAACAATGGAAACATTGACTGCGCTGAAGATCGCTCACGTCATCGCCACCGTACTGCTGCTGGCGGGTGCCCTGGGGCTGGCCGTCTGGGTCTGGCGCACGCGCCGCAACGGCGATGCCACGGCGGCGGCGCGCACGCTGCAACGTCCGCGGCTGTTCATCTGGCTGGTGATGATCCTGGCACTGGCAAGCCTGCCCTTCACGGGCTGGTGGATGGTGCATCAGGTTGGCTGGTCGCTGGGGCAGACCTGGCTGCTGGCTTCCAGCGTGCTCTACACCGTGGCGGCGCTGGCGGGGTTCTGGCTGGTGGTGCGACTGAACAAATTGCGCAAGACGCCGGGAGGTAGCGGGAAGTTTACCTTTGCCTTGGCGCTGTTCAGCGTTGTCTGCTTTATCGCCATTGCGGGGTTGATGGGGGCCAAGCCGGTTTAAGACCTGGGACCGGGTTGGCTTCATCGCGAGCAAGCTCGCTCCCACAGGGGATTTGCATCGATCGCACAACCCCTTGTGGGAGAGAGCTTGCTCGCGATAGCTGTTTCAGCCGCGCAACGAAATCACCGGCCAACCCCGCTTCTGGGCCTCGGCCCGAAGGTTCGGATCCGGATCCACCGCCACCGGATGCGTCACCACCTCCAGCAGCGCCAAGTCATTCATCGAGTCGCTGTAGAAATAGCTGCCGTCGAGCGAATGCCCGGTTTCTTCCAGCCAACGATTCAGCCGGGTCACCTTGCCCTCGCGAAAGCACGGGACATCCGTGCTGCGCCCGCTGTAGCGCCCGTCGATCATCTCGCACTCGGTGGCGATCAGGGTTTCGACGCCCAGGCGCTCGGCAATCGGCCCGGTGACAAAGCGGTTGGTGGCGGTGATGATCACCAGCTTGTCGCCGGCGTCACGGTGCTTTTCCAGCAATTCTATGGCCTGGGGCAAGACGATCGGCTCGATGCAGTCGCGCATGTAGTCCAGGTGCCACTGGGCCAGCACGTGCATTTCGGTACGACCGAGAATTTCCAGGCAAAAATTCAGGTACTCGGCGTTGTCGAGCTTGCCGGCCAGGTAATCCTGGTAGAACTCGTCGTTGCGTGCCTTGTAGGTCACAGCGTCCAGGAAACCGCGCTCGCACAGGTAATCGCCCCACGCGTGGTCGCTGTCGCCGCCCAGCAATGTGTTGTCCAAGTCGAATAAAGCCAGCCGCATTGCAGTTACTCGCTGAAAAATCTGAAGAAAGGCGTCCAGAATACGGACTTTTCACAAGAGTGCACATAAGCTAGGCGGGCTCGTTGCTGCTTTCACAACCTTTGTGGAACAATGCGGCGACATGCGTTTGCGAGGTTGTTGCCGTGATCGACCCCGATGGTTTCCGCCCCAATGTGGGGATCATTCTTACGAATGATGCAGGGCAGGTGCTATGGGCTCGCCGTATCAATCAAGACGCCTGGCAGTTTCCCCAGGGCGGGATCAACCCCCAGGAGACGCCGGAAGAGGCCTTGTACCGCGAGTTGAACGAAGAAGTGGGGCTTGAGCGAGAAGATGTCGAAATACTCGCCTGCACCCGAGGCTGGTTGCGCTATCGTTTGCCGCAACGCCTGGTCAGGACGCACAGCCAACCGCTGTGCATCGGCCAGAAGCAGAAATGGTTTCTCCTGCGCCTGATCTCCAACGAGCAGCGGGTGCGGATGGATTTGACCGGTAAACCGGAGTTCGATGGCTGGCGCTGGGTCAGCTATTGGTATCCGTTGGGCCAGGTGGTGACATTCAAGCGCGAAGTGTACCGACGCGCTCTCAAAGAGCTTGCCCCGCGCCTGCTGACGCGCGACTGACGACGGAGTTCGACCCCGAGCCATGCTCAATACGCTGCGCAAGATCGTCCAGGAAGTTAACTCCGCCAAGGATCTCAAGGCGGCGTTGGGGATTATTGTATTGCGTGTCAAAGAGGCCATGGGCAGCCAGGTCTGCTCGGTCTACCTGCTGGATCCCGAGACCAATCGTTTCGTGCTGATGGCCACCGAGGGCTTGAACAAGCGCTCCATCGGCAAAGTCAGCATGGCCCCCAATGAAGGCCTGGTCGGTCTGGTCGGCACACGCGAAGAACCCCTGAACCTCGAAAACGCTGCGGATCACCCGCGCTACCGCTACTTTGCCGAAACCGGCGAAGAGCGCTATGCCTCGTTCCTCGGCGCACCGATCATCCACCACCGCCGCGTTGTCGGCGTGTTGGTCATCCAGCAAAAAGAACGCCGCCAGTTCGATGAGGGTGAAGAAGCCTTCCTCGTGACCATGAGCGCACAACTGGCCGGGGTTATCGCCCACGCCGAGGCCACCGGCTCGATCAGCGGCCTGGGTCGACAGGGCAAGGGCATCCAGGAAGCCAAGTTCGTCGGCGTACCGGGTTCACCGGGCGCGGCGGTGGGCACGGCGGTGGTCATGTTGCCGCCCGCCGACCTGGACGTGGTGCCAGACAAGACCATCACCGATATCGACGCCGAATTGGGCTTGTTCAAGACCGCCATCGAAGGCGTGCGCGCCGACATGCGCGCCCTGTCGGCCAAGCTGGCGACGCAGTTGCGCCCTGAAGAGCGCGCGCTGTTCGACGTTTACCTGATGATGCTCGACGATGCCTCCCTGGGCAGCGAAGTGACCACCATCATCAAGACCGGCCAGTGGGCCCAGGGCGCACTGCGCCAGGTGGTGACCGACCACGTCAACCGTTTCGAACTGATGGACGACGCCTATCTGCGCGAGCGGGCCTCGGACGTCAAGGACCTTGGCCGCCGGTTGCTGGCCTACTTGCAGCAAGAGCGCCAGCAGACCCTGGTCTACCCCGACAACACCATCCTGGTCAGCGAAGAGCTGACCCCGGCCATGCTCGGCGAAGTGCCCGAAGGCAAGCTGGCGGGGCTGGTCTCGGTATTGGGTTCGGGCAACTCCCACGTGGCGATCCTGGCCCGGGCCATGGGCATCCCGACGGTGATGGGCCTGGTGGACCTGCCGTACTCCAAGGTCGACGGCATCCAGATGATCGTCGATGGCTACCACGGCGAGGTCTACACCAACCCCAGCGACGTGCTGCGCAAGCAGTTTGCCGATGTGGTCGAGGAAGAAAAGCAACTGTCCCTGGGCCTGGATGCGCTGCGGGACCTGCCGTGCGTGACGCTCGACGGCCACCGCATGCCGCTGTGGGTCAACACCGGCCTGCTGGCCGACGTGGCCCGGGCGCAGAAACGTGGCGCCGAAGGTGTGGGCCTGTACCGCACCGAAGTGCCGTTCATGATCAACCAGCGCTTCCCCAGCGAAAAGGAACAGCTGGCGATCTACCGCGAACAACTGGCCGCGTTCCACCCGCAACCGGTGACCATGCGCAGCCTGGACATCGGCGGCGACAAGTCCCTGTCCTACTTCCCGATCAAGGAAGACAACCCGTTCCTCGGCTGGCGCGGTATTCGCGTGACGCTCGACCACCCGGAAATCTTCCTGGTCCAGGCCCGCGCCATGCTCAAGGCCAGCGAAGGCCTGAACAACCTGCGCATCCTGTTGCCGATGATCTCCGGCACCCATGAACTGGAAGAAGCCCTGCACCTGATCCACCGGGCTTGGGGCGAGGTGCGCGACGAAGGCACCGATGTACCGATGCCGCCAGTGGGCGTGATGATCGAGATTCCGGCGGCGGTGTACCAGACCAAGGAACTGGCGCGGCAGGTGGACTTCCTGTCGGTGGGTTCCAACGACCTGACCCAGTATCTGCTGGCCGTGGACCGCAACAACCCGCGGGTCGCGGACCTGTACGACTACCTGCACCCGGCGGTGCTGCAAGCCTTGCAGAACGTGGTGCGTGATGCCCATGCCGAAGGCAAGCCGGTGAGCATCTGCGGCGAAATGGCCGGCGACCCGGCGGCGGCAGTGCTGCTGATGGCGATGGGGTTCGACAGCTTGTCGATGAACGCCACCAACCTGCCGAAAGTGAAGTGGATGCTGCGCCAGATCAACCTCAGCAAGGCCCAGGAGTTGCTCGCGGAGGTGATGACCATCGACAACCCGCAAGTAATCCACAGCTCCTTGCAACTGGCGCTGAAGAACCTTGGGTTGGCGCGGATGATCAATCCGGCTTCGAACAAGACCCTCTGACCCCTATCGCGAGCAAGCTCGCTCCCACAGGGGATCTCGGTTGTTCACAAAATATGTGTTCACTGAAGATCCACTGTGGGAGCGAGCTTGCTCGCGATGAGGCCGGCAATCACACAGCAAAAACTAAACCCTGACTTCCACCTCCCCCAAATGCCCCCCATGCGGCCCGAAACTGCGCTCGACCATCTGCCGCGTCCCGTCGGCATGGACAATCAGCGCCGTACTGGCCCGCGTCCCGTAGGCCGGGCTGGCGATGAACACACTCGATAGCAGCATCTCGGTCGCCACTCCCACCCCCGTATCAGGCAGCTCAGCCACCGAAGCAGGTTGCGGGTCGTTCAACAGCGTAAGCAGTGCCTCGGGCCGCGGATCGTCCAGCACTTCGCCCAGCGCCGCGCGGGCCTTGAGCAACTTGGGCCAGGGCGTGTTCAGCCCAGCGTTCGACAAGCCATAGAGCCCCTCGCCCACCCGCTGCGGCTGGGCATCGCGGGCGTTGTGGTGCCAGAGCTCGACGCCATCGCCGAGCAGCAGGTTGAACCCACCATACTCGCTGGCGCGGGGCACGATTTCGCTCAAATACTCGGCAATCGACAGATTTCCGGTCAGAAACCGCGCCACCAGTTCGCCACGCGACTTGAATGCCGGCAACTGGCCCGGGTCACGGATGTTGGTCAGCGCCGCAAAGCGCCCCTCGGCGCCAATGCCGAGCCAGGTGCCGCCGGCCTCCAGGTCGCGCCCGGCATGCACATGGGGCGCATCAGGCCACTGGGCCACGGGCAAGGTCGGCCGGGCATAGAACTCGTCGCGGTTGGCCGCCACGATCAGCGGCCGGGCATGGCCGGGTCGCCAGGCAAATACGATCAGGCACATCAGGTTGTCCTGTTTAAAAATGAAGCTGAACGACACCGCTTTTGTGGCGAGGGGATTTATCCCCTCGCCACAGGGACAGCGATCATTAGCCACTCTACTCACACATCCATCATGCATCCATCGCCTTCAGTGGAGCCAGGGACCATGGATCCGTTACCATGCCGCTCTTATTTCGGGGATGGGTGGGGAGACGCTGGTGGAATTTGTGCTCTATCTGCTGCTCGGCGCCTGCGCCGGCGTGTTGGCCGGGTTGTTCGGCGTGGGGGGCGGGATCATCATCGTCCCGGTGCTGGTGTTCAGTTTCACCCTGCAGGGCTTCGACCCGCAGGTGTTGACGCACCTGGCCGTCGGCACCTCGCTGGCATCAATCATCTTCACCTCGGTCAATGCCGTGCGTGAGCACCAGCGCAAAGGCGCGGTGCGCTGGCCGATTTTCGCCTGGATGACCGTCGGGATCCTGATCGGTGCCGGATTCGGCGCGATCACCGCCGAAGCGATTTCCGGCCCGCACCTGCAAAAGATCATCGGCGTGTTCGCCCTGATCGTTGCCGTGCAACTGGCCCTGGACTTCAAGCCCAACGCCAGTCGCAGCGTACCGGGCAAGGCCGGACTGACCCTGGCCGGCACGGTGATCGGCTGGGCCTCGGCGATTTTCGGCATCGGTGGCGGTTCGCTGACCGTGCCGTTCCTGACCTGGCGCAGCGTGCCGATGCAGCAAGCGGTCGCAACCTCATCGGCCTGCGGACTGCCCATCGCCGTGGTCAGTGCTTTAAGTTTCATGATTCTGGGCTGGCACGATCCGCTGCTGCCGGCCCATAGTCTCGGTTTTGTGTATTTGCCGGCGCTGCTGGGCATCGCCCTGACCAGCATGGTCTTCGCCCGCTTCGGTGCGCGGCTGGCCCATCGCCTGTCGCCGCGCTTGCTCAAGCGGCTGTTCGCCGCCCTGCTATTCTGCGTCGGCTTGAGTTTCCTGCTCTGACGCAATCCTGGCTTAATCCCGAGGTGGCAGCGTCGCCCGGGTATTTTTGACGTTTACGAGGAATATCAATGCTGCCTTACCCGCAGATCGATCCGGTGGCCCTGGCCATCGGCCCGCTGAAAATCCACTGGTACGGCCTGATGTACCTGGTCGGCATCGGCGGCGCCTGGTTGCTGGCGTCGCGTCGGCTCAACCGTTTCGACCCGACCTGGAACAAGGAAAAGCTCTCCGACCTGGTGTTCTGGCTGTCCATGGGCGTGATCGTCGGCGGGCGCCTGGGCTACGTGCTGTTCTACGACCTGAGTGCGTACCTGGCCAACCCGACGCTGATCTTCGAGGTCTGGAAGGGTGGCATGTCGTTCCACGGTGGGTTCATCGGCGTGATGCTGGCGGCGTTGTGGTTCGGCAAGCGCAACAACAAATCGTTTTTCGAGCTGATGGACTTCGTCGCGCCGATGGTGCCGATCGGCCTGGGCGCCGGGCGCATCGGCAACTTCATCAATGCCGAATTGTGGGGCAAGCCGACCGACGTGCCGTGGGCGATGATCTTTCCGCCGTTCAGCGATCCGGCGCAGCTGCCGCGCCACCCGTCGCAGCTGTATCAGTTCGCCCTCGAAGGCGTGGCACTGTTCCTGATCCTCTGGCTGTTCTCGCGCAAGCCACGGCCAACCATGGCGGTGTCGGGCATGTTTGCGCTGTTCTACGGGATCTTCCGTTTCATCGTTGAATTCGTCCGCGTACCGGACGCCCAGCTCGGCTATCTGGCGTGGAACTGGCTGACCATGGGCCAGGTGCTGTGCCTGCCGATGATCGTCGGCGGCCTGGCGCTGATCTGGCTGGCTTATCATCGTGCGCCGGCTGCGGCGGCCAAGGTTTAAAATTCGAACCCCGGGGCGCTGGCCCCGGGTTCAAGGACACAGGTAACCCATGAAGCAATATCTCGATCTGGTGGCCCACGTCATCAAGAACGGCACCAAGCAAGCCAACCGCACCGGTGTGAACACCATCAGCTTCCCCGGCGCCATGCTGCGCTATGACTTGAAAGACGGCTTCCCAGCCATCACCACCCGCAAGATGGCCTTCAAATCGGCCATCGGCGAGATGTGCGGCTTCCTGCGCGGCGTGAACAATGCCGCCGAATTCCGCGCCCTGGGCTGCAAGGTCTGGGACCAGAACGCCAACGAAAACGCCCAGTGGCTGGCCAACCCGTTCCGCCAGGGCGAAGACGACCTGGGCGAGATCTATGGCGTGCAATGGCGCAAGTGGCCGGCCTACAAACAGATCCCCCTGAGCAACCCGGCGGCCATCGAGCAGACCCTGGCCCAGGGTTACCGGAAGATCGCCGAAGGCGAAGAAAACGGCCAGGCCTACGTAGTGCTGTACAAGGCTATCGACCAGGTTCGCCAGTGTGTCGACACCATCATCAAGGACCCGGGCAGCCGGCGCATCCTGTTCCACGGCTGGAACTGCGCCCAGCTCGATGAGATGGCCCTGCCGCCGTGCCACCTGCTCTACCAGTTCCACCCGAATGTCGAGACCAGGGAAATCTCCCTGACCCTCTATATCCGCTCCAACGACCTGGGCCTGGGCACGCCGTTCAACCTCACCGAAGGCGCCGCGCTGCTGAGCCTGATCGGTCGCCTGACCGGCTATACACCGCGCTGGTTCACCTATTTCATCGGCGATGCCCACGTCTACGAAAACCACTTGGACATGCTCAACGAACAGCTCACGCGCGAGCCGTTCCCGATGCCCAAGCTGGTGATTTCCGAGCGTGTGCCGGAATTCGCCAAGACCGGTGTGTACCAGCCTGAGTGGCTGGAGCTGGTGGAACCGAGCGACTTCTCCCTCGAAGGCTACCAGCACCACGCGCCGATGACCGCGCCGATGGCGGTCTAAAAGAATCCCACCATCACTCCTGTGGACGGGCCTGTGGGAGCAAAGCTTGCTCGCGATGGAAACGCCTCGATCCGTCAGAAGATCGCGTTATCGTTCATCGCGAGCAAGCTTTGCTCCCACAGGATCGCACCAAGCTTTGCTCCCACAGGCTCGCTCATAGGCGGCTCTGTGTACTCGAATTGGCGGCAAGGGCTCAATGCCCGTGGCTGCGCCCCACATGCGAATGCTCCACCTCCGGCGCCACCGCTCCACTGACTTCCAACCGCTGCAAGATCCCGCATTGATCCAGGTCCGGCCCTTCACCGCAGCGATGGCGTAGGTCGATCAGTTGCGTCTGCAACGCCAGCAGGCCGTCGATGCGGGCCTTGACGTGTTGGATGTGTTCGTCGATCAGCGCGTTGACGCTTTCGCACTGGTCCTGGGGGCTGTCACGCAGGGCCAGGAGGCTGCGGATTTCTTCCAGGGTCATGTCCAGGGTCCGGCAATTGCGGATGAACGTCAGCCGCTCGGCATGGGCCTGGGTGTAGACGCGGTAATTGCCGTCGCTACGGGCCGGTTCCGGCAGCAAGCCTTCGCGCTCGTAGTAACGGATGGTTTCGACCTGGCAGTCGGTGATTTTCGCCAGTTCCCCGATCTTCATGCTGCGGCCTCCCAAATAGGTGCTTGACCCTATAGTGGCTACAGGGTCTTTACTGCGCAACAGACACTTTTCACGGACGTCACCCGATGAGCGATTCCCTTCACATCCACAAACCCGACCACGGCCATGACCACGGGCATTCCTGCTGCGCATCGAAAGCAGTCCCGTCGCAGGTCATCCTCGACAAAACGCCGACGGACGGTGCGCGGCTGAGCAGTTTCCGCATCGAAGCCATGGACTGCCCCACCGAACAGACGCTGATCCAGAACAAGCTCGGCAAGCTCGAAGGCGTGCAGCAACTGGACTTCAACCTGATCAACCGCGTGCTGGGCGTGACCCATGATTTGCCTAGCGACGCGCCCATCATCAAGGCCATCGAATCCTTAGGGATGCAGGCCGAGCCGATGACGCCAGGCAAAGAGAAAGCCAACCCTGACTTGCCCGCCCCGGCCAAGCCCTGGTGGCCGCTGGCGCTGTCCGGCGTGACGGCCCTGGGTGCCGAGTTGATCCACTTCACCAACGCCGCGCCAAACTGGGTGGTCGCGCTGGTGGCGTCGGTGTCGATCCTCAGCGGTGGCCTGGGTACCTACAAGAAGGGTTGGATCGCCCTGAAGAACCGCAATCTGAACATCAATGCCCTGATGAGCATCGCCGTGACCGGCGCCGTGCTGATCGGCCAATGGCCGGAAGCGGCGATGGTGATGTTCCTGTTCACCGTGGCCGAGCTGATCGAAGCCAAATCCCTCGATCGGGCGCGCAACGCCATCAGTGGCCTGATGCAGATGGCCCCGGAACAGGCCACCGTGCAACAGGCCGATGGCAGCTGGCAGGCGCAAGACGTAAAAGTCATCGCCCTCGGTGCGCGGGTACGGGTTCGCCCGGGCGAAAGGGTTGGCCTGGACGGCGACGTGGTCGCCGGTCGTTCGACCATTGACCAGGCACCGATCACGGGCGAGAGCCTGCCGGTGGAAAAAACCATCGGCGACAAGGTATTTGCCGGCACCATCAACCAGGCCGGCGAATTGGAATACACCGTGACCGCGGCGGCCGACCACTCCACCCTGGCGCGAATCATCCACGCCGTGGAACAGGCCCAGGGCTCCCGCGCGCCGACCCAGCGCTTCGTCGACCAGTTCTCGAAAATCTACACCCCGGCGGTGTTTGTCCTGGCCCTGGCTGTAGCCATCATCCCACCGCTGTTCATGGGCGCGGCGTGGTTCGACTGGATCTACCGGGCGCTGGTGCTGCTGGTGGTCGCTTGCCCGTGCGCACTGGTGATTTCCACCCCCGTGACCATCGTCAGCGGCCTCGCCGCCGCTGCGCGCAAAGGCATCCTGGTCAAGGGCGGCGTGTACCTGGAGGGCGGCTACAAGCTCGACTACCTGGCCTTGGACAAGACCGGCACGATCACCCACGGCAAGCCGGTGCAAACCGACTATGTGGCGCTGGACCCGAGCGTGGAAACCACCGCTCCGGCCCTGGCCGCCAGCCTCGCTGCCCGCTCCGACCACCCGGTTTCCCGGGCGATTGCCAACGCGGCTGTGGATAAACCACTGACACAGCAGGTTGTGGATAACTTTGAGGCGCTTGCCGGGCGCGGCGTGCGCGGCGACATCGGCGGGCAGACTTATCACCTGGGCAATCACCGCCTCGTGGAAGACCTCGGCCTGTGCTCCCCCGAACTGGAAGAGAAACTCTTCGCCCTGGAAAAACAAGGAAAGTCCGTGGTGCTGCTGCTCGACGCTACACGCCCCTTGGCGCTGTTTGCCGTGGCCGACACCGTGAAGGACTCCAGCCGCGAAGCCATCCGGCAACTGCATGACCTGGGCATCAAGACCCTGATGCTCACTGGCGACAACGCCCACACCGCCGACGCGATTGCCGCGCAGGTAGGCATGGACCAGGCTCGGGGCGACCTGCTGCCCGAAGACAAGCTGCAAGCCATCGAAGCGTTGTACGCCCAGGGTCACCGCGTCGGCATGGTCGGCGACGGCATCAACGACGCCCCGGCCCTGGCCCGTTCGGAAATCGGTTTCGCCATGGCGGCGGCCGGCACCGACACGGCCATCGAAACCGCCGATGTTGCCTTGATGGACGATGATCTGCGCAAGATCCCGGCTTTCATTCGCCTGTCGCGGCAGACTTCAAGCATCCTGAAACAGAACATTGCCTTGGCGTTGGTGATCAAGGCGATCTTCCTCGGGTTCACCTTCGCCGGGTTCGCCACCATGTGGATGGCGGTGTTCGCCGACATGGGGGTGAGTTTGCTGGTGGTGTTCAATGGGCTGCGGTTGTTGCGCAAATGAAGCGCTCAGGGGGCTGAAAGGACGCCTCGCGAGCAAGCTTTGCTCCCACAGATCTTTGCGAATACAGAATCTGAATTCACCACGGATCTGCTGTGGGAGCAAAGCTTGCTCCCACAGTTGGATCTTTGTGAAGACAGAACTTGAATCACCACATATCTGCTGTGGGAGCAAAGCTTGCTCGCGATGGGCTGCACAGCAGCCCCCATGATTTAACGCCAACTCAATCGCGCTTCGGCTCGCGGATCTTGTACCAGGCCACATACAGCGCCGGCAGGAACAGCAGCGTCAGTAGCGTCGCGATGATGATCCCGCCGATCATCGCATAGGCCATCGGCCCCCAGAACACTTCCCGGGCGATCGGGATCATCCCCAGGCTCGCCGCAGCCGCCGTGAGCAGGATCGGTCGGCGTCGGTGCTCGGTGGCTTCCACCACGGCATCCCAGGGCTCGTAGCCGTCACGTTCGTATTCATCGATCTGGGTCACCAGGATCACCGAGTTACGGATAATGATGCCAATCAACGCGAGGATCCCCAGGATCGCCACGAAGCCCATGGGCGTGCCCGTCGGCACCAGCGCCAGCACCACGCCGATCAATCCGAGAGGCGCGACGCTCGCCACCAGGAACAGTTTCTGCACGCTATGCAGCTGGATCATCAAGAAGGTCGCCATCAAGAACAGCATCAACGGCACGACACTGGCGATCGGCCCTTGGGCCTTGCTGCTCTCTTCCACCGTACCGCCCGTGGCGACCTTGTAGCCCACTGGCAGGCCGGCAGCGAACTTGTCGATGGCCGGTTGCAATTGCTTGACCAGGTCGGTGGGCTGGATCTCGTCGCGCACGGCAGCCTTGATGGTGATGGTCGGCTTGCGGTCACGACGCCACACCAAGGGTTGCTCCAGTTCATAGCGCACCGTGGCGAACGCCAGCAACGGAATCGAAATGCCGCCCGGGGTGACGATTTGCAGGTTCTGCAGGGTTTCCGGCGAACCACGCTCGGCATCTTCGGCACGGCCGACCACGTCGATCAGGTAAATATCGTCGTTGACCTGGGTCACGGGCGAGCCGCTGACGATGCTGTTCATCAGCCTGGCCACATCATCGGAAGACAAGCCCAGCTGCCGCGCCTTGTCCTGGGCGATGTCGATGCGCAGCACCTTGCCCGGTTCGTTCCAGTCGTAAATGATTTCGCCAATGTGCGAGTTCTTGTCCAGCTCGGTGGCCAGTTCGATCGCATGCTTGCGCACCTGGTCGATGTCCTTGCCGCTGACCCGGTACTGGATCGGCCGGCCCACCGGAGGACCCATTTCCAGGGCCTGCACGTAGCTGCCAATCCCGACGAAATCCTCACGCAGACGCTTTTGCAGGCGCTCGGTGAGCGCCGTGCGCGACTCCAGGCCCTTGCTGACAATCACCAGTTGCGCGTAGTACGGGTTCTGCAGTTGCTGGTCCAGCGGCAGGTAAAAGCGAATCGCGCCTTCGCCGATGTAGGTGCTCCAGCGCTCGATGTCCGGGTCGCCCTTGAGGGTCGCTTCCAGGCGATCGACCGCCCGGCGGGTCTCGTCCATCGAGGCGTTCTGCGGCAGGTTGAGGTCCACCAGGATTTCCGGCCGATCCGAGGACGGGAAGAATTGGTTCTGCACAAAGCGCATGCAAAACACCGACAGCACGAACAGCAGCACGGTAATGCCGATGGCCCACCAGCGATTGCGCATCGCCCACAGCAGGCCGCCATTGAACGCCCGGCCGATCCGCCCCGGCTCGGCGCTGTGGGGTTTCACGTTGGTGCTGAGGATGTGCACGCCGATCACCGGGGCAAACAACACCGCGACGATCCATGACACCAGCATCGCCACGGCGATGACCGCGAACAGGGTGAAGGTGTACTCACCGGCGGAACTGGCGTTCAGGCCGATGGGCACGAAACCGGCCACGGTCACCAGGGTCCCGGTGAGCATCGGGAACGCTGTCGAGGTATAGGCGAACGTCGCGGCCTGGTCCTTGCTGTCGCCTTTTTCCAGGCGCGTGACCATCATTTCCACGGTGATCATCGCGTCGTCCACCAGCAGGCCGAGGGCGATAATCAACGCACCGAGGGAAATCCGCTGCATGGTGATGCCGCTGTATTCCATGAACAGGAAGACCATCGCCAGCACCAGCGGAATCGAGCAGGCCACCACCAGTCCGGCCCGGACGCCGAGGCTGACGAAGCTGACGACCAGGACGATGATCACCGCCTCGAACAAGGCACTGGTGAAGCCGCCGACCGCCTCTTCCACCACTTCGGCCTGGTCCGACACGGTATGCACGCCAACGCCTACCGGCAGGTCAGCGGTCAGCTCGCTCATGCGCGCATGCAACGCCTTGCCGAAATCCTGGATGTTGCCGCCCTTCTTCATTGCGATGGCGAGGCCGATGGCCGGCGTGCCGTTGAAACGGAACATCGGTGTGGCGGGGTCGACGTAACCGCGGCTGATGTCGGCGATGTCGGCCAGCCGATAGAAGCGGTCATTGAGCCGCAGGTTGACGTTGGCCAGGTCTTTTTCCGACTGGAACTGCCCGGACGTGCGCACGGAAATCCGCTCGGGCCCGGCGTCGATGACCCCGGCCGGGGTCACGGCGTTCTGGGTTTGCAGGCTTTGCACGACTTGGCGCTGGTCGATCCCCAGGGCGGCGAGTTTGCGCGTGGAAAAGTTCAGGTAGAGCACTTCGTCCTGCTCACCCACCATCTCGACCTTGCCCAGGCCCGGGACGTCATGGATCTCGGCGCGCACCTGTTCGACGTAGTCGCGCAACTGGCGCATCGACAGGCCGTCGCCAGTGAAGGCGTACACCGAACCGTAAACATCGCCGAACTCGTCGTTGAACCCGGGCCCTTGCAGGCCGTCAGGAAAATCGCCGCGAATGTCGTTGATCTTCTTGCGCACCTGGTACCAGATCTCGGGGATTTCCTTGGCCCCGGTGGTGTCGAGCAGGTACACGAACACCGTCGATTCTCCCGGTCGGGTGTAGCTTTTGACGTAGTCGAGGGAATCGAGCTCTTCGAGTTTTTTCTCGATGCGATCGGTGACCTGCCTGAGGGTTTCTTCCTGGGTCGCGCCAGGCCAACGGGTCTGGATGACCATGGTCTTGATGGTGAACGATGGGTCTTCTTCGCGCCCCAGGTTCATGTACGAAAACACGCCCATCAACAATGCCACGAACATCAGGTACCAGACGAACGACTGATGCCGCAGGGCCCATTCGGACAGATTGAAAGGCCCTTTCATCGTGCTTCCTCGTCGAGTTTCACTTTCTGCCCCGGCTGGAGACTGTTCACCCCGGCGCTGACCACGCGATCGCCGGCCTTGATGCCGTTGGCCACCAGCACGGAGCTGGCCGAACGTTCGAGAATCCGCACGTCACGGGGCGAGACGGTCTGGCTGTGCGGGTCGACCAGCCAGATCCGCGCCTTGCCGTCGATCTCTTGCAACGCGCTGAGTGGAAGCTCGATGCGCGGTTCGATGGTCGAGCTCAGGGTCACGCTGATGGCCGTGCCCAGGCGAAAGCCTGGCGGCGTATCGGCCAATGTCAGGCGCGCGCGGCGGGTGCGGGTGGCGCTCTGGGCCTGGGGTTCGATCTCGCGCACGGTGGCGGTGGTATGGATGCTCGGGTCCAATTGCGCGGCGACCTCGAACACCACGTCCGCGGGCAGGCGCTCGACCAGACCGGCCGGCAGGTCGATCACTGCCTCCTTGATGTCCGGGCGGGCCAGGGTCACCACTTGCTGGCCGGCGGTGACAACCTGCCCGGCTTCGGCATTCCAGGCCGTGACGACGGCATCGTGGTCGGTGTGCAGCTCGCTGTAGTTGAGCTGGTCGCGGGCCTGTTCCACCGAAGCCCGGGCCTGTTCAAGGGAAGCGCCAGTGGTTTTCAAATCGGTCTGGGCGATGTCCAACTGCGCCTGGGCACCGACGCCACGGTCGAACAATTGCTGCTGGCGGCGGGCATTGGCCTGGGCATTGATGTACTGCGCCTCGATCCGCGCCAGATCGCCCTGGGCGGCGCGCAACTGGTTCTGCTGGTCGGTAGGGTCGAGCGTGGCAAGCAGGTCGCCCTTCTTCACCTCCGCGCCGACGTCGACATTACGGCTGGCGATCCGTCCTGGCACGCGGAAACCCACGTCGCTCTCGTAGCGCGCCTGGATATTCCCGGCGAACCGCCCAAGCGCCTGCTGGTCGAGGGCCCTGACTTCAACGGACAACACCGGGCGCACCGGTTCGGGTGGTGCTTCTTCCTTGGAGCAGGCGGCCAGCAAGAGGCCGGCCGAGACCATCCATAAACGCTTCATGGCTGGGCTCCCGGCCGGTTTTTTTCAGAGGTGTTTTCAGCGATCTCGACGCGTACGCCGGGGTGTAGCAATTGCCCGCCTGCGGTGATGATTTTCTCACCGCCCTTGAGGCCATCGCTGATGATGACTTTGCCGGTCAGGTAACGGCCGACGGTCACCGTCTGCAACTGCGCCTTGCCCTCACCGTCCACCAGCCACACGGCCGGGTCGCTGAGGTTCTTGGTCAGGGCCGACCAGGGCAGCTCGAAGGCGGTCTTGCCGGCGGATTTGGCCGTGGCACTGACCACCGAGCCCAGGTGCATGCCTTCGGGTAAATCATCGAGGGTGACCTTGACCTGCACGGTGCCGGTCTGGGCAGACACCGCCGGGGTGATCTCGCGCACCGTGCCGGTGGTCTTGATGGCCGGGTTATCCAGCAGACTGATGGTGATCGCAGGGTCCGACGGCGGTTCGCTCAACAGCGATTCGTAGATGTTGAACACCGCGTCACGTTCGCCATCCCGGGCCAGGCTGAAGATCGGCTCCGTGGCCTGCACCACCTGCCCGACTTCCGCCTGGCGCGCGGTGATGATGCCCGGGGCCTCGGCAATCAGTGCGGTGTAGCTCAGTTGTTCGCGGGCGTTGGCTAGTTGGGCCTGGGCAGCGGTCAGCGCACTTTGGCTGCTGCGCAGTTGAGCCTGGGCGGCGTCGTATTCGCTCTGGCTGGTGTAGCCCTTGGGCAAGAGTTTCTGCTGGCGCACGAACGCCGCCGCACTCTGCTTGACCCGCGCCTGCTCGGCGGCCACCTGGGCCTCGGCGGAGTCGACGTTGGTCTGCAGGTCCCGAGGATCGAGCCGGGCCAGCACTTGCCGGGCCGAGACCCGGGCGCCGACATCGACCTTGCGTTCGATGATCTTGCCACCCACGCGAAACGACAAGTCAGCCTGCACCCGTGCCTGGACATCGCCGGTCAGGGTCACAGAAGCGGCGTATTCGCTGGGCACGGCTTGCTGCACGAAAACCCGTGGCAGGGCTTTTTCCACAGGCTTGTCATCACCGCATCCGGCCAACAGCGCACAGAGGCCCAGGCCAACTACCAGTTTGATTCGGGGACCAGCCATGCAGA
Organism: Pseudomonas sp. A-RE-22; assembly: GCF_019956035.1. Classification (NCBI taxonomy): domain Bacteria; kingdom Pseudomonadati; phylum Pseudomonadota; class Gammaproteobacteria; order Pseudomonadales; family Pseudomonadaceae; genus Pseudomonas; species Pseudomonas sp. A-RE-22. Next base: position 424,401 of record NZ_JAHBCZ010000011.1, read on the forward strand.
CTCCTTTGCGCTGTACGGACGTACCAGTGACGATACGACTGTGAGCTTAGAACAGGGTTCAACGAATACAACAGGAGCACAAATCAGGCAAACTGATCGTCTCCTATGGACCCCTGCAGCAGGAGTCTGCTCATGCTCAAGACCCTGGCGGTGGCCAATTACCGCTCCATCAACAAGCTGGTAATCCCCCTGGGTCGGCTGAACCTGATCACCGGTCCCAACGGCAGCGGCAAGTCCAATCTGTACCGCGCCCTGCGCCTGTTGGCAGAGACAGCCCAGGGCGGAGTGGTCAACGCCCTGGCCCGCGAAGGCGGACTGGACTCGACCTTCTGGGCCGGGCCGGAAGAAATCAGCCGGCGCATGCGTAACGGCGAAGTGCCGATCCAGGCGATTGTGCGCCAGGGCACCAAGCGCCTGCGCCTGGGCTTCGCTGGGGAGGACTTCAGCTATTGCATCGCCCTGGGCTTGCCGGAGCCCAGTCTTTCAGCATTTTCACTGGACCCTGAAATCAAGCGCGAATGCATCTGGGCCGGCCCGGTGTTTCGGCCGGCCAGCCTGCTGGTGGACCGCAACGGGCCGATGATCCGTGCCCGCGAAGGCCGCTCCTGGGATGTGCTGGCCCAGCACACGCCGACCTTCGACAGCCTGTTCGACCAGGTCGGCAGCCTGCGTACTTCGCCGGAGGTCCTGCAGATGCGCGAGTTCATTCGTCGCTGGCGCTTCTACGATCATTTTCGCAGCGATGCCGACGCCCCGGTGCGCCAACCGCAACTGGGCACCCGCACGCCAGTGCTGCACCACGACGGCCGCGACCTGGCCGCCGCGCTGCAGACCATCCTTGAAATCGGTGACGTCGAGGCCTTGCATGCCGCCATCGGCGACGCATTCCCCGGTGCCCACCTGCACATCGAGAAACTGCAAGGCGGACGTTTCGCGATCGCGTTTCAACAGCATGGCCTGCTGCGCCCGTTGTCCGCCGCCGAACTGTCGGACGGGACCCTGCGCTATCTGTTGCTGGTAGCCGCCCTGCTCACACCACGACCGCCCTCGCTGATGGTGCTCAACGAACCGGAAACCAGCCTGCACCCCGATCTGTTGCCGGCCTTGGCACGGCTGATCATCCGGGCTTCAGTCAATTGCCAGGTCTGGGTGGTGTCCCACGCCACGCGCCTGATCGCCGCCCTGGAGCAGGATGAGGGTTGCAATTGCATCGTGCTGGAAAAGGAGCTTGGGCAGACCGGGATTGTCGGGCAGCGGGTGTTGGATGAGCCAGCGTGGCATTGGCCGGACTAGCCAGCGCCTGATAAACCGAATCGCGAGCAAACTCGCTCCCACACCCCGAATTTGCCGCGAAGGACAAAGACGACTACTTTTCTTTTCGCCGAAAGACGGATTTTTTAAGTACCCCTCCAAGGGAGCACTGTTTTTCACCCGGCCGAACCATCACAAGGAAGAGAACATGGCTGACGTAAAAGTGCCGCAGCGACTGGAACCGCAGGAAATAGTGAAATTGTTGGTGGCGTTGCGCAGGGCGTTGAAGAGCGGGGTGGCCTGAGGGGAACGATCACGCCGACGCTGTATCAGCCGTCGGCGTTTGAAGCCGTGACAAGGTTTACCGCGCGAATCAGAACGCCGGCAGTACCGCGCCGCTGTATTTCTTCTCGATGAACGCCTTCACTTCAGGGCTGGTCAGGGCCTTGGCCAGTTTCTGGATGGCCGGGCTGTCCTTGTTGTCCGGACGGGCCACCAGGAAGTTGACGTAAGGCGAATCCGCACCTTCGATCACCAGTGCGTCCTTGGCCGGATTGAGACCCGCTTCCAGGGCATAGTTGGTGTTGATCAGGTCCAGGTCGACCTGGTCCAGCACACGCGGCAGCATGGCCGATTCCAGTTCCTTGAACTTGAAGTTGTGCGGGTTCTTGGCGATGTCTTTCGGGGTCGCCAACGCGTTTTTCGGGTCTTTCAACTCGATCAGGCCTGCCTTCTGCAGCAGGATCAGCGCACGGCCGCTGTTGCTGCCTTCGTTAGGCAACGCGATGGTCGCGCCATTTGGCAGATCAGCCAGCTTTTTGTACTTCTTCGAGTAGCCGCCGAACGGTTCGACGTGAACGCCGATCACGGTCACCAGATGGGTGCCTTTGCCTTCGTTGAAGTTCGTCAGGTACGGCAGGGTCTGGAAGTAGTTGGCGTCCAGGCGCTTCTGATCCACCTGCACGTTGGGTTGGACGTAGTCGGTGAAAACCTTGATTTCCAGGTCCACGCCTTCCTTGGCCAGGGCTGGCTTGATCAGCTCGAGGATTTCAGCGTGGGGTACAGGCGTGGCCGCCACGACCAGTTTTTCCGCGGCCTGGGCCAGGCCCGAGGCCAGGGCCGCCGCCAATGCGGTGAACAACAGAACCTTTTTCATGCAGTGTCCTTATCGAATATCACTGTCGTCATGGACGACGGCCAACGTGGGAGTGCCAGCGAAGTGCTATCGCTGGCGTGAGGCGGAAGATACCGATATTTTTTATGCCTTAAAAATATTTTTTATTGGTGTACATATATCGATATTGCATATCGACAAAACATACCCACGTACCTTCGTCATGCAAATCGGATGTCCGAGCCTCGCTTCCTGACTTCACCGTAAATATCTTCGGGGGCTTCAGCTCGCTCATGATTGCTGAACCATTCGTCCGCCTGTCGAAGATACCCTTTGGCCTTTTCAATGTATTTTTCCCTCTCGATTGTATAGGTGACACCTTTAACCGGGTAATTGGCGTAGCCGACTACATCCTTGGCCGTCAGCACGTTTGCAAGATCGTCTTGCAGGCCGATGAAGTTGCGCTGGCCTTCCCGAACCAAAGGGCTCGCGGCCTTGGAGTAGCCGCCAGCACGTGTCGCGCGCACATTGCTGCGACCCAGCGTCACCACGTCACCGAGCGAATCAACGGTTTTGCGCAGGGCTAGCGATGTCCCCCTTCCCAGCAATTTGCCGGCCAGCGCAGCCCCGCCGGAGACGGCGCCCAAGGCAAGGCTGGTGTAGCTCAGGATTTGAGCGGCAACGGCGTCCGGAGCGGCCTCTTCCAACACCACCGATGCAATCGATACCGCGCCTCCCACCACCTCCAGCGTCAAGGCCGCCGCAGCCGAAAAAGACACCCCTACCAATGGCGCGGATGCGCCAAGTGTCGCAATGGTGAATGCAACAGAGGCTATCGCGAAAGCAGCAGTAAGGCCGATCTTGATCCAGCCCCAGGTAGAAATATGACCGGTCGGATCGCTGAGATTGATCGGGTCTGCGAGGCAATAGGCATAGGGGTTCAGGCCACCGCCATCAAACGGACTCCAACTGTCGGGCCTATGAAATCGCATCAGTACCGGATCGTAGGCCCGATAGCCATTGCCAAGCAGGTAGCAGCCAGTGACCGGATCCAGCGGTTCGCCGCCGAAACCGAACAGACTGCCCAACCCGTCTCCCCCCTGGCGCTGGCCATAAGGCGAATAGGCGTGATGGGGATTGTCGTCGCCAGAAAGTGCTTGCAGGACATTGCCGCAGCCATCGGTTCTGAATAACGCTGTCTCTTGCCCCTGCAACAACGCCAACAACTGTCGTTCTTCGCGAACGATGCTGCGACTGCCCTTTTCCGTTACCTCGCTGGATAACTGCTCTTCTCGGTAGAACCGGCGATACGGCTCCTGCCCCGTCAACTCAACGGCATGAAGCCGGTCCGAAGCATCGTACCGATAGCGCGCCAATGTCGACCTTGAGTCAGCCGAACTCACGCGCTCCAGGCGGCCCAATTCATCGTAGGTCAGCTGGCGACCCCATGAGTCGTTGAGCAAGTTGCCGTCGTCGTCATATCGGAAGGTCGAATTGGCGGACACATAATCGCGATGACTGTGGGTAACAGCACTCAGTTGCGTTTTGTCAGCCAGGTCATATCGGTACGTGGCGGTGTTCTCGCCGCCCGCGAAACGCGTGACGACCCGCCGGATATTATCGAGATAGTCATAGGTGTAATCCTGCGACGTGATGATTTTGCCCTGTACGTCCACGGGCGCCTGCGGGCCTTGACAGGCGTAACGGGTCAATCGGCCCCGCAAATCATAGGCAAACGTCTCGACACGCAGCACCCCGTTTGACTTGAGCGTACGCCGGCTGAGCTTATCCCCCGGGCCGAACGACTGGGCGACCTCGACGACGTCATTGGCCGAGGAGGCGGAACGTCTAAGGATTTCGCGGCCAAACTCGTCGTATACCAGATCGGTGACCATCGAAAGGCCTGATCGAGGATCGGTGACGGTGATGCACTTGACGAGCCCTTGGGCGTCGTACGAATAGGTGGCGGTGATGCGTTCTTGAGCGGAGGCGCTGACTGAGCCTTGTGTGACGCCCGACAGGCGTCCCGTTTGATCATAAAGACAGATGCGGGCCATGCCGTTGACGTCGGTATGGCCAATCGGCTTACCCATCAATGAATAGGTTTGCTCACTATCGAACCGGTCAAGCGCAGTGACCCAGGATTCTCGGCTGAGCCGGCCTGAAGGACCATATTCCATACGCCGCTGCACCAGCGAATTGGCCGCTTCCTGAAGCAAGCCGGTGTGCGGATCAAACCGATGCTTCGTGGCGACGGATGCCTGGCTGCCGGAGCGGCTGGTGATGCAATCATCGAGCATTGGATCAAGTGTGAACCGCAGCTCTTTCCCGGCGGGAGTGCGCTTGCGCGAAGCGTTCCTGCTGGAACCCGCATAGCTCATTCGTTCGCTGCGACCGCCGCATTGATTGTCGGTAATGCGCATCAACCCATCGTAGGCACGAGTTCCCAGTACATAGCCGTTCGCGCTGATTTGCGTGGGGTGATCAGCCTGACTTTGCAGCGCGTACTTTTTCTCGATGACAGTACCGTCCGGTAGCGTCGTACTCAGCACACGGCCAGCCAAATCGTATGTGTAGCGGGTAACCGCACCGTCGGAAGCGATTTGCCTGATACACCGTCCCAAGCCATCGTAGTCATAGACAGTGACCTCCCGCACAACGCCTGACAGATCCATACGTTCGACGCGCGCTGGTTTCTCCAGAGCGTTAAGGAATGTACAGGTCTTGCCGCCACCATCCGTCCAGTGGGTACGAGTGCGTGCCACAGGATCGATCTCATCATGAACGATCACTTGCCCACGACGATTGGTACGGTTCTGATGCCCCCACTGGTCGTAGTCGTAAAGCGTTTCCAGCGTTTTCGGCTCGCCGTTGAACCAATCGATTTGTTTATCCGACTGCAGGCGACCGAGGCCGTCGTATCGGGCCTCATAAACGACCCGCATCGGCGCGCCGGGCATATCGACTTCCTGTTTCTCGACGTTCAGGGTGCGACCCAGTCCGTCGCTGCGGGTCACTGTCAGGCCGCCGCGGGCGTCCTTGACAGTGACGGTGGCATGACCGCCGGGCGCCGACTGATAGATGAACTCACGCGACGCAGAGTGGCCGCTGTCGGGCATTACCGTTTCACGGGTCAACTGCCCCAGTGAATCGTATTCCATGCTGACCACGCAGCCACCGGCCTCACTGGTCTTGATCAACCATCCGCATACGTCATGCCAGTCCTGTCGTAGATGGCTCAGTCCTTGGGCGCTAAAAGTCTGGTCGGTGCGAACGTTATCGTTTTCATGTTGGTAGGCGTAACGATATTCGCTCCGCACGCCACCTACCGTTTCAACTTTGCTCTGCAACCGCCCATGAAAGACGTCACTAACGTTGTTGATGTATTTCAACCGACAGTCCACCCGTGGCTCGCTGATGCCCTCTTCGTAGAGTGTTTCACTGGCGAGCCGAACACAGGGACGCCCAGCAAGCAGTGAGGGCGATTGGCTGTAGGTGTAATGAACGACGGTGGTAGGTGCGGCGGCGAAATCAGGCGAAGGGTGTATCGACTTGCGCTTGAGGAAACAAGGCACGCCTATGGGGCTGGGTGGACAATCCACGCATCCTTGTGCCGGGAAGTACTCATAAATCTCCCGGGCACCGCATGGACTGGTTTTTTCCAACAGGTTTCCATGCACGTCATAAGACGTCCGGGTGGTCTCCGTCCGGACGTTGCTGCGCCCCATATCCTCAGTCGCGCTGGTGTTGAAAAAAAAGCTGTCATGCACGGCGCGTTGCATCTGGAACTGTGGAGGCTGATTGCTGAAAGCCTTATCGGGCACATCGTGATATTGGATCTCCCGCAGTTGCATCGTGCTGCCGCAGATCGTCCTTTGTGAAATCATCGAATGGAAGCGGTTGTAGGTACGAATAATTCGTGAGTATTCGCGTCGACCGTTTCTATCAAGGATCCACTGAATCTGAGTGCAGGAGTATTGATAATCGCTACTGACGCTATAAAGCACGTCACGCTCAGCGGACCAGCGAAAACCTGAGGCATTGCCAAGGAAGTTTCTAGGCGAATACTGGTATGTATTGATAATCGCCGGCTGGTCTCCGCCGGGAAACATGACCGATTGGGTGACGTACGGCATGTCGGGGACTGGTGCACCGTCGGGTAGCCTATGCCCCTGACTCTTGTACGTGAGACTTTCCTGGGCACCGTTTGGCTGATGAACTTCGCTCATCACCAAGAAGCCATTGATCGGGGAATAGCCAAAGTTCCAATTCAACTCGGTATTTTCAGCGGTAACCAGCGTGATGCCCTGGAGCTCTCCAAGCCGTAGCGCAAGCAGGTACTGAAGCCTCTTGGAGGGAATATCCGGCCACACGGTAATTGACGGTGGCTCCGGGCTGTTCAGGGCATAGTCGATATGCAAGACACGTCGACGCTGATGATGGACCGTCGCCAACTGTCGCGTTCCGGACAGGAGATGATACTGGTAGAGCGTTTCCTTGCCATCGGGCCAATACTCGCGCTCCAGCAGCCACTCGTTATAGGTCGCGCTGGGGCGTGAAAGAATTTCAATCCTGCCATCGATGTGCTTAATAAGCATTTCATTGTCTTGTATCGTGACGAGTAGGTTATCGAGCTTCTTATCAAGGAAAGTTACCTGGCCACCGCTGATAAATAGCTGATAGGTCTCTCCGTTCGTCAATGTCAATTTACGTCGACGTTGATCGTAACTGCAGGTACGAAGAGACCAGCCGGTTCCGAGGCCCAGATTCCTATCATTGAAGCAATCGTATGAAAGGGTCAGTGAGACCTTCGGGCCACCGGCTGCCTCAGCCGGCACCGCGTCCAGCGCCACACTGCAGCTGTAGGTACCGGTACGGGGGTCCACACCCGAACGGACAAAACTATCGAACTTGAAGGCAGCCGAAGTCAGCTGCCCGGAAGGAGAGGTTGAGTTACTCATGGGATCGTCCTTGAAAACGTCTTTTTATTTATCGATGAATCCGGACCAAAAGCGGATCATCGGTTAGCTCCAAGCGCAGTTGGTGAAGATTTCCATACATATCTTGAAATTCCATAAGCGTGCTGGATACAGGGTCTCGGACCCACACATCCCCCCCGTGTTTGCCGTAGGCAAGTACCAAAGCAACCTGCCCTTCTTCGCTGCGACTCCTCCCCAACGCATCAGGTCGCTCCCACCTCGGAGCCCCGCCTGTTCGCATATACCTGCCATTGCCATAGCCAACCAGGTAATAACCTGTGTATCGGCGATCCGAGCTTCCTATCCGCAGATGAGTGCCGATATTGAAGCCCGTTACGAACTCAATTCGCTGCTGATCAATGATCAGTTCCAAGACAAAAACCTCCACCTTTTCAATGTCACGCGAGGTGGAGGCGTAGGGGGCCGAAGTGCGATTGAGCGAATACTGTTCCGCCCGATAAACCGCCACGGGAAGCGAATACAATTGAAGAGATGCCAGTTCGGTTTTCGTATCAAACTGGAACATCTCGCCGTCCGCCCGCGTTATTCGCGGCCGCACTCTAATAGGTGTATACGAAGTGCTGCTGACATAAAAATCCACTACATAAACGAACGGTCCCGGCGGTACCGAACCAGGCACAGGGCCGTTGTGAGGCAGTTCGCGAAATTGACTATCTTGGAACTCCATGTACTCCCATGCATGGGTACCCTCCGGGCCGTATCTGTTTTTTTTGGACAAAGGCAACCCACTCGATGCATCGACCAAAACGATGGAGTCAAGTTCGGACTGGGTCAGGGGAACTCTTCTATGAAACGCATCTGCCACCGCGACAACTACCCTGACCTTCAGCTGTTGATAGCCATTCCCATATAATCGGTTACCACCCGACACTGAAAAAATCTTGAACTCTTGCAACTCGAACCATGCAGGAGCATTTGCCACGACAGACGTATCATTTCCAAACTGCATTTCAAACCTCGACCTTTAGTTAATTAATTCGCAAGCCAAAACTGCTTGCGCCATTCAATTAACGGCCACACTCCCCAGGCAATCAAGCGGATAAATCAAACATATTATTTATATGAATATATATAACTTTTCGACTAGCAAATCTTTATCAAAGCAATACTTTTAATGCTCACATAACAAATCGCCCCGATGGCGCAGCCATCGGGGCTAAATAAAATCAGCGGGCACATGGATAAATCAGAGTTCAGCAAACCACTCTTTCAACTGCTCCAGTTGCTGATGATTGCCGGACCTGACTAACGTTAGAGCCATCTGCTTTACCACCGCCAAAGGTTCCGTCAGGGCTGGCAAGTTGAGATGTTCTGGCAAGATGTAATCCCCAGTGCTCACCAACAACGCAAAATGAATGACATTCTCCAGTTCGCGGGTATTGCCCGGCCAGCTGTGCTGTTCAAGTGCGAGTTGCGCCGCTTCGCTGATCAGCGGCACTGTCAGGCCCAGGCGTTGGCTGTAGATGCCCAGGAAATACTCGGCCAATGACAGGATATCGCCCACTCTCTCACGCAGGGCGGGCAATTCGAGCCGGCCTTCACTCAGGTAGTGATAGAGCCGCTCATGGAATTTCCCGGCGGCCACTGCTTGCGCCAGGTCGATGCTGGTGGCCGCGACCAGGCGGACATCCACCGGACTGGGCTGATGCGCGCCGACACGGGTGACTTCGTGGTTCTCCAGGGCCGCCAGCAACTTGATCTGGATCGGCAGCGGCAAATCGCCGATTTCGTCCAGGTAAAGGGTGCCGCCGTTGGCCGAGCCGAACCAACCGGCCCGGCTGCTGGCCGAGCCACTGTAGCTGCCGGCGGCATAACCGAACAGTTCGGCGTCGGCGTAGGTCGGGCTGATAGCGCCGCAGTTGACCGATACAAACAATCCACCGCGATCGCTTTCGCGATGGATATGCCGGGCCAGCAGTTCCTTGCCGCTACCGGTTTCGCCGCGTATCAGCACCGAAATCGCACGGGGTGCCAGTTGCTCCAATTCCTGGCGCAACTGCCGTGAACGGGGGTCGACGAACACCAGCGCCTTGGCGCGAATGCTCAGGGGGCTTTTTTCCGCATCGGGAAAGGTCAACAAGGGCTGACCGAAGGTTTCATGCAAACTCATGGCTGGCTCCCGCCCCAGACCGCCGGGAGACGGGGGGCGCTAAAAATTCAGGCGCGACGCAGGGCGTGATGCTCCATGCGGTTTTGCAGACGATAGAGATAAGCGAAACCCTGCTCCCAGCGCTGGTGACCGGACTTCACGTTGATATGCCCCGCCCCGGACAGAATCCCGGCCTCGGCTCCCCAATTGCGCGCCAGTTCCAGGGCACGCGGGGCGCTCACGGCGGCGTCGTTGTCGGAGCTGACCACTTGACTTGGGAACGGCAACAGATCAGTGGGAATCGGCGCGAAGTTGCGCAGCGCCGGAGCGCAGGCTGGCCGCTCGACATCCGCCGGCGCCACCAGCAACGCCCCACGGACTTGTCGCAGGAACTGCACCGGCGCGGTGGCGGCCCAATGAGCCACCGTGATGCAACCCAGGCTATGGGCGATCAGGATCACTGGCGTGCTGTCGGCGGCCACGGCCTCGGCCAGCGCCGCGACCCAGTCTTCACGCCGGGGCGTGACCCAGTCGGCCTGCTCGACCCGGGCGCTGTTGGGCAAGCTGTTCTGCCAATGGGTTTGCCAATGATTTTCCGGCGATCCTTGCCAGCCCGGCACAATCAGGTAGCGAATCGATTCGTTGCGCATGGGTGCTCTCCTGCGTGTCTGTTCCCGGACGAGTATAGGGAGGAGAGCTATATTACTTAAGGAATAAGAAGCTATTTGTTAAGACCTGAAAAGAATATTAACTCGAACCTGTGGGAGCGAGCTTGCTCACGATAGCGGTATGTCTGGTACATCCATGCTGACCGACCGTTCGCTATCGCGAGCAAGCTCGCTCCCACAGGTAATGCGTCGGTCTCACTCGCCACGCCCCTTGCGCAACAACACATCCAACTGGTCGATCACTTCCGCCCAGTCCGCATCCTCGAGGATCTCGTCGCGCAACATTTGCCGCTGGCCCTCGCTCCAGAAAAACGCATCGGCCAGGTGCAGCCCAGGCTTGAGGGGTGAATGGCTGGTGATAAATTGATCAATGCCCTGAGCGTCATCGGGCAAGCCAAGTTGCTTGAATAATGAGGAAAGAGGGTGAATTGGGGTTTCCATACGGGCCTCCTGAACATAATGGAGATGGCGGGGTGTTTCTCCGCAGTCTAGCCCCTCGCCGACCGCCAGACTGATCAAAATTCAATCAACCCTCGACTCGACTAGACTTTGGATAACGTCCCGACGAATACACGTTGCGGAGGATCCCGTGAACATTCACTGGTTGACGGTTGCGCTGCTGGCGATCAGCGGGCCTGCGTTCGGTGCCGATGGCCTCGCGCTGCCATATACCGACCCGATGGCTTTCTGGCTGATCGCCTTTGGCGTGGGCTTGCTGGTCTTCGAGGCGGCCCTGCCCAATTACGGCGTCGCGGGGCTGGGCGGGATTGTCCTGTGTGTGATTGGCGCGGTCATCATGACCAACGCCGAAGTCCCGGTTCCGCTGATGCTCGGCCTCGGCCTGGTCAGTGCTTTGCTGCTGATAGTCCTGTTGGTCCGTGCGTTGAAAACACGACCGCGCCGACCTTTCAGCGGCGATGCCGCGCTGTTGGGCAGTGTCACGACCGTGACCGCGTTGCAGGCCGGCAATCATCATCATGGCTGGGTCCAGTTGGAAGGCGAACGCTGGCAGGTGGTAAGCGCGACGCCGCTGCGGCCTGGGCAAGCGGTGCGTGTCATCACTCGCAAGGGTTTGCTGCTGGAAGTGGCCCCCGCTGATTCGCAAGGAGTCTGAGATGGGTATGCAAATCGGTTTTACGATGCTGTTGTTGCTGTTGATCGCGTTGGCGGCTTCGACATTCCGGATCCTGCGTGAATATGAACGGGCAGTGGTGTTCCAGCTCGGACGGTTCTGGCAGGTCAAGGGGCCGGGGTTGATCCTGCTGATTCCAGTGGTGCAGCAGATGATCCGCGTCGACCTGCGCACCATTGTCCTCGACGTGCCGCCCCAGGACGTGATCACCCGCGACAACGTCTCGGTGAAGGTCAACGCGGTGCTGTATTTCCGCGTGCTCGATCCGCAGAAAGCCATCATTCAGGTCGAAAACTTCCTCATGGCCACCAGCCAACTGGCCCAGACCACCTTGCGCGCGGTCCTCGGCAAGCATGACCTGGACCAATTGCTGGCCGAGCGCGAGCAATTGAACGGCGACATCCAGCAAGTGCTCGACGCCCAGACCGACGCCTGGGGCATCAAGGTGGCGAACGTCGAGATCAAGCACGTGGACCTCAACGAATCGATGATCCGCGCCATCGCCCGCCAAGCCGAGGCCGAGCGGGAACGCCGGGCCAAGGTGATCCACGCCGAAGGCGAGCTTCAAGCCTCGGAAAAACTCATGCAGGCCGCCGAAATGCTCGGCCGCCAGCCGGGCGCCATGCAGTTGCGCTACATGCAGACGCTGGGCTCGATCGCCGGGGATAAAAGCTCCACCATCGTCTTCCCCTTGCCGATTGAATTGCTCAAGGGGATGGCGGAGTTGTCGCCCAACAAGGCTTGATGCATTGCCCACTGTGGGAGCAAGGCTGGCCCGCGATGGCGGCGATGCGGTCTTTCAGAAATCGAGGCGCCTGTTTCGCGAGCAAGCTTTGCTCCCACAATGGGGAAGTGCGGCGTTTCCCTAGAACCCCTCGCCATAGCGCAATGTTTCGAGAGCTTCATAGGGCCCCTGCGCCCAGCGCATGACCCGCTCACGCAACAACGCCGAAGCCTCCCGGCGCTTGTCCTCGCTATCGCCTACAAACGCTTGCGCCGGCTGCTTGGCGTGCTGTCCGACCGCTGCGAACACTTGCCCGCATTGCTCATCATCGAGCCGGAAAAACGCCGCCAGCCTGCCCGTCATCGCCTCGGGCAGTTCGGTGTAGTTGACCGCCATTGCGCCAAATACCTGACAGTGTTCCAAACCCGTCGCCAACAACCGTCCCACCCGACGCGAGATGAAATCTTCCGGGCTGCCGAACGGCAATCCATCGTCCAGGACCGTTGCCCCGATCATTCCCGGCACCATGTGCATGCCGGGACGCCGCAGGTGGGAGACGGCGATTTCCAAGGGGTCGCGGTACAGGAACAGCCAGGGCGTGTCGGGGAAACACTCACGCAACAGCGCCAGCTCACCGATGTTCCAGGCGTCGAGTTTGACCACCAGGCGTTGCTCCACGCCTCGGCGGCGCTGCCCATAGGCGGACATCAAGCCCTTGAGCGCCACGCACTGCTCGGCAGACGACAGATCACTGCGCAGCAACGTATCCAGAGGCGGTGGTTCCGAGATGACGATGTGATCGTCCAATTGGGCAAGCATCTGGCTGATCAAGGTCGAGCCGCAGCGGGAGGCATGGAAAATGAACGCACTGGGCGCCAGGCCCGGGCTTTGTCGTTGCCACTGACCGAACACGTCCAAGGGTGTCTGGCGGCGGAACGCCTGGTTGAAGGGCAAGCGCAGGGCGTCTTCCACGGCGTCGCCGAAGAATGGCTGCGACAGTCGCGCGTCGCCGAACCAGCACCAATCGACCCGCCACTGCCCGGCCTCTTGCCATACGCGGATCGGCAACCAGCCATGCAGATTCAGGTCTTCCATTGGTCTCTCCACTGCTGGCGACCGGTGCGCATCGCAGCCCGCAACTCCTCCCGGGTGAAATGAAGCCCTCGTTCGGCCCCCAGCGCCAGCGCGGAGTCAATGAAAGCTTCCGGCTCATGCAGGTTCTGCAAGGTTCGGGCGAGATGAGGATCCGTTTCTACACGCTGCCGAAAAAGGACAAAGTCGCTTGGCCCGACGCCCACAGCGGGTGTGGTGGGCAGCCCATCGGCAATCTGCTGTGCCAGCCAAGGCCCAGGACGACAATCGAGCACCAGGTGAACCCGCGAATGAGCGCTTCGATTCACAACTCGATGAGGTCGCGCCAGGTCGAGGAACCAGCACTCGCCCGCCGTCATCGGAATGATTTGCCCATTCAGGAAGAAGTCCACGCCAGGCGAGCTGAGCAGCGGCACGTGCAGGCGCAGGTCGGCGTCCGGCCCGTCCAGGTCATAGTCGCGATGTTCGTGGATGCACCCGCCGGGCCCGAGCCGCAGCAGCCGGGCCGAGACGATCTCCAGGGGCCAGTCGCGCAACGCCTCATGCCAACGGCCATCCGTTGACCAAGGCGCGCGGTGCAGGGGCTGACCGCGCCCGGGCGACAGCTCGGTGACGGCATCCGCCGCCGAGATCAGCGCCACCCCGCTCCAATCGCCACTGTAATAGGCACTGTTGAAATGCCCCTGCCAGCGCTCGTCTTCAACGGCGGCCAGTGCCTGCAACAGCAACGGCAGGTTCACCGCCACCGGCAGCCGGGAAAACGCCGGGCGCGTCATGCCAGCGCCCGGTTATTGAGTCACCGCGGCCGTCGTCGGCACCGTGATGTCGCCTTGGGCCCAGGCTGCTTCACGATTAGCCAGCGCCGAGGCAATCGACTGGACTGCGGTCGATTGCACTTCGTTTGGCAGCGGGTCCAGACCGGCGCTGGCGAAGATCTGCCCATAAGCGTTGCGCAGGTCGGCGTAGGCCAGGTCCCGGCGCAGGTCGGCCTGCAGGGTGTTCAGTTCACCCTGGATCAGATCCAGCTCGCCAATGCCGGCAGCCTCGTGACGGTTGCGCAGTTGACCGACAATCTGCCCGTCGATGTCCGCCAGTTGCTGGCTGGTCTTGAACTGGCGCAGCGCTTCGCGATAGTTGGCATTGGCCACGTACAACTGCGCCAACACGGCAATCGACATCGCCTGGCGCCGCGCCGACGCCACTTCTTCACCGGCCTTGGCCACGTCGATGGCCGCCGGGGCGGAAATCACGTTGAACAGGTTCCAGGTGACTTTCACGCCATAGTCGGCCCAGCCCTGTTCCACCAGGAACGAGTTGCTGTCGTAATGCCCGCCGGCGGAAAACTCCAGCCCCGGCAGCAGGCGCAGCATGGCCTTGCGGGTTTCGGCGGCGGTGATGCGGGTCTGGTAATCCTGCTCGCGCAGTTCCGGACGGCTGGCCAGGGCTTCCTGTTCGAGACGGGCCAGGTCGACCTTGAGTTCCGGGATGGCGTATTCATCCTGGGTCGCCAGGGTCAGCTCGGTGCCCAAGGGCAAGTTGATCAGGGTCGCCAGTTCGGTCTTGGCCAGGGACAGCGCCCGACGCTGCTCTTCGAGCTGGCGAGTAGCCTGGATCAGCGAGCGCTGGTAGCCCAGGGCCTGCACCGGGTCGCCAATGCGCTGTTCGCTCATGCTCTGGCTATTGTCCCGCGCCGTCTCGACCCGGGCCATCAGGCTGTCGATCTGCTTGAGCAGGCGCTCGGCGGCCATGGCGCGCCAGTAGGCTGAACGCACGTCCTGGACGATGGTGTTGATCACCTTGCGCCGGCGCTCCTGCACGATCAGGCGCTGGTCCCCGGCCTGCTTGGCGCTGATGTAGCTGACGCCGAAATCGAGCACGTTCCAGACCATGGTCAGGTCCGCCACCTCGCGGTCGCGGTCCTGGGAGGTCGACGGCTCCAGGGACTGGGTGCCGGTTTCCACGCTCTGGCTGCTGGAGGCGTTGACGTTGTTGCGGCCCACATAACCGGCGTCCAGGGCCATGCGCGGCAGCATGTCGAAACTGGCCAGGTCCAACTGACGCTTGGCCAGGGCTTCCTCCATGATCTTCAAGCGGCCTTCGAGGTTGTACTTCACTGCCCGGGCCATGGCCTGGTGCAGGGTCAGCGGGCCGCTGAGCGGCTCCTGATCCTTGTACATATTCTGCAGGTCGGTTCGAGCGCGCTGTTCGCTGACGCTACGCTCGATCGGATCGCTGGTGACCGCACAACCACTCACCACCAACGCCAGCAAACTCATACCGAATAACTTCTGACTTCTATTCATTCCCTGGATTGCCCCTGGCTGCCCCAATATTTTTTAGAATTCAGGCCTGCACTTGGCTGATGCCGACCTGTTGTAACGCGCTCGCCAGGCTGTCGACCTGACGTTGTTCAGTGTCCTTGAGGTGTTGCAGTTGCTGACCCAGGGTCGGCGCCCCGAACGTCCCGCGCAGCCCTTGGGAAACATCGCCGCCCTGCATCGACTGGCTGTCGAAGGCGTCCATTGATTCGCCCTCGGAGCCGGAGTCCTGGTTGAACAGGGTCGACAGCGTGCTGCTGCCGAACACCCCGCCATCACCACCACCAAAGCCCAGGAACCCCTGGCCGCTACCGTCGCCGGCGGCGTCAGTGCTGAAGACCTGGGCGATATAGCTCGGCGCCAGCGCACCATGGTTGATGAAAATATCCCCGATCGGCCGCAGGCCACCGCCCACGTCCCGTTGCTCGAACAGCGGCGGGAAGCCCAGCGGCGAACCGAGGTTGCCGGTCGGCGGGGTAAAGACGATCGGTTGCAACGGCACCTCGGAAGGCGGGATAACCGTGACCGGGTCGGCGGTCAGGAACTCCGGTGGCGGCTTCACATCGTTGGGCACCACAGTGTCGATCGCATAGTTGTTGGATACCGCCACGCTGGCCCCGGCGTTGCCCGTCAGGTCGCTGACGTTGCTGGTGTCCAGGGCAATGAAATTGCTCGGGTCGGTGAGGTTCACCGTCGGTGTGAACGTCGCGGTCCAGGTCCTGCCACCATCGCTGGTGATCAGGTTGGTCAGTTCACCGTTGGTGACGCTGAGGTCCGACAGGTCAAAATCCGTCACCGCTTCGCTGAAGGTGAAGGTCACCTGGGTCGTCTCGCCCACTGTCAGGTTCGGGTCGGCGACAACGATGGTTGCCGTCGGCCGGGTGGCGTCGAGTGCGTAGTTGGCGGAAATCGCGATGCCCACGCCGGAGTTGCCGGCCAGGTCCTGCACATTGCTGGCGTCGAGCAAGATCAGGTTGGTGGCATCGTTGACACCAGCAGCAGGTGTCAGGGTCGCGGTCCAGGTCAGGCCACCGTCACTACTGGCAAGGTTGGACAACACGCCATTGGCGACACTGAGATCCGATAAGTCGAAACCGGACACCGCCTCGGTGAAACTGATAGTCACGGTGGTGCTCTGGCCGATGCCCAGGGTGGTATCGCCCACGGTGATGGTGGCGCCAGGGCGAACCGTGTCGATTGCGTAGTTGTTGGAGTCCACCACGCCGACACCGCTGTTGCCCGAGGCGTTGACCACGCCGCTGGTGTCCAGGCTGATCAGGTTGCTGGTGTCGGTGATGCTGGCGCTCGGCGTGAACGTGGCCGTCCAGGTGACGCCGCCGTCGGTGGACGACACATTGCTGAGCGTGCCGTTGCTGATGGTCAGGTCGCTGTTGTCGAAACCGCTCACCGCTTCCGAGAACGTAATGGTGACCTGCGAGGTTTCTCCTACCCGCAGCGCACTGTCGGCCACCACGATCGTGGCCGTCGGCACCTGCGTCTCGACCGCATAGTTGGCCGAATCTGTAGTACCGGTCCCGGTATTGCCGGCCGCGTCGCTCACGCCGGTATTGTCCAGGGTGATCAGGTTGCTGGTGTCGGTCACGCCCAGGGTCGGCGTGAAGGTTGCGGTCCAGGTCAGGCCGCCATCGCTGCTGTTGACGGCACTCAGGGTGCCGTTGGCGACGCTCAGGTCAGCGTTGCTGAAGCCGGTCACCGCCTCGCTGAAGGTGATGGTCACCTGCGCGGTTTCACCCGGTTTCAACACCGAATCGCTCAGCACGATAGTGGCGGTTGGGCGCACTGTATCGACGGCGTAGTTGTTGGAGTCGGTGGTACCGACATTGACGTTGCCTGCCAAGTCAACGATGCCGCCACTGTTGAGCGAGATGACGTTGCTGGTGTCCGTGACGCCACTGGTCGGCGTGAAGGTCGCAGTCCAGGTGATGCCGCCATCGCTGCTGCTCAGCCCGGAGATCACGCCGTTGGCGACCGTCAGGTCAGCACTGGTGAATGCCGTCACGGCCTCGTTGAAGGTGATGGTCACCAGCGAGGTCTCGCCAGCGGCAATGGCGGTGTCGGCCACGACGATGGTCGCGGTTGGACGCACCGTATCGACGGCGTAGTTGTTGGAGTCGGTGGTGCCCACACCGGCGTTGCCCGCGCCGTTGATCAATCCGGTGTTATCCAGGGTGATCACGTTGCTGGTATCGGAAATACTCGCGCTCGGTGTGAAGGTGGCCGTCCAGGTGACGCCGCCATCGGTGCTGCTCATGGTGCTGAGCGTACCGTTGCTGACGGTCAAGTCCGCGTTGTCGAACCCGCTGACCGCCGAGTTGAACGTCACGGTGACCAACGTCGTCTCGCCGATGCTCAATGTGGTATCGGCAATCACGATGGTCGCCGTGGGCACGTTGGTGTCGACCTGGTAGTTGTTGGAGTTGGTGGTGCCGGTACCGGTGTTGCCCGCCGCATCGCTGACGCCGGTGTTGTTCAGGACAATGAGGTTGGACGTGTCGCTGACCCCGAGGGCTGGCGTGAAGGTGGCGGTCCAGGTGATGCCGCCATCACTGCTACTGACGGCACTCAACGTGCCGTTGGCCACGCTCAGGTCCGAATTGTCGAAACCGGTCACCGCTTCGGAGAAGGTGATGGTGACCAGCGACGTTTCGCCAACGCTCAGCGCCGTATCGGCGACCACGATGGTGGCGGTCGGGCGCAGCGTGTCGACGACGTAGTTGTTGGAGTCGGTGGTACCGCTGCCGACGTTGCCCGCACCGTCCACCACGCCCGTGTTATTGAGCGTGATCAGGTTGGTGGTATCGCTGATGCCAGCGCTCGGCGTGAAGGTCGCGGTGTAAGTGATGTTGTCGCTGGTGCTCAGGCCGCTCAGGCTGCCGTTGGCGACGGTCAGGTCCGCCAGGGTGAAACCCGTCACGGGCTCGCTGAAGGTGATCGTCACCAGCGATGTTTCGCCAACGGCGATGGCCGTGTCGGCGACCACGATGGTGGCGGTCGGACGCACGGTGTCGATGGCGTAGTTGTTGGAATCGGTGGTCCCGCTGCCAGCGTTGCCGGCTGAGTCCGTAATGCCGGTGTTATCCAGGGTGACCAGGTTGGTGGTGTCGCTGACGCTGGCACTTGGCGTGAGCGTGCCGGTCCAGGTGATGCCGCCGTCGCCGCTGCTCAGGCCGGTGATCGTACCGTTGGCGACCGTCAGGTCGGCGGTGGTAAAGCCTGTCACCGCTTCGTTGAAGGTGATGGTCACCAGCGAGGTTTCGCCGACGCTCAAGGCGTTGTCGGCCACGACGATAGTCGCGGTCGGACGCTGGGTGTCGACGGCATAGTTGTTGGAACTGGTGGTGCCGCTGCCGGTGTTGCCCGCCGCGTCCGCCACACCGGTATTGGCCAGGATGATCAGGTTGGTGGCATCGCTGGTGCTGGCGCTCGGGGTGAGCGTCGCGGTCCAGGTGACGCCGCCGTCGCTGCTGCTCAGGCCGCTCAATGAGCCATTGGCAACGGTGAGGTCAGCCAGGGTGAAACCGGTCACCGCCTCGCTGAAGGTAATCGTCACCAGCGATGTTTCGCCGATGTTCAGCGCAGTATCGGCCACCACGATGGTGGCGGTCGGGCGTGCGGTGTCGATGGCGTAGTTGTTGGAGTCGGTGGTCCCGCTGCCGGCGTTCCCGGACAGGTCGGCAATGCCGGTGTTATCCAGGGTGATCAGGTTGGTGGTGTCGCTGACGCTGGCACTTGGTGTGAGCGTCCCGGTCCAGGTGATACCACCGTCGCTGCTGCTCAGGCCGGTGACCGAGCCATTGGCAACCGTCAGGTCGGCGGTAGTGAAACCACTCACCGCTTCGCTGAACGTGATGGTCACCAGCGAAGTTTCGCCGACACTCAACGCGGTGTCGGCCACCACGATGGTGGCGGTCGGGCGAACGGTGTCGACAGCATAGTTGTTGGAGCTGGTGGTGCCGACACCGGCGTTGCCATTCAGGTCTGCAATACCGGTATTGTTCAGGACCACCAGATTGGAAGCGTCAGTAATCGCAGCGTCCGGTGTCAGGGTGGCCGTCCAGGTGATGCCACCGTCGCTGGTGCTCAGGCCGCTGAGCGAGCCGTTGGCGACAGTCATGTCAGCCGTGGTGAAACCGGAGACGGCCTCGGAGAAGGTGATGGTGACCGTGGAGGTCTCGCCAATCCTGAGGGCGGTGTCGCTCACCACGATGGACGCCGTGGGCGCCACGGTGTCGTTGACGATGTAGTTGTTCGAGTCGGTGGTGCCCACCCCGGCATTACCGGCCAGGTCGGCGACGCCGGTGTTGTTCAGGGTGATGATGTTGGTGGTGTCGGCGATGTTGCTGGCCGCGGTCAACGTACCAGTCCAGGTGATGCCACCGTCGCCACTGGTCAAGGTGCCGACGCTGCCGTTCTGCACCGTCAGGTCCGCTGCGGTAAGGCCGGTGACGGCTTCGGAAAAGGTGATGGTCACCGTCGACGTACCACCGGAGTTCAGGTTGGTATTGGCCACCACGACGGTCGCGGTGGGCGGCGTCTCGTCCGGCACATAGTTGGTGTTGATGGTGCCGCCATCCCCGTAGACGTTGGCCACCGACGCCGGCGAAACGCCAGCGCTGCCAGCGCTTGTCCCACCCACGCCGCTGCCGCCGACGTTGCCGGCCAGGGCAGCGAAGTTGGCGGCGGTGATCAGGATCGAGCCTTTGTTCCAGATGGCGCCGACACCGACACCACCCGCACCACCCGCCTGGAGATAGCT